>NZ_JACUUB010000005.1 GCF_014859525.1 Marinobacter sp.
CTGTCCCCCACAGGCGATATCGCCCGAATTGAGGCAAAGGGCAATTGAGTTTAAGGGAGTAAAATTGTGGGACTGCTTTTCGAACAAATTGACAGCCAGCCCTCGGTGATCGGGGAAATCACGCTGCGCCGCCGGAAGATTCCGGCACTGGGTGACCGGGATATCTACGAAGTGAAGCTGGGTGAAGAGTTCCTCATGTCCAGTATGTTTGTCGATGCCGAAGTGGCTCTTTCAGACATCGGCCTGGGTGAAACCGACGGCGACAACCTCAGTGTCGTTGTGGGCGGACTCGGCCTTGGCTACACCGCCGTGGCAGCTCTCAAGCATCAGCGTGTCAGCGAATTGCTCGTGGTGGAATACTTGCAACCGGTCATCGGCTGGCATCAGCAAGAACTCGTGCCGCTGGGCAAAGACCTCAATGCCGATCCGCGCAATCGTTACATTCACGGCAGCTTCTTCGACCTCGCCATTGCCGATCCGCAAACCGGCGGGTTTGATCCCGAATCGCCCGGCAAGCAATTCGATGCCATCCTGCTCGACATCGACCACTCGCCCCGGGCTTTGTTGCACGATTCCAGCGCCAGCTTCTACAGCACCGAAAACATTACCCTGATGGCCCGGCAACTCAAGCCTCGTGGCGTGTTTGCCATGTGGTCGAATGAAGGCGAAGACGACGAGTTTATGGCCGTCTTGCGCGACGTGTTCATTGATGTCGACTGCCACGTTGTCAGCTTCTTCAATCCGTTTCAGAACAAGGAATCGTTCAACACGGTCTACGTCGCCCGCAAGCCCGGCTGATGATTTGCAAACAATAACCACCAAAGTGAGACCCTGAAGGCCTCGCTTTGGTGGTCAAAGCAGATCGGGGTGTAGCAGAAAATCTCAGGAAAAGCCCAGTTGCTTGCGCCATTTGTGCAGCAGGAATTCGGTGTCGTGCTGCCAGGGGTGGAAGCCTGGTTTGAAGTAATCCAGGTACTCCGGAATGATCGCGGTAAACAGGCCTTTAGGTCCCCACACCCGATTCAGGCCTTTGGCCCAGGAGCGCAGGTTGAGTAGTTGCTTGTCTTCGCGCATCAATTCCACGATGAAGGAATGGATGGCCACCATGATCAGCGCGGTGATCATTGCCATGGTACCCATGCGGATGGCGTAGTCGACCACGCTCTTGTCATAGAGCGTCTCATAGGTGTCGAAGGCCACCGCTTTGTGTTCGTTCTCTTCAACGCAGTGCCATGCCCACAGAGTGCGCATGGAGGGGTCGATGGCGTTGACCAGGTCTTCACGCTTGAGCAGTTGGGCAGACAGGATGCCTGTGAAGTGTTCAAGAGCGACGGTCGCGGCCAAATGTGCCCGTTTGTTGTTCAGCAGCGGCAGGTTTTTTGCCGACAGAAAACCGCGAGTCCAGCGTTCCAGCTTCTTTATGTCAAAACCCTGATTGATCGCGCCTTCGTTGAAGTGACCATGCTCTTTGGCATGCATGGCTTCCTGGCCGATGAACGCGCTTATGTCTTTCTGTAATTGCGGATCATTAATCTGATCGCGCACTGCGCGCACGCTGTCTACGAAGAAACGCTCGCCATCAGGAAACAAGGCAGAGAGTGCATTGAACAGGTGGGTCATAAATGGGTCACTGTCGACCCAGTGCCGTGGAACTTCTTCAAAACCGAAATCCTGACGGCGTACGGGGAATGATGCGGTTACTGCTGACATGGTCTGACCTCTTTGATTCATTGTTCTACAAGGTCAACTTTACGGTAAAGGGTGATCTCTCGACCGGTTATAAAGGGACAGAGTTCGGTCAAGGTTGTAAAACCGGGTTAAAAACTCAATCGGGGTAATGAAGCGCACGGTCACCAACCAAAGATTGAATAGGGCGGGTGACAGGAATAGCTCGTTCTCCGTGCTCATAAACATGATTAGCTCATGTAACTGCTTGAGCTTTTAGCATAAAAATTTGCCGGGTCACGGTTAATACCTATTCGCGTTTTTGTGCGTTACGTCATAAGTTCTATAGATGCCTGCCTACCCATATCAGTTTCAGTCGCGCAACGTGCGCCTCGAGTTTTTCCGCCTATTGCCTATCTCATTGTTTGTGGTGGCGTTTGGTGCTGCCTTTGGTTTGGCGGCGATCCAGAAGGGCCTGTCGCCGCTCGAAGCAATACTTATGAGTACCACTGTGTTTGCCGGTGCCGCCCAGTTTGCAGTGGTGGATATGTGGGGTACAGAGGTTTCGGTGCTGCCGATGATGGCCGTGGTGTTTGCTATTAATTCCCGACACCTGCTGATGGGCGCGTCGCTGTATCCGATGCTGAAAGACGTGCCAACAGGCCGGCGTTACGGACTGCTGTTGTTGCTGACCGATGCCAACTGGGCGGTATCGGCCCAGGATTATCAGAATGGCCGGCGTAACCTGGAGGTCATACTGGGCGGTGGGCTGGTGCTTTGGTTGACGTGGATCATCGGTACCGGCCTCGGGGTTTACTTTGGCGGCTTGCTCCAGAATCCGAAAGCTTTGGGTCTGGATATGGTGCTGGGTTGCTTCCTGTTTGCCATGGCGTTGGGTGGCAAGAAATCGCCGCGGGTGCTGGTGGCCTGGCTGGTTGCCGGCGTGGCCTCGCTGGCGGCCTGGAAGTGGTTGCCGCCCAACATGCATGTGGTCGCAGGCGCGCTTGCCGGTGGCGTAATCGGTTTATTCTGGCTGGAACCAAAGCCTCAAGAAAAAAGGCCAGAGGCGGAGGGCGACCATGGCCATTGAAACCACGACCCTGGGCGTGCTCGGGCTGATTGCGATCATGACCCTGACCACTTTGGTGACCCGCTTTGGTGGCGTGTTCATCATGTCGTTCCTGCGCATCAGCCCCCGGATTGAAAGCTTTATCAATACCATGGCCAGCTCGGTCCTGATTGCCATTATTGTGCCTATGGCAGTATCCGGCGATCTGGGTGCGCTGGCCGCACTGGTCGCGACGGGTGTCGCGATGCTGGTGATCCGAAAACCGTTGCCGGCCATTGCCATGGGTCTTCTGGCGGCGGCCGTGGTGCGCTATTTTTAATAAACGCCTGATTTTGGCTGATTAAAAATCGTTCAAGTTTTCTGCTTTCTGGCCGATACATCAACAAGGTCAGTTGAGGCGTGAGCACCATGATTTCATCCAGTCAGATTTCCCTGTTTCAGAACAGCACCCGCCAGGTATCGGCGGTGGACAGCAGCCAGCTGCGCATCACTCAGCAAAATGGTGGCTTGCCTCAGCAGGGTTTGCAGGCCGGTGCCACCGAACTGTCTTTGTTCCGGCAGGCGGCGTATCGCTACAGCAGCCAGGAACAACTGGCGTTCAGCAGCGCAAGCCAGGTTAACGGGGATAACCGTTCTGCTACCTTTACCAGCGCCGAACTGATTGAAAAATCCGCAGACTTGTTTCTGTTGGGCCAGCAGGCCCTGACCATCAGCCGTGTGGCACTGGGTGGCGATGCCGTGGGCGAATCCCAAGGCAGCTTGTCGGTCACCGCAGGTAAATACATGTTCTACTCAGAGAGTGAAAGCCGCAGCTTTGCCTCCACCGGCAGCATCAGTTTGCAGAACGGCGAAACCATTGATTTCACCTTGTCGCTGCGTCAGTCCCAATCCAGAACCTATGAATACTCTGAGCTGATACAGATTCAGGAACGCCCGCTGACCGATCCACTGGTGATCAACTTCGGCGCTTCCACCGCGCGGTTGACTGACACGTTGTTCGAGTTTGATATGAACGGCGACGGCCAGACCAGCCAGTTTGCCAGCCTGGGGGCGGGCAGTGGCTACCTGGTGTTCGACCGCAATGGTAACGGTAAAGTGGACGACGGCTCCGAATTATTCGGCCCCCAAACCGGCTCCGGTTTCAGTGAACTGGCCAAATACGATGATGACGGCAACCTCTGGATCGACGCTAACGACGACGTGTTCAAATCCCTGTCGGTCTGGGTACAAACCGCCGACGGTGGCGGTGCTTTGCGGTCACTGGATGAGGTGGGCGTGCAGGCGTTGTACGTGGGCAGCACGGAGGACCGCTTCACCCTGACCAACCCGCAAGGTGTTCCGCTCGGCCAGATCAAAGCTTCCGGCATTTACCTGACGACCGATGGTGAGGTACGGACTCTGGAGGAACTGGATCTGGCTGAACAGAACACGGAAAAGGCTCCAGCGGAGATGACTTCGCTCGGCTTTCGCGGTGGCAATGGCAATGGTAATTCGAATGGTAACGCGAGTTCCAATAGTAACGCTGACAGCTCCGGTCCCGTGAATGCCCGCATTGAAGCCATGCAGAATGCATTGGAGAAGCTCGACGAGATCCGCAAAAAACAGCAGGATTTTATCAACGCCTCAAAAGGGCAGAGCAAGAAGAAATCGCCGCTGGACGCCTACTTCAGCATCATCGACCGGCTTCGCCAGCATTTGCTGAACAGTCAGGATGAAAAGAAACAGGCGGCCAGTCGTTATCTGGAGTTCGCTAGACTCTGACGAACATGCTGGTGCAGACCGTCACGACGCTCTCAGGGTTCGCTGGCGAATGGAGGCGGCCAGTTGATTGATCAGATCCCGGGCGTCGCCCTCATGCAGGCTCTGGCATTTGTCCTGAAGCACGCGTCGGTCGTGGCTGGACGATTCGTTGGAGACGTCTTTCAGCAGGTCCAGGTGCTGGCAGGCGGCCAGGTGCGCCTTGATTTCGGTGTCAATCAGTCGCGTGGTCAGGCTCTCGACCACTTCGCTGCAAAATGGACGATTCCGGTTCATCAGGCTACGGGCTTCGAGCGCCGCGTGCCGGGCTTCCAGTCGCAACTCCCCGGCGGCTTCACCGGCCTCGACCGCTCTGAGGAACATACCGAGGCGTTCGTACAGTTGCCAAACCTGGGGCCAGATCTTGTCATAGGCTTCTTTTTCCGACCGGTAACGGGCTCCATCCAGAGCCGAGGAGCCCTGGTTCTGCGTTCCCGATTGGCTGGTCCGGTTAAACTGCACTACCCGGATGTCGTCCACTTCTCGGCAGAGCCAATCGGCCCGCTCACGCAGAGTGGTGATCTGTTCCTGATGGCGGCGCCGGGCGCCCGCAATGAGTACGATGGCAATCAGGGCAAACAGAAGCGCTGCGGCCGCAAGCAAAAGCGGCAGGTTGTTCAGTGTCAAAAGGTTCCAAAGCTGGCCTGTGTCCATGGCGTTCGACCTCCGTCGACTTCCTTTCCTGGTTTTACATGATAAAAGTTAATCCTGCTCCTGCTGTCGGAACGGCAGGGCTGATTGCGCGTCGTCAAAGTAACTTACCACATGGCTCGCTTCTTCATGAGTGAAGCTTTCGACAGCCTCCCGAAACCCGGGGTGCAGAATGCCATGCCAGGAGTGAGTTATGGTGGGTTCAAACCCGCGCACCAGCTTGTGCTCGCCCTGGGCGCCGGCGTCGAAGTGTTGGAGTCCCAACGCCAGCGCAAGTTCAATGCCCTGGTAGTAGCAGGTTTCAAAATGCAGGTGGTTGTATTCTTCCAGGCACCCCCAGTAACGGCCGTAGAGTGTATCTTCACCCGCCAGGAACAGTGCTCCGGCAATCATCTCGCCCTCTTGCACCGCCAAAATCAGATGCAGATGCTCCGGCATGGCTTCTCTGAGCTGTTCGAAGAATTGTTTGTTCAGGTAGGGCGGCCGGCCCCGTTTCAGATACGTGGCTTGATAAAAAACGTAAAAGGCTGACAGTGCCTGATCTGAGATATCCCGCCCGTGAACGTGGCGAAAACGGATGCCCTGGTCTGCGACTTGGCGCCGTTCTTTGCGAATGGATTTGCGTTTGCGAGAGGTGAGCACCCCGAGGAAATTATCAAAACTCTGGTAGTCCCGGTTGTGCCAGTGGAACTGGCAGCCGATGCGGTGCAATTCCTGGTCATGATGCAGCAGGGCCTGATCGGCCTTGTTCGGGAACAATAGATGCCAGGAGTGAGCACCGACCTGTGTGGTCAGTCGGGTCAGCAGGTCGTTGAGTATTTGGGGGGTTAATTGCGCTCGGAGCGCATCGCTGAAAAGCAACCTGGAACCTTGAGACGGTGTAAACGGCACAGCGATCAGGAGTTTGGGGTAGTAGGGCAGGCCATGACGCTGGTATGCGTCGGCCCAACTCCAGTCGAACACGTACTCACCCATGGAATGGGTTTTCAGGTAGCCGGGTGCCAGGCCACAGATTTCGCCGTTTATCCGGAAAATCAGATGGCTGGGCGTCCATCCCGTTTCTGGAACGGTGCAGCCCGAGCTTTCGAGAGCCTGAAAGAACTCATAACGCAGGAAAGGACTGCTGCAACCGGCCAGTCGTTGCCAGTCCTGCTGAGGAATATCAGCAACGCTGGCGCAGGTTTCCAGGGTAATCTCGAATGAAGCGGGTTCTGACATGATGGGATTCAGACTCTGTTAACGACCTACATACCATACGACAGAACCCGCCTTGTGATCACTTCTCGATGTCAGCGCAGTGCTGTTGCGTCTTTTTCTGAAGGTTTCACGGATTCCGATGCCACGCCTGAGCCGCGTCTGATGGTGTCAGGGTGGTGTAAAGGTTCGGTAAAGAAAAAAGTTGCCGGCTCAGAACAGGTTACTGGCCATGTTAGACTGGTGGAGGATAACGAACGAGAAACCATTATGCAGAACCGGGTACTGTTGATTGAGGACGATGACGAGCTGAGAGAGCTGCTGGCCAGATACCTCTCCAATCAGGGTTTTACCGTGCGCGAAGCGGCCAACGGTCAGGATGGCCTGGCGCTGGCGTTGGGGCAGGATTGCGACATTGTGGTTCTGGATATCATGTTACCCGACATCAATGGTCTGGATGTACTGCGTGAGCTCAGGAGCCAGACCCATCTGCCGGTGATTTTGCTGACCGCCCGCGGTGATGAGACCGACCGGATTGTCGGCTTTGAAGTGGGCGCCGACGATTACATTCCCAAGCCCTGCAACCCCCGCGAACTGGTTGCGCGGCTGCAGGCACTCTTACGCCGGATTGCCTGGGACCAGAAGACCGACGTAGACGCCAACCGAACCTATGGCGATCTGCGGGTGGAGCCGGAGCAACGGCGGATCTATCAGCACGATACGCCGGTCGAGCTCACAGCGACCGAATACGAGGTGTTACAGGTGTTGCTGGCGCACGCCGGCAGTGTCGTGCGTAAAACCGACCTGATGCAGTGGGCCCTCGGGCGCAGACTTGAGGCCTATGACCGCACGCTGGATATGCACATCAGTAACCTGCGTAAAAAACTCGGCAACGATGACCCGCCCAGAATTGAAACGATCAGGGGGCTGGGCTACAGCTACCGGGTGCCAGCGGTATGAAGCGCTTTATGTTCCCTTTATTCTGGCGCATCTTTTTGTCGATCTGGTTAGCCATGGCGATCACCGTGGTTGCCGCCAACCTTGCCACACGCTACCTGCTGGACCGTGAGCGGCAGGCCATTGAACGACAAGTAGGCCTGCATGAGCTGGCGAGTGAGGCGGTAAACCTGCGCGAACAGCAAAGCAGGGGCGATGCCTGGCGATTCTTGCGTGCCGAAGGCGAGCGCCTTGATCTGCATCTGATGCTGATCGAGAAGGAGCAGGGGGAGCACCGTTTGCCGCGTCACATCCGCGAGCGTATTCAGTCAGGATGGTACCCGAACAAACCGGCGGTGATTGATCTGGATGAGGGCTACCAACTGGTGGCCTGGCCCCGTATGGGCGGCGATGGTTGGTTGGACCCCCGGTTGTTCCGGTTTTTTGAGCTCGGGCTGGCGTTTATCCTGATCTCCCTCGCTTGCTGGTGGATCGCACGGTTTGTGTCCCGGCCGCTGCGGCATATGGAAGGCACTGCCCGCGCCATTGCCGAGGGTGACACTCGATTGCGGGTAACCAACCGTATTGCTCATCGCCGTGATGAAGTGGGGCTATTGGCGACCGCTTTTAACGCCATGACGGATCGCCTGTGCCAGTTATTGGAGCGTCAGAACCACCTGTTACGGGATATTTCTCACGATTTGAGAACGCCGCTGGCCCGGCAGCGAGTGGCGATCGAGCTGGCAAGTGACGCGGGTGCGGATGCCGCGCTGATGGAGAGCATCTTGCGCCAGAACGAACGAATGGAGACGATGACCGGTCAGATTCTGACTCTGTACCGAGTCTCGGAAAACGGCGGCTCGATAGAACGAGAGCCGGTCAGGCCCCTGGCGTTGATCAATCGGGTACTGGGTGATGCCGCTGATTATGCCGAGCACCAGGATGTAGATTGTAAGCTCATGGCTGGCGATAATACCAAAACCCTCTCAGTACTCGGCGACGCAGGGCTCTTGCAGCGGGCTTTCGATAACGTGTTGCAGAATGCTCTGGACCATACGCCACCGGGTAAATCCATACAGGTATCTTTGTCGGTAGTGCCGGGCCGAATTGAAGTGGCCATTGCCGATGAAGGCCCGGGCGCGCCGGATGACCTGTTGGATCATCTGTTCGAGCCGTTCTTCCGTGCGGATCAGTCCCGGGGTGGTTCGGGCTGGGGTCTTGGCTTGGCGATTGCCCGGGATATTATCAATGCACACGATGGAACCATTGCCGCTCACAATAGGAGTGATGGCGGCTTGCAGGTCTCCATTCAGCTACCGATTTTCATCGGAGGCTGAGGGTGGGGTGGCCGCTGCTGGCGTTGGCTCTTGCCCGGGAGGTTTGTCATCGGGTTTGAGTTCAGCCGCGGCTGAAAAGTCGATGCCCTCTTGCAGCTCATCTTCATCAAACCGAATGCCGCAGGCGGCTTTCCGGATTTTTGCGGGGCTGGCAGTGCCAGGTGTGTGGTTGTCGTTATCGTCGGATGTCATAGGGTGCCTCATGAGCAAAGATTACCCGGTTCCTGCAGGATACCTTGAGCGTGAAACGGAAGTGAAGAAGAGCCGTTTTATTGCGCGTGTGTTTCCGGTCAGTAGTCGTGAAGAAGTGCGAGAGCGGGTAGCTGAAGCGCATCAGGATTACCCGGATGCCCGGCATGTTTGCTGGGGCTACCAGATTGGCCGGCCGGGTTCGGCCTCAGAAGCAGCGATGAACGACGATGGCGAGCCTTCAGGCACGGCCGGCAAGCCCATCCTGAGTGTTATCCAGCATAAAGACATGGGCGATGTCCTGGTGATCGTGATCCGTTATTTCGGCGGCATCAAGTTGGGTGCCGGTGGCTTGGTTCGTGCCTATGCCGGTGCGGCTGAAAGCGTGCTCTCTGAGGTGGGTCGTGTCGTTCGGCACGCCCGTGTTCAGGCCCGGGTAGTGTTGGGCTTTGCCGATGAACAGCCGCTGAGGCACTGGTGTGAGGGGCACGAGGGAAATATCGAATCAATTGGCTACAGCGCAAAGGTGGATGTTCTGGTGTCTTTGCCGGAAATCAGACAAAGTGAATTCACAGCCTTCTGTGACGCCCAGAAGCTGGATTACCGTTTTGAAAGCTGACTCGCGTGGCGAACCGAACCGCTGCCGCTGGGCGTATACTGAAGAAAAGAACCTCCATGACGGGAGAAAACCTATGCGTGTTCTATTTATTGCTGCCATGGTCGCCGTATTGGCAGGATGTGCCAGTAATGTTGTGACGGATTACAACTCTGCGACGGTCTTTGGTAATTACACCAGCTGGGCTTACGCGCCTTCGCAAAAGGACTCTGAAATCACATCACTGGACGACGCGCGGGTGCGAACAGCGGTTGAGAGAGAACTTAATCGTAAGGCTCTGCGGCAAATGCCGGATAGGGAGGCCGATTTGTTGGTGAGCTGGCAAATAGTGCCAGAAGAACGACTGGAGCAGGTTGGTGTTGGGCTTGGGCTGGGCTTTGGCCGTGGAAATTTCGGTTGGGGCGTGTCGGCCCCGCCACCAGTCCGGGAAATCACCGAAGGTAAACTGGTGGTCGAACTGGCCGATCGTAGAAGTTCTGAAGTCATCTGGCGTGCCGCCAGTCGACGCTACCTTAACGAAAACCAGTCTCCGGAAACGCGGCGCAAGTTGATCGATGAGGTTGTCGCGGAAATGTTTTCCAAATACCCTCCGGGCCTGAACTGATTATCAGACAGGATTCGCGTCATGGGCAT
The DNA here is from genome assembly GCF_014859525.1 of Marinobacter sp. Taxonomy (GTDB): domain Bacteria; phylum Pseudomonadota; class Gammaproteobacteria; order Pseudomonadales; family Oleiphilaceae; genus Marinobacter. Next base: position 10,088 of record NZ_JACUUB010000005.1, read on the forward strand.
GAAGAAACGAGAAGGTGGCCTGGTCTTTTCCACGGAACAGGGCCGTATGTGCCCGCAGTGCCGGAACCCGGTTGCCGAGTGTACTTGCGGGCAAGCGGAACGGCCGGCGGGTGATGGTGTTGTTCGGGTCAGTCGGGAAACCAAAGGCCGAAAGGGCAAAGGCGTTACGCTGATTGCCGGGATCCCCCTGGATGATAAAGAACTGAAGGCCTACGCCAAACTGCTAAAAGCCAAATGCGGCACAGGTGGTACAGTAAAAGACGGCGTGGTGGAGATTCAAGGCGATCAGAGAGACCTTCTGGTGCCGCTGCTGGAGCAGAAAGGCTGGACGGTAAAACGGTCCGGCGGCTGACGTGTAACTAAACACAATTGTTGAGGGGAGCAGGTATGCATGTACTGGTACTGGGGGCCGGGGTCGTTGGCGTTACGACGGCCTGGTATCTTCAGGCGCAGGGCCATCAGGTAACGGTGATTGATCGCCAAAGCATGTCCGGCCTGGAAACCAGTTATGCCAATGGTGGTCAGATTTCGGTATCTCACGCAGAGCCCTGGGCCAATCCCTCCGCGCCTTTGAAGGTGCTGAAGTGGCTTTTTCAGCCGGATGCTCCCTTGCTGTTCCGTCCACGACTGGATCCGTACCAGTGGCGCTGGGCACTGTCTTTCCTGACGCAGTGCACCTCGGCTAAAGCCGCCCATAACATCCGCCAGATGGTGAATCTGGGCACTTACAGCCGAGCCCAATTGCAGGCCTTACGCAAAGAGATGGATCTTGACTACGACCATCTTGAGAAAGGTATTCTGCATTTTTACACCAATCCCGCGGAATTCGACGCCGCCCTGGAACCCGCCCGTATCATGCGAAGTCAGGGCTGTGATCGGCAGGTGATTGATGCTGATCAAGCTGTGCAACGGGAGCCGGCGCTGGCGCCGATACGCCATCGCATTGTCGGAGCGACCTACACTGCCGACGATGAGAGCGGCGATGCTCGGAAGTTCACCCAAGCGCTCGCTCGCCATTGTGAAAAAGCGGGCGTGCAGTTTGTCTACGGGACGGAAGTGCTGGATTTTGATCGTACTGGCGACCGAATACTGGGTGTCCAGGTTCTCAGCGAGGGCAAACATCAGACGTTGCGGGCCGACAATTATGTGCTGAGCCTTGGCAGCTTCAGCGCCATTCTGGCCCGCAGGCTTGGGCTGTTCCTGAATATCTATCCGGCCAAGGGGTATTCGATTACCGTGCCGGTAAAAAATCAGGATGCGGCGTTTAACGTCAGTTTGACGGATGACGAATACAAGTTGGTGTACTCAAGGTTGGGTGACCGCATAAGAGTGGCTGGAACGGCTGAACTGAATGGTTATACCCGTGACCTGAATTATACCCGGTGCCGGGCGATTGTCCGCCGGGCGGCGGAAATCATGCCGGAGGCGGGCCAGTGGGATCAGGCAGAGTTCTGGACCGGACTGCGGCCGACCACACCGTCCAATGTGCCCTATGTTGGCAAAAGCCATTTTGCCAACCTGTACCTGAATACCGGGCACGGCACCCTGGGCTGGACCCACTCCTGCGGCTCCGCAGCGGCCCTGGCCGATATCCTTGGCGGGCGAAAGCCTGAGGTGGACTTTACGTTTTCCGGATTGTGACACGATGCGCTTATGATCGGGATCAGGGTTCGTCCCTGATCTGCTAATTTGGCTTTTCGACCGCCTTCCTTTCCCTTCCTTCTCTTTAATCTTGTGAACCCGTTGATACGTCATAGTCGTCCAATAATATTTCAAAATGAAATTCAAAATTTCAAAATGAATGTTTTTGGGTGAGTTGACGGATCGCCTGTAATGGTTTGTGCGTACGCAATAATCCCTATTTTTCAGTCTCTTGAATGGTTATCTGGAATTATTTTGATAGTTGGCACCCGCTTTGCGTTGTAGGTTGAAAACGCTCCATCGCGTTTATGTACAAATACATCAATACAACAACCGTGTGCTGACTGATTATGACTAAACCACTGGAAGGCGTTCGGATCATCGATTTGACGCATATGCTGTCTGGCCCATACGCGGGCATGCTGCTGGCAGATATGGGTGCAGACTCCATCAAGGTCGAGCCGCTGAAAGGAGAGGGCACACGCTCACTCCTCGCCAAAGATCCACGAAACTCCCACAACGGCCAGGGCGCCTACTTCATCACCCTGAATCGAAATAAGAAAAGCGTCTGTATCGATCTCAAGTCAGAAGATGGTCTTGCCACCTTCTACGACCTGGTCAAAAACGCCGACGTTGTTCTCGATAATTTCTCCGCCGGTGTACCGGCCAAGCTCAAAATTGACCACGAGCATCTCGCCAAGATTAATCCGCAGATTATCACTTGTTCCGTGACCGGTTTTGGCCAAGCCGGACCTAATTTCCAGCGACCAGCCTTTGACCAGGTTGTTCAAGGTATCGGCGGTGGAATGTCCATTACCGGTCACGACGAAGAGCATCCGGCCCGAGCTGGCATTCCTATCGGTGATTTGGGTGGCGGCATGTTTGCCGTAATGGGCATTCTTGCTGCGCTGCATTCCCGAACCGTTAATGGTTACGGCCAGCATGTCGATATTTCGATGCTCGACTGCCAGATCAGTATGTTGAATTACATGGCCACCATGTACTTTCTCAGCGGTGACAACCCGACGCCCATTGGCAATGGTCACTTTGTTCACGTGCCATACGATGCTTACAGAACAAGCAACGGTTTTGTCATTATCGCCGTTATTTTTGATAGTTTTTGGGACAATCTGGTAGAGCTGCTTGGCATTGATGAGCTCCGGGACTCAAAGTACAGAACCCAGCCGGGCCGTTTCGCAGACAAGCACAAAATTAATGGCATTCTCACCGAACTTCTGAAAACGGACACCACAGAACACTGGGTAGAGCGTCTATCCAGTGCGCGCATCCCCTGTGCGCCCGTCAACAAATTCTCAGACGCCCTGAGCGACCCGCAAGTTCTGTTTCGCAATATGGTGGTCGACATTCCGCAAGCGGACGGCGGCGCCGTCAAGGCGCCAGGCAACCCGATCAAGCTCAGTATTGATTCATCCGAGTCGTTCACCGCCCCTCCTCTTCTTGGGCAGCACACCGAAGAAGTCTTGCGGTCACTTGGCTACAGCGATCAGCGAATTGCAGAGCTAAAAGCGATTCAGGCCATTGGTTGGGGGGAATGATATGAACATTCGAGTTAATGAGGTCGGGCCAAGAGATGGCCTCCAGAGTCAGGGTAAAACTCTGACCGTTGATGCGCGCGCGCGTCTTATCGAGGCTCTGGTCGGGGCTGGATTGAACAATATTGAAGCCGGCAGCTTTGTGTCGCCCAAAGCGGTGCCGCAGATGGCGGGTACTGCAGAATTGTTTGCCCGGTTGCCTGCAAAAGAGCGGGTTCGCTACGCCGGGCTTGTACCGAATATGAAGGGTTACCAGCTGGCGACAGCGGCCGGTGCGAAAGTGGTCAACGTGGTGCTCTCGGTGACCGACACGATGAATCAGAAAAACATTCGGATGTCGCTGGACGAGACCGCATCAGTTTGTGGTGCAGTTGTGGAGCGCGGTCGGAACGAAGGTGTGGATGTTCAAGCCTACCTGGCGGTGGCTTTTGAATGCCCGTTTGAAGGACTTGTGGATCCAGAAGTCGTTGCCCGTTACGCCAGTCAGATGAATGCCGCCGGCGCTACCAAAATCATCATCGCCGATACAATTGGTGCTGCGAACCCGGCCCACGTTCAACGCCTGCTCGACCTCGTTATCCCTCACGTTGGTGCAGAAAAGCTGTCCTGCCACTTCCATGACACCCGAGGCATGGCCCTGGCAAATATTACCGCCGCAGTGGGTCGCGGAGTGCTCGAGTTTGATTCGTCTATCGGCGGTCTGGGTGGATGCCCTTTCTCTCCGGGAGCGACTGGCAATGTCGCCACCGAAGATGTCGTGCTCTTGCTGAATAGCATGGGCTATGACACGGGCATTGACCCCCTCGATCTGGTGCCTGTGGTCAAGCTGGCGGAAGAGCTCACCAGCGTGCCTCTTGGGGGTAAGAGTTTTCGTTGGTTAAGCCAGCAGTATACCAAGCTACGAGGAGACATTCGTCATGGTAGCTAAGGTGATGAGAGTCGCTGCTCAGCTGGCGCCTTGGGCCATCGTCGGGGGACTGGCTTACGCCGCAGCTTTTATCAGGCCAAGTGTTGAGCCGCTGCCACTGCCACAACCTCTGAACGAGCCCCGCGACCTATTCTACGATGTCAGCGTTTCCGATTCAGGGCACTACTGGTTTGCCGGTAACAACGGTCTTGTGCTCGAGGCTGGTAAAACGCTCGAAAACTGGCGCCGTCATGAGATGCCGGAGGTGGTCAATCTGCAGGGCATAGCGTCGGCTGATAACGGCACCGTTGTGGCTGTTGGTAACGCTGGATGGACCTTTCGTAAACACCGCGACGAAGAATGGAAATCGTTGCAGTTGCCGGTTTCGGAGATTGCCGGAAAGCTCATCAAACTCGCGTGGATAGATGGCCATTTCTGGGCGATTGGCGAGATGGGTGCGATTTTCCGCTCTGATCATCGGGCTGAGGAATGGGAAAAACTCAGTATTGAAGGCGACGTGGCTTTAAACGACATCACCCGGGCTATAAGCGGTGATCTGTGGATAACGGCGGAGTTTGGAACGCTTTATCACTCCCGTGATGGAGGCCGGTCCTGGGACAGCGTTGAGCTTGGGCAGGAGAGCCTGCGTTCAGTGGAGTTTTACGGTGATCAGGGAATCATCGTTGGTAACGGCGGTGTGATTTTCCAGAGCCTGGACAGCGGTGCTACATGGCAGCCCGTCAGCTCTCCCACCAATGAGCATTTGTACGACGTCATTCGTGATGACGGACGCTGGCTGGCGACCGGCAACGGCGGTGTGCTTCTCGGCTCTGAAGATGGTGCCCTTTGGGAGCTTATCCAACCCCATAATTTTGCGAACGGCTATCACGCCCGCCTTTTGCCCTCGGGCGATGGTGTCGTGGTCGCAGGCCAGACCATAGGTTTGCTTTCCGGTGGTGATTGGCAGGTTTGGCCTGACGATATGGTAGGGGATATTTAAAAATGATCAGTACATTTGCCCGATCTTTGTCCGAGTTCTGCATACGTCACCGGGTGTGGGTGTCTATCCTGATTTTTGTCAGCACGTTGCTCATGGCGCTGACCTTGCTGAAAATTGATGTCCGGACTGTGTTTAGCGACATGGTGCCGAGCAACCACGAATACGTGGATGTCCACGAGAGCTACAAAGACACATTTGGCGGTACCAACAAGGTTTCGATTCTGGTCCAGGCCCGTGAGGGTGATATTTTGACCGGGCCGATTCTGGAAGAGGTTCACCGTATTACCAGGGAACTCGCCAAGGTTCGCGGAGTAAATCCCTTTCAGGTGGTTTCTCTTGCGTCCCGCAAACTCAAGTCGGTGAGCGCGTCATCAATGGGCATCGAAAGCGTGCCGCTGATGTGGCCGGATGTACCTCAAACCCAGGCGGGTATTGAGTCCCTGCGTGAAGCGATTATCAACAACCCGCTGGTGTATGGCATTTACGTCGAGCCTGACCTCTCCTCGACGTTGATCCAGATGGACTTCTACGATCATCTGGTCGATTACAGCCGCATATTTCCTCAGGTTCAAGCGATTCTTGATGCCTCACCCATAGCGGACATGGTGACTCATCACGTGGTGGGTGAGCCGGTTCTATATGGCTGGGTAGACTTCTATCTCGACGAGACCGTGATGATTGCTCTGCTCTCGTTGGGGGCGATGCTGTTTGCGCTGTTCCTGTTGAACAGGACCTGGCGGGGCACGTTGCTCCCGTTGCTCAGTGGTGTCGTGTCCACAATCTGGGCGTTGGGTATTGGTGTGTTGCTCGGGTTCAATTTCGATCCTCTGGTCATCGTGGTGGCGTTCATCATCACCGCTCGGTGCTTCAGTCATGCCGTGCAGTTGATCACCCGATTTGATGACCTCTGTGATGGCGAGGGCGTGCAACCCCGAAAGGCCGCAGAGCAAACCATGAAAGAGCTGTTTCGGCCTGGTCTTTTGGGGTTGGTGTCGGACGCCGGTGCCATTCTTTGCGTGGTTCTGACCCCGATTCCGTTGCTCCAAAAGGTGTCAATCATTGGTGCTATCTGGGTGATGACGATAGGTTTCTCGGCGATGATCCTTACCCCGGTCATGCTGAGCTGGGTAAAGGCGCCGCTGCGAAATGCGCACCCGCTTAACTTGCGATTTCTGCTCACAGCGGTCCTGTCCCTTGCCGTCAAAGTGGTGGAGACTCGCGCCCGGTTCGTTGTGCTGCCAGTCACATTGGTGCTGGTAAGCGGTCTTGTGTTCAAAGCGACGGATCTGACCATTGGCGACGCAACAACCGGCTCACCGATACTGTGGGAAGACTCGGATTTCAACCGTGACAGCGCGCTGATAAATGCTAACTACCCCGGAACAGAGCAGATGTTCATCGTTCTTGAGGGCGAAGAGCAAGATGCGCTCAAGCGGCCGGATGTTCTGGCCTGGATGCAGGGTTTCCAGCGTCGCATGGAGCGTTTGCCGCAAGTCGGGGGCAGTGTTTCGCTGGCAGACATCGTGGTGGATGTGCGTCGTAACTTGTACGAGGGCAACCCCAGATATGGCGAACTGGGTGCCACACAAATTGAGAACGGTGAGCTGATCAGCTTTTACATGCAGGGTGCTGCTCCTGATGATCTGGCTCAGTTCGCGGACCCGCTGTTCCAGAATGGTTCGGTCATCCTGTTTTTCCGTGATCGCCAAGGTGAAACCTTGCGACAGGCTACCTACCAGATTGGCCGGTACATCGATGAAAACCCTCTTGAGGGCGTGAGTGTCCGGCTCGCAGGCGGTTCGCTGGGGATTATTGCGGCAGTAAACGAGATTCTCTTGTCTGACCAGATTGAGGCCATCGCCCTCGCACTCCTGGTGGTCATCCTGTGCTGTCTTGGTGTCTATAGATCATCGGCCAGTGGCATCTTCTTCATCGTGCCGGTACTGATCTCCAATGTTGTCACCTTCGCCTTCATGGCGTGGCAGGGCATAGGTATGAGTATCAGCACGCTGCCAGTGGTGGCGCTCGGTATCGGTCTCGGCGTGGACTATGCCTTTTATATCGTCGATTCAGTAAAGGAATACCTGGAAAAAGATCCTGAGGCGGACCCTATGGACGCGATTCGTCAATCCCTGTTTTCTGCCGGCCGCGGCGTGCTCCTTACGTCTGTGACCCTTGCGGCTGGCGTTTTACTCTGGTCCCTGTCTTCGCTGCGGTTTCAGGCAGAGATGGGAACCTTAATTGGGCTGTGGCTGCTCGTTTCGGCGTTTACTTCGCTGTTCGTGATGCCATCCCTGGTTCGGGTGCTGAAGCCGAAGTTCATCTTTGGTGACCGCCCCCAGACGGCCGAATCCGATCACCGGACGGAACGGCTGGCGCAATCCACCCACTGATGATGGATACCAACATGAAAAAAGAAAACAAGACTGTGGCAATGGTTGGCCGTCCCTGGCAACGAGGGCTTTTGGCGGCTGGTGTCTTGGCGGCGTCTGCGAGTGCTTCGCAGGGCGTGTTTGCCAGTGAAGATAATTGGCTGACAAAAGACTGGGAAGTGAGCGGTTACCTTCGCCAGTACCTCTCCTGGAATCTGGAAAATCCTACATTGATAGGTCCGGACGGACAGCAGCGCGATGACTATCGTTACGATCTTTCAATGGCTCGCACGGTTGCAAAGCTCGACCTCTACCGGGATTTTGGTAGCTGGCGTACCAAATTAACTGGGCGCATTTCCCGCGAATCGCCAACGGATTACGGCAGAGACCTGCAAGATGTTATGGATGAGTGGGCAGCCACAGGCGGGGCTAGCGGCTCCGCTGTTAACCTGCGCGACGACGTTTATAACGATGAAGAGTTGCGGGAATTTTGGATACAGGGTGATCTGACCCAATCAACAAACCTGAAAATCGGGCGTCAGCAAGTGGTATGGGGCGAGACTGACTTCTTCCAGTTGCTGGATGTTGTCCATGGATACGATTTCCGCTGGCGTTCATTCCTGGAGCCGGAAAACGAAGAGCTCCGCAAACCACTGAACATGGTCAACCTTACGCAGCAGTTTTTTGACCTAAATGGCAGCCTTCAGTTGCTCTACATTCCCGGGCAGCTCAATGACGGCAAAGACCGGGGAAACAATTACGACGTTGAGGGTGGTCGCTGGGCGAATAATCCGAACAAGGGCATAACGTTTGCCTCTGCGCCTTTCGGGGCGAACGTAAGGTACAACTACGATCATCCGGACGCGGACATGGACGATGACTCGTTTGGTCTCCGCTGGAGTGGTCTGGCAGGTGACTGGGGCTATTCTGTTGGTTGGTTCCATGGCCCGAATCCCAACCCGGTGGCGAATCCGAATCCGGCAATCAATCCTGGGCAGCCGCAGCTGCAAACCGGACCTTACAAAGGTGTCTATCAGGGTGGGGCGACCGAGGCCGGCGAGTTTATTTTCCCCTTCATTGATGTCTTTGGCGTGACTGCCAATAACTACTTCGCGGGACCTGATCTGGTCTTCAGCACAGAGCTCGCATTTATTCCCAACGCACCATACAACGTGGGTATTGCTAGCAATGCCAATGGTGGGGCGGGCTGCGGCTTCTTCCCCGGTTTTTGTGGCATTGAAGAGAAGAATCTGTTCCGCTCAATGTTCCGCATCGACAAGCAGCTTGACCTTCAGGGTGTTCTGGGCACCAGCCGTCCATCGTTCTTCACGGTTCAGTTATTCAATAATTGGATAACCGATTTCAAAAAGGAAGAACAGTTAGTCAACCTCGCGGGTTTTGGTGGTGAAACAAAAGAATTCAGCAGCATTATAACGGCTGTTCTGGCTACCAACTATGCAAACGACCAGATCAACCCATCCCTGGCGATTGGCTCTGATCTGACGTACGGCGGCGGCTTCATTATCCCTGCGGTTGAAATGGCTTATGGCGACCATATTCGCATCCGCCTCGAAGCTGACATTTTCTTCCACGAGAAGGATCAGGACCGTCCACTTCAAGGCTTTAACGACACAAACCTCTTTGGCTACTTCTCCGGTAACGACCAGTTAGTCGCCCGGTTGACGTATCAGTTCTGAGATGATGAGGAGAGCGACAATGAAAACAATGACTTCCGCAAAATGTCTTGCTTTGGCAGTCGGTTTTGTAGCCAGCACGGGCGTGTTGTCCGCTGCCGAGCTCACTGCCGGTGATACCATTAACGCCAGTAACCTGGAACAACGTCTGTCAGATACGTTTCATGGGGACAGCCTGGACGCTCTGCTGACCGATCGGCAAAAGCAATTGATCCGGGACGAGGGCTTGGTGATTACCTTGAAAGATCCGGAGCCCATCAAACTGGGTGCCGACTACCTGTCGGCGACCGAGCAGTACTCCGGTAGCGTCAGTTTTAACCCGGATACGCGGATGATGGAAGGCTGGCAAGCTGGCATGCCGTTTCCGAACGTCGATGAGACCACCGAGCATGCGGCAGAGAAGCTGATCTGGAATCACCACGTTGCTCAGCCAACGAAGAATTTCCAGGATTACCCAGAGTTTGCCTATCTGTTTGTGGACGACCGTCGGGGGCTAGAGCGGACCCAGGAGTGGGTACTTCGCCGTTATTACATGAAGGGCCGCCTGGGCGAGGCCAGTACCGTAGAGGGCGACGGTGACATTCTGTGGAAGCAATTGCTGTATGCAACGTATCCGGCAGATATCCGTGGATTGGGCTTGTTCACCATCCGCTATGACAGCCCAAAGCTGGATGACAGCTGGGCTTACATCAAATCTGTTCGTCGTACCCGCCGCTTGTCTGGTGGCACCTGGATGGATCCTATTGGTGGCACCGACCAGCTGAATGACGATATCGAGATTTTCAACGCGCATCCTACCTGGTATCCAGAGTACCGGCTTCTGGAGAAAAGAAAGGTTTTGGTCGTTGCCAATAGCCAGTCAACCGCTTGGGATAAAAGTGAGAGAGGGAATGCGCAGTACCCGATAGTGGATCTTGACCAGGCACCGTATTGGAACCCCAAAGACGAGTGGGAGCCCCGCGAAGTATGGGTAATTGAGGCTGTCGCTCCCCCTGAGCATCCGTACAGCAAAAAAGTCATGTATATGGATACCCAGTTCCCGCGGTTTTACATGGCAGACGTTTACGATCGTAAAGGCGAGTTCTGGAAGTGGATGAACTACAACCTGCGCACCATCGAGACCGAGGATGGCGACCGGGGTATTGTCTCCAATGCAGGCTTCACCATCGATTATCAGCGCCGTCACGCGACCATCTTTGTTCTGGCGCCCAGCGCCAAATTGAACACCGATGGTTTTAATGGAAACTCCATCAGTTTGCGTGAGCTTGAGCAGGCAGCGGTTCGCTGAAGCCAGCCCTATCCTTTAGAGAAGTCAGGAGATACGTATGAGCTTTCGACTAGGGGTTGATGTGGGCGGGACCTTCACGGACTTGCTTCTAATCAACGATGATACTGGCGCAACTTATACCGCCAAGGTCCCCTCAACCCCATCGGATTCGTCCGTTGGGGTTCTGAACGGGATCGAGAAGATCTGCCGCACCTCGGGCATCGACCCGAAGCAGATCCGCTCTGTGATGCACGGCACCACGGTTGCCACCAACGCGATCCTCACCCAGAAAGGTGCGAAAGTCGGTCTGGTGACCACTCAGGGCTATAAGCAGGTTCTACACATTGCTCGCTCGTTTGTGCCGGGCGGCCTGGGCGGCTGGGTGATATTCAAGAAGCAGCCGCTATTGGCCCCTCTGGAGCACACCGTGGAGGCGATCGAGCGTTTAAGCGCCAGTGGTGAGGTTGTTACACCGTTGGACGAGGCCGATATCCGGGCAAAGCTTGAGCAGCTTCGGGCCGCCGGCATCGAGGCTCTGACGGTGTCGCTGATTAATGCATACGCCAGCGGCATCCATGAAGAGCGGATTGCCGAAATTGCGGCGGAGGTGATGCCCGATATTCCTGTGTCACTGTCTTCCCGGGTCGTTCCGGAAATGCAGGAGTATGAGCGCACGGAGACAACGGTGGTGAACAGCTTTGTTCGCCCCGAAGTGTCCAGCTATCTGGACCATCTGGAGGCGGAAATCAAATCTCGCCTGGCGGACGACGTGCAGCTCTCAATCCTGCGCTCCGATGGTGGTCTCGCGACCTGTGATTCGGCCTCTTATACGCCGGTCAACCTGCTGCTTTCCGGCCCCGCCGGAGGTGTGGCCGGTGCCATCTGGTTCTGTTCTCGAGGCGGCTTTGACAAGGTACTGACCTTTGATGTTGGCGGTACCTCCACGGATGTAGCTCTCATCGAAGACAATCACGCGCGACTGCGCCGGGAAACGCGCGTTGGCGATGTGGCCGTTCGCGCACCCTCGGTTGATGTCCGCACCGTGGGCGCGGGCGGTGGCTCTATCGCATTCGTGCCGGAACTGACCAAGGCGCTCCGTGTGGGCCCGGCCAGCGCCGGCGCCGAGCCGGGTCCGGCGGCCTACAACAAGGGCGGTGAACAGCCCACGGTGACCGACGCTAACGTGGTGTTGGGCTACCTTCCTGCCAACCAGAAGCTTGGCGGCGACATGGAGATACGCAAGGATCTGGCCGAGGCTGCGGTCCAGAAAGTGGCGGATGCCATGGGTGTGCCGCTGAAAGAAGCGGCGGAGGGAATTGTCCGTATTGCTAATGAGCACATGTTCGGGGCTCTGCGCCTGATCTCAGTAGAGCAGGGATATGATCCGCGAGAATTCGCCTTGTGCGGATTTGGAGGCGCAGGTCCCTTGCATGCCAATGCCCTGGGCATTCTGATGGATGCCTGGCCGGTGATTGTGCCGCCATCTCCGGGTGTGCTCTGTGCCTATGGTGACGCAACTACTCGTGTGAAGGACGAGGCGTCCCGGTCCCTGATAAAGGGATTCTCCCAGCTTGAGAAAGAGGGTGTTGTTAGCATCCTCGAAGGGCTTACCCGCCAGGTTACCGCGTCCCTCGAGGAGCAGGATATTCCGGCTGATCAGCAGGCAATCACCTGGCAGGCGGACGTACGCTATCAGGGACAGGCACTGCTGCTGACTCAGGATGTGTTGCCCGCTGCACTTCGGGAGCAGGGTCTTGACCTTCTCAAGAGCGCTTTTGACGCTGAGCACGAGCAGCTATTCAGCTTTTCACTTGACGAAGAGCACGAGCTGGTGAACCTGCGCGCTATTGCACGGGCACCGCGACCGAATATTGTCGAAAAGGAGTGGGCAGCCGAGGCGACTGATCTGGCGCAGGCGATCACCGGTGAAAGCCTGATTTACTTCAATGGCGATGACCATAACGCCACGCTTTACGACCGCGAACGGCTTTGCCCGAGCCACGTTGTGCCGGGGCCGGCCATCGTGACCGAAATGGATTCCACCACTGTCGTCTTCCCTGGCTATCAGGCTGAAGTGGATAAGGTGGGTAACCTGTTAATTGTACCTGTCGGCCGCCAGGGCAAGGAGTAATCGTATGCCTGCGAATATCATTCAGCCAAACAGCACCCCGTTGCAAAAGGTCGACGTGGATACTGTCACCCTCGATATCATCGAGAACGCCATGGCGAACGCCCGCAACGAGATGGATGCGGTCCTGATCCGGACGGCCATGTCACCGGGCATCCGGGAGCAGGGTGATGCCTTTCCGATGATTGCCAATCATGAAGGCAAGATGGTGGTCGGGCAGTTCGGCTCCTTCATCACTGGCTTCATCCAGTCATACAATGGCGATATCGAAGAAGGGGATATCTTCCTCACCAATGACCCATATATGTGTAATGGCGCCGTGAGCCACTTGCCGGACTGGCTGGTGCTGGTGCCGATCTTCAAGGATGGGCGCCTGATCAACTGGGCTGCCATGTTTGGCCACATGTCCGACGTTGGCGGCAAGGTGCCGGGCAGCTTGCCTACAGACGCCCAGACTATCTTCGAGGAGGGTATCCGCATCCCACCGCTGAAGATTTACAAGAAGGGCGAACTGAACCATGACGTGCTGGAGTTGATCCTTCATAACGTCAGAATGCCACGGTGGAACCGTTCGGATTTCAACGCGATCGTAGCCTCGTGCAGAACTGCTGGGCGCAGATGTGTTGAGTTGGCCGAGCGCTTTGGTGACGATATCTTCAGCAGCTCCCTGGGTATGATGCTTGAGCGTAATTACATCGCGATGCGGGAAATTATCCGCAACGTGGTGCCAGAGGACAAACGCTCTTTCGAAGACTACATCTGCGATGATGGCGCGGGTCTTGGTCCTTATACAATCCGTTGCACCATGTGGCGGGAAGGTGACAAAGCGATCTTTGACTTCGAGGGCACCGACCCCCAGGCGCCGTCATCGGTGAACTTCTACCTCAACGAGGAGATGTTCAAGATGTTCTTCGGGGCTTTCACCATCAACCTGTTTGATCCGTCGATCCTTTTCAACGACGGCTTCTATGATCTGGTAGAAGTGCACATACCCCAGGGCAGCATCCTCAAACCGAACTTTCCGGCTGCACTGTCCTGTCGGACCCATCTTCTGGGCAGGATATTTGACGTGATGGGTGGCCTGCTCGGCCAGGGCACACCGGACGCCATGAGCGCCGCGGGCTTCTCGGATTCACCGCACTTTATGTACTCCGGCTACGACCATAAGGGTGAATGGTTCCAGTTGTTCCAGATTGGTTTTGGTGGCATTCCCGGTCGGCCGATTGGCGACGGTCCGGACGGTCACAGTCTCTGGCCAGGCTTCACCAACGTACCGAATGAATTCGTGGAGGCCTACTTCCCGCTTCGCATCGAAACTTACGAAACCATCATTGATTCCGGCGGCGCTGGCAACCACCGCGGCGGTAACGGTATCCGCATGGGCTATCGATTGTTGGCCGACGGCGAGATTTCTATCCATGACGATCGCTGGCTGACCTACCCCTGGGGTGTAAACGGCGGTGACCCTGGCATGCGCAGCCGGAAGGAACTGATAAAGTCCAGTGGCGAACACCGGGTGCTACCCTCCAAGTGCGATAATATCAAAGTGGAAAAGGGCGACCTGGTCATCTTCGACACTTGGGGTGGTGGTGGTTGGGGAAATCCCCTGGAGCGCGATCCATCTGCGGTGGCAACCGATGTGGTTAAAGGCCTGGTTAGCGTTGAGGGTGCTCGCCGCTACGGTGTGGTACTGGACGCAAAAGGTGCAATTGACGAGGCGGCCACCAGTGCGCTACGTACCGAGATGGCTGGCAGCCGCGATGGCGATGCCCTGTTTGCTCGTGGCGGTACCATCGAGGAAATAAAGGCCCGGTGTGAGGCTGAGACCGGGTTGCCGGCGCCGGCAACGCCTGTTTGGGCCAACCAGGGAGGTGCCTGATGCCGCTGCAATCGAGAAGCATCACCCGGGCTGAGAAATATGCACTGGTGGTTGTTGATATGAGTATTGGGTTCACTGATCCGAGCCGGAGCCCTCTGGCCTCGGAAGCCAACTCCGTTATCGAAGCCAACCAACACCTGCTCGCGATTTTTCGCGAGCAGGGCTTGCCGGTGTTTTTCACCACCGTTGCCTACAGCTCACCGGATCAGGCCCGGATATTCCGGGAGAAATTGCCCGAGCTGAACGTGCTTGAAGCGGGCTCCGGGCTTGAAGACATTGACCCAAGGGTTGCTCCAGAGGAAGGGGAGCCCGTGATCGTAAAGCACTGGCCCAGCGGGTTTTTCAAGACGGACCTCGATGAAAGGCTTCGCGAGGCTGGCGTGGATGGTGTAGTGGTAACCGGTCTGACCACCAGTGGTTGCGTCCGTGCGACGGCGCTAGGGTGTTTGCAGCATGAATACCGCACGATCGTGCCCCGTGAAGCGGTCGGTGACCGGGACCTGGACGCTCATGAGGCCAACCTCAAAGATCTGGAGCTTAAATATGTTGATGTTCTCTCGCTCGAGGAAACCATCCGCAAGCTCAAGTAATCTTTCGATCAGAGTTTTTACAGTCGGTCTGGCGCTGTTGCTGGAAGCCTGCGTTACAGCGCCAACTCGATACGAGGGAGCAAACTTTGCGGCTTTCGTGCAATCCCTGGCGTCGCAACCGCAGGTTTGCGCCAATTACCGGGAGCTTTATGTTCAAGGCTTCAGACAAAACGTCGCGGGTCTGAGCAAGGCGGATGAGCGCCTTCAGAGCCAAGCCCGGGAAAACCTGGAGCAAAGCCGAATGCTTCTTCGACAGGCCGGGCTGTCACCGACCGATTGCGCCCGGCCCCACTGCATCATAGAACCACTGCAGGGAGGCAGACTCGACAGCTGGTGCGGCTACCGCCTGGCTGCCGACAGGGGCGAAGAACTTTATCAATGGCTTGACTGGGAAACTGTTCAGGCTTCGGTGCAACGCCAACAATGAGGACAACAAAATGGCTGCACTTACGCTTTACGACAAGCTCTGGCAGCGGCATCTGGTGGATGAGCTGTCTGACGGTTCAGCCTTGCTTTATATAGACCGTCATTTGTTGCATGAAGTAACTACGCCCCAGGCATTCTCGGGGCTTCGCGCGGCCGGCAGGAAACCCTGGAGAATCCCCGCCAATCTAGCGGTACCGGATCATGCCGTGCCAACCCGCAAGCGGGAGCTTGGAATTGCCGGAATCGCCGATAAAGTGGCACGGAAGCAGGTTGAAATGCTGTCGCTTAATTGTGAGGAATTTGGAATACCGCTTATCGAACTGGAGGATGCCCGACAAGGGATCGTGCATGTCGTGGGACCAGAGCAGGGCTATACGCTGCCGGGCATGACGCTAGTTTGCGGAGATTCCCATACCTCCACTCACGGAGCCTTCGCGACTCTGGCGATGGGCATAGGTACCAGTGAAGTGGAGCATGTTCTCGCCACGCAGACCCTAAGAACCCAGAAGCAGAAAAATATGCGGGTGGTTTTCGAGGGGCTGCCCGGTTTTGGTGTAACGCCCAAAGACCTGATCCTGGCTCTGATCGGTCGCATCGGCACTGCCGGTGGAACCGGTTACGCGGTTGAATACTCTGGTGATGCTATCCGAAATTTATCTATGGAAGGGCGCATGACCATCTGCAACATGAGCATTGAGGCCGGAGCTCGGGCCGGCTTGATAGCTTACGATCGGGTTACCGAACAGTTTGTTGAAGGGCGCCCCCATGCACCCGTGGGAGAGCGTCTTGAACAGGCTCGTGGGTATTGGCGCACGCTGGTATCGGACACAGACGCCGAGTTTCATAGGGAGGAGTATTTCCAGGTGGACTCTCTGGTACCACAGGTTACCTGGGGTACGTCGCCGGAGATGGTTACCGGCATCGACGGCAAGGCGCCTGTTTTGTCTGAGCTGGCCCCGGAACAGCGGGAATCGGCCAGGCGCGCTCTGGACTACATGGGGCTTTCGCCAGGCCAGTCGTTAAAAGGTGTAGCGATCGACAAGGTATTCATCGGTTCTTGCACCAATGCCCGAATGGAGGATCTGAGGTCAGTTGCCAATCTGGTTAAGGGGCACAAGGTACATCGGTCTGTACAACAGGCGTTGATTGTTCCCGGTTCCGGTCAGGTCCGCTTGCAGGCAGAGCGCGAGGGGCTGGATGTGATTTTTCAGGATGCCGGTTTCGAGTGGCGATCGGCAGGGTGCTCGATGTGCCTGGGCATGAACGACGATCGTCTTAACTCGGGCGAGCGATGCGCCTCAACCTCAAACCGGAATTTTGAAGGTCGGCAAGGCAAAGGAGGGCGGACGCATCTGATGAGCCCCCTGATGGCGGCTGCTGCTGCGTTAGCCGGCGAACTAACCGATGTGAGGGAGATTTAGTATGGAGGCATTCAAGACACACACGGGTCTGGTTCTTCCTTTCGACCGGTCGAACGTGGACACCGATGCAATACTGCCCAAACAGTATCTCAAAATGCTGGAGAAAACAGGGTTCGGAGACTTCCTGTTTGATGACGAGCGTTATCTGGACCCGGGAGATGTGGAGATACCCGTTTCCGGGCGTCGTCCGGACCCGGCGTTTATTCTCAATCAGGCGCCCTACAATCGAGGTTCCATCCTGCTAGCTCGAGCCAACTTTGGCTGTGGCTCGTCCCGAGAGCATGCTGTCTGGGCCCTGAAGGATTTTGGAATTCGTGTGGTTCTGGCCAGCAGTTTTGGTGATATTTTCTTCAATAACTGCTTTAACAATGGCGTGCTTCCAGTAATACTCGATGAATCAACCATTGACGAGTTGTTCGAGTTGGCCAGTGGCATGGGCGGCCTGGAACTGACGGTGGATCTGGAGCAGTGCCACATTCACACTCCGAGGACGACGTTGCGTTTCGTGGTTGAACCGGGGCGGCGTGAGAACCTCCTGAGCGGTCTTGATGAGATAGGTCGCACGCTTACCCATTCTGAATCTATTCGGGCCTACGAGGCAAAACGCCGTGGGCTGGAGCCCTGGGTTTTTGATTAGAACGGAAGCGGGGAGGGAATATTGGAATTCAATAACGCCGAAGCGGATCGGGTTAAGGTGTGCCTGATAGGCAACTCCAAGCTTAGCAAAATGGTTCATTCCCTGATTCCGGAATTCCAGTCCATTGCCGAGATCATCATCATCGACAGCATTTTCAACGATGCCTTGATGTCTGCCCGGCGCCTGGTCGAGCACGATGCGGTGGATGTGTTCATCAGCGCAGGCGCCAACGCGCACTATCTGAAGGACACGATGCCCGTCCCGGTTGTACCGCTGGGGCTTCGGCAATCCGATTTGGTTAACGCCGTTCTGAAAGCCCGCCAGATCAGCAAGAAGATCCTCCTGCTGACCTATGAGCATCAGAGTACCTGGACTGAATTCCTCGACTACGTTGAAGGTGTCGATATTGTTCACCGAACCTACCAGACGGCTGAGGAGGCAAGGGAGACTTTCCATGGAGTTGAAAAAGACGGTGTTGGTGTGGTCATCGGCTCCAGTTTCATCTGTGATCTGGCTGAACAGGAGGGACTGCCGTTTATCATGGTCTACTCCCGGGAGTCTTGTCGACTTATGGTTCAAAAGGCCATCGCTGTGGCCGGTGAACACAAACGCGAAAATGAGCGCCGGGCATTTATACAGTTCCTGATGGATAACGCAAGTACCCCGACGATCATCACCAACCGGGCTGAACAGGTTATCGGATTCAACCGAAGTGCCCTGAGCCTGGTAAAGGGGCTTGCCCGTAATAAACGCATTGATCGCTTCCTGGATGGCCGGTTTATGCAAACGTCGGACACGATAGCCGAGGGAATTCCATTAGGAGAGCGGCTATGCCGCGTTCAAAAAACGCCGTTTGAAATTGACGGCAAACGAATTGGTCATCTGTACGCCATCACCCCGGCGCCTGAGAGGAAATCCAGCGCTGGTGGCAAGGCATCTGGGCTGATTTTCAGGTCGGAGCGAATGGCAGAGGCGGCCCATTTCCTTCAGGTCTACGGTGCAACCCCTGGGGCGGTGCTGCTCAGGGGGGAGACGGGGACGGGCAAAGAACTTGCGGCCCGACTGATTCACGAGTCCAGCGCAAACAGTGAGGGGCCGTTTGTTGCCATTAACTGCGCGGCGATACCCAGCGAGCTGTTTGAGTCTGAACTGTTTGGTTACGCTGACGGCGCTTTTACCAGTTCACGGAGTGGCGGAAAATCCGGCTTGCTGGAAACGGCCAACAATGGCACTTTTTTCATGGATGAAATTAACTCCCTGCCGGTGCCGCAGCAGGCAAAGCTGCTCAGGGTGTTGCAGGAGCGAGAAGTGCGGCCAGTGGGTTCTCATCGTTCCATTTCCCTCAACATCAAGTTTGTGGCTGCCTGCAATCATGATCTCCTGGAGGAGGTTCGTGAGGGTCGATTTCGGGAAGATCTCTATTATCGGCTCAATGTGTTTATTGTGAATCTGCCACCATTACGGGAACGTTTGGAGGACGTTGAACCGCTAACCCGTTACTTTATTCAGACCCATGGCAGGCAGTACGGAATCAACGTTGATGAGGATGCACTCGCAGATGTTCTGGTTTCACGGTTCAAGCGCTATCGATGGCCGGGCAATGTACGCCAGCTCGAAAATCTGATGGAGCGGTTGTTGGTGTCATCCACTCTTTATTCATCCACCGAGCAGTTTGCATCACAGCTGCAAAGTCTCGCGCCAGAGTTATTCAAGACTCCAGATTGTGGCAGCTCTCAACATAGTGAGGTTGGGCACCTTCAGAGTATAGAACAGGAAGCAATCCTGAAGGTTCTTGAGCAATTTGGTGGGAACAGGCTAAAAGCCTCAGAATATCTTGGAATAAGCCAGACTACGCTATGGCGACGGTTGAAACAGATCAACGCTAACGCTCGCTCCATAGGCAACGATTGATTGGGAGAATGCGATGACTATTGGAACAGAACCGATTTTCCTTGAATCTGATCCATTTGAAAATTTTCTCATTGGCCAGGGCCATTGTGTGGGTAATCTGGTTTTTCTCTCGGGGCAGGCCGCACTTGATCAGCACGGCCAGATCAGAGGCGTCGGGGATATTGATGCCCAAATAAATCAGGCTATGGCGAACATTGAGCGGGCACTGAATGCGGCAGGATCGGGAGTCGATCGAATTTTTAAGATAACCGTGTATCTCACAGACATGGCCCACTTTGACAGTGTTATGAAGATGCGGGAGCGATACTTCAAAAAACCTTGGCCTGCGGACACCACTGTCGGTGTGTCCGCACTGGCGCTGCCTGAATTAATGGTTGAGCTTGACGTTATTGCCACCCGGCCTTAACCGAGTGGCAGCGCATTGGTTTACTGCAACTGATCCCGAATCAGTTTCTTGTTGATCTTGCCAACACTGGTCTTCGGAATGTCCTCAACAAAGTCGATTTGTTCGGGAATGGCCCACTTGTTGATGTCGCCACTCTCGACGAACTTGCTCAGGTGCTCCTGGATATCCTTCAGCGATACGTCCTCGCCCGGCTTCAAGGTGATCAGGGCGTAAGGCCGCTCACCCCATTTCTCGTCCGGCACACCGACCACAGCGGCACCGGCGACGGCCGGATGCTGGCTGATCAGGTTTTCCAGATCCAGAGACGACAGCCACTCGCCGCCGGTTTTGATCACATCCTTGATGCGGTCTTTGATGGTCAGGGTGCTGTTCGGCTCCATCGAGGCCACATCGCCGGTGTGCAACCAGCCGCCCTGCCACAGCTCTTCGCCTTTCTCCGGTTCTTTAAAGTAGCTCTGGGTCAACCAGGGTGAGCGAGCAACCACTTCGCCTTTGGCTTCTCCGTCGTGGGCTACCGGATTGCCATCGGGATCTACAATTTCCAGTTCAACCAGCGGCGCCGCGATGCCCGTTTTCACCCGGATCGCCGTCTGTTGTTCCAGGGGCAGTTCCATATCTTCCGGCTTGAGGTGAGAGGCGCTCAGCAGTGGGCAGGTTTCAGACATACCGTAAGCGGTATACATCTTGATGCCGAGCTTTGCCCCGGCGTCACACAGGCCTTTGGTGAGCGCGCTACCACCGATCAGAACATGCCAGTTGCTCAGGTCGGCGGTTTTAATGGACTCGGTAGCCATCATCATCTGCATGATGGTGGGTACGCAGTGCGAGAAAGTGACTTTGTGTTCTTTTAGCAGGTCGACCAGCAGTTCCGGTTCGTAACGGCCGGGGTAGACCTGCTTGATGCCCATCATGGTAGCTGCGTAAGGCACGCCCCAGGCATGAACATGGAACATCGGAGTCAGCGGCATGTACACCGACGACGAGCGCATTAGCGGCATTTCATCGAACGAGGCCACAGTGCCGGTCATCACCAGGGTGTGCAGCACCAGCTGGCGGTGGCTGAAGTACACGCCTTTCGGGTTGCCGGTGGTGCCGGTGGTGTAAAAGGTGGTGGCAACGCTGTTTTCGTCAAAGTCCGGGAAATCGAACTGGTTGTCGGCTTTCTCCAGCAAGGCTTCGTAGTGGCCGATAGTATCAACCGACGTCGCTTTTGCGGTGTCGTTGTCGGTCAGCTGAATCCAGGTCTTGACGGTCTTGATCTCGTCTTTGACGCCCTCGATGATCGGCAGGAAGTCATCGTGCACCAGCACCACGTCGTCCTCGGCGTGGTTCATGGTGTACACAATCTGTTCGGGCGACAGCCGTACGTTAACCGTGTGCAGAATGGCGCCAATCATCGGAATGGCGAAGAAGCACTCCAGATAGCGTGGGGTGTCCCAGTCCATCACCGCCACCGTATCACCGGCTTTCACACCGGCGTCGGTCAGGGCATTGGCCAGGCGATGGATACGATCCACCAGATCGGTGTAGGTGTACTTGCTGCGGTTGGAATAGACGATTTCCTGGTCGGGATTGTAACGAGGCCCGGACAACAGGAGCTGTTTGATCAGAAGGGGGTATTGGTGTGCGTTATCGGCCGCTTGCAGAATGCGGGTTTGTGCCATGGTTTACACCTCTTCGACGTCTTGTTGAGTGGTTGTTTTTATTGATTCAAAGCTCGTCATCCTCACCACGCTTTTTGTGCGGGGGCGGGATGACGCTTTCTGGAGCGGGCTCAAAGCCGCTGTGTAGTTTGTGAGTTTTTTCATCGTAGTTGTCTTTGAGTTCATCCTTTACCGTGCCTTCCCACAGCGGTGTGCCAAGGAAATAACCAGCCCGGCCAATAACATGAGCCGCGATGGGGGCTGTGATCAGGATAAAAATCACGATGGCGAATGCCCGGGCAAACACGACCACGTCTGCAAAGTGAACGGCTACGCCAGCCATGGTCATCATCGCGCCCATGGCGCCGGCTTTGGTGGAGGCGTGCATTCGAGTTGGCAGGTCCGGAAGCCGAAGAATGCCAACGGAGGCCAAAATCATAAAGCCGGCACCGGTCAGGAGCAGTATGGCAACGATCAGCTCACTCACTTTTGCGTCCTCCTCGCTCCAGGAATCGGGCAAAACCAACGGCGGTCAAAAACGCCGTCAGTGCAATAACAATGGCGACGTCCAGCAGGCTCGACACCCCGGTGTCGATGGCATGGACCCCTACATAACCGACCACGATGGAGGCAATCAGTTCCAGAGATACCACGCGGTCGGGCAAGGATGGCCCTTTGGTCAGCCGGATAAACGCAAACAGCAGCGCCACCGACAGCATGAAATAGACAATATTGATCACAACATTCAGCACGTTTCAGCTCCTCAGCGCATGATCTTCAGAATCCGGAACTCAAGCTCCTTGAGATCCTTGCGCAACTGCTCCTCATCCTGCAGGAACATGGCATGAATATAGAGAACCCGCCGGTCATCGGAGACGTCCAGGCTCAGTGTGCCGGGCGTCAGCGAGATGAAGCTGCTCAGGAACATGATCTCGGCGTCACTGTGCGCTTCCATTTCAAACGCGATTACGCCCGGTTTCATGTACCAGACCGGCGTGGCGACGTCATAAGCAACCCGGAAGTTCGCCTTGACCAGTTCTTTGATAAAGAACAAGGAAAACGAAATCAGCCTGGGCAGCCGGCGCGAATACCCCTTGAGTGCCGGAACATGCTTCTGCAGTACCATCAGCGCCAGATAGCCGAAGATCAGGCCGGCAAGCAGGTTCCAGGCGGTAAACGATCCGCTCAACGCGACCCAGGCCAGTGCCAGGCAGACGTTCCAGAAAAATCCGATCATGGCTGATCACCTCCCAGCACCGCCTCGATGTACAGCTGCGGGTTCATTAGCTGTTTGGCAGACATCTCTGCCAGCTCATAGATAGGTTGACCATAAAGGCCGATGATCAGCGTGCAGATGGCCAGGCCCACCATTGGGACATAATAGGCCCAGGCGTGCTTCTCGTTCAGCTTACCCTTGAGTTCTTCGGTATTTTGCACGTGATCGGGAATTTTCTTCCAGAACACTTCGGCCCAGATCTTGATCATGGAGTAGAGCGTGAGCAGGCCTACCAGCAAGGCGACAAACGTGACCAGATAGGCCTCTGCTTCCAGAGCCGCGCGGATGATCACGAATTTGGCAAAGAAGCCCGACAGGGGCGGGATGCCAGCGAGCGAGAGCGCAGGTATCAGGAACAAAATCGCCAGCAGCGGGCGGTACTTGTAAACGCCGCCGAGGTCTTTAAGTTCATAGCTGCCCAATAGACGATAAGTGAACCCGCTAACCAGGAACAGATTCGTTTTAACGATGATGTGGTGCATGATGTAGAACACCCCGCCAATGATGGCGAGCGGTGTGTAAAGGGCCAGGCCCAGCATCATATAGCCGATCTGGCTGACGATGTGAAACGACAGGATTCGCCGAAACTCGAACTGAGCAGCCGCGCCCAGCACGCCGGTCAGCATGGTCAGAGTTGCGGCCCACAACAGAATGTTGTGGGTGTACTCGACATCCTGGTTGAAGATCAGGGTGAACATCCGGAACAGGGCATACACCCCGACCTTGGTCAGCAGGCCTGCAAACAGCGCGGATACGGCCACTTGTGGCGTGTGGTAAGAGGCAGGAAGCCAAAAGAACAGAGGAAAAGCGGCCGCTTTGATACCGAAGGAGACCATAAACATCATGGCCACCACGGTAATCATGCCGGTATCTTCAACCTGACTGACTTTCTGGGCAATGTCCGCCATATTCAAAGTGCCCACCATACCGTAGAGCAGGCCTACTGCAGACAGGAAGATTGCCGATGAAAACAGGTTCAGGGTGACGTATTTGATGGCACCTTCCATCTGAGCTCGTTCACCGCCGAGGGTCAGCAGAGCAAAAGATGCCAGCAGCATGACCTCAAACCAGACAAAGAGGTTGAAAATGTCGCCGGTCAGGAACGAGCCGGCAACGCCCGCCAACAGCAAGTGCATCAATGGGTAATAGCCGAATTTTTCGTGCCCGCGTGGGGTCGAGGCCAGAGAGTAGATAGCGATCGCCAACCCAATGATCCCGGTCAGTACAATCATAATGGCGGCCAGAACGTCCGACACAAAGACAATACTGAAGGGAGCTGGCCAGCTACCCATTTGCATGGTGATAAAGCCATGCTCCGTGGTTGACATCAACAGCCAGATACCGCTCCAGAGCAGTAAACCATTGGCCAATACGGCAAGCAGGCGCTGATAGCGAACCGAGCGCCAAAGCGACAGTGACAGGGCGCCGGCGGTCAGAGGGATCAGTACAGGAAGAATCAGTTCCGGGCTCAAGTGTCCGTATCCTTCATTTGGTCCAGGTCATCGGTTCCCACCACTTCATAGGCGCGGCGGATAAGAACCACAGCGAAGGCCAGTACGCCAAAGGCGATAACAATAGCCGTAAGAATCAGTGCCTGAGGCAGCGGGTCGGCAACGATGCCGACCGGGCCGCTGGCACCTTCCGGTATTAGCGGGGGCGCGCCGCGCGTCATGCCAGATACGACGAATATCAGCAGGTTGGCCGCGTTACTCAGGATCATCAAACCAATGACCAGCTTGACGATCGAGCGCCTGAGCATCATGTAGAAGGCAGCGGTGAACATAATGCCCACCACATAGGCCATCAGGCTCTCCATAGAGATCCTCCGGGTGTTTGTTCTGCAAAATGGATCATTCTTCTGCTTCCATCAGGCCGATGACAAAGCTTGTGATGGTGCCCAACACCGCAAGGTAGACACCAATGTCAAAAATCAGCGGTGTTGACAGCTTGAGGTAATCGCCCCCCGGCAGCGGAAGGTCCCACCAGTGTGCGGTGAGCATAGGCTGGCCAGAAAACAAGGCTGGCAATGTTGACGCCAGGCCCAGCAGGAGCCCGGCCCCAAGCAGGTCTCTGGGGCCAACTCTCAGAATCCGGCGGGTTGCTTCAGCACCAAAAGCGAAGGCATAGAGAACGAAGGCACCGGCAGCGACCAGCCCGCCGATAAAACCGCCACCCGGCTCGTCGTGACCCCGGAGCAACAGGAAGATTGAGAACATCAGCTGCAGCGGCATAATCAGCAAGGCTGCAGTGTGCAGAATCATGGTGTTGGACTTCATGGCTTGTGCTGATCCTCCGCTTTCAGTTTCAGCATGGAAAGCACGCCCATCGCAGCGAGTGACAGTACAAAGATCTCACCGAGGGTATCCAGCGCCCGGAAGTCCACCAGAATCACGTTCACAATGTTCCGGCCATAGGCCAGCGCTGCACTGTTCTCCACGTAATAGGTCGATATGGTCTCAAAGTACTGAATGTCCAGGACGGCCAACATGATCAGCGTGATGGTAACCCCTGAAAAGATGGCAACCGCGAGGTCACGATAGCGCTGGAACGGCGTTGACAGGTTGACGAATTCGGGTAGCTTGAACAATACGAGGACGAGCAGAATAACCGTCAAAGTTTCCACCAGAAGCTGGGTGATACCCAGGTCCGGCGCACTGAACAGAATAAACGTCAGCGCAACCCCGAAACCCAGAACGCCCATTGAGGCTACCGAACCAAGCCGGGAGTGGGTGCTGCTGGCGAACACCGCTGAGGCAACCAGCAACAACGCTATGCCCCATTCGTAAAAATGGCTGTCAGCCAGGTTGAGCGTGAAGTGCACACCGTAATGCGAGAACATGGTGTAGCCGGCCAACCCAAAAGTAACCGCAAGCAAAACGAGCATATACAGACCTAACACACCGTTCTGCAACATCCGGGTCTGCCAGCTGGCAACTACGGTTATCCACTCCATGAATTTGAAGTAGCCAGCCTCGGGCCCAACGCGGCTACCGGCATAGTTGAGCGCATGGAGCGTTGGTTGAATGCGCGGCCAGGCGCGGAAAAGCAAAAAGCCAACGATGAGGCTCAGGGCGGAGAGCAGCAAGGGCTTGTTGATGCCGTGCCAGAGTGCCAGATTGAAATCCACCGGTGCGCCGTAAACAGAAGCAACCGCTGCCTGCAGCAGGGCATTCTCCGGAATGAACGGCATAAGGCCAAACGCCAGCGCAATGATGGTCAGTATCGCGGGCCCAACCAGCATGCCAAGCGGTGCTTCATGGGGCGCTTTGGGCGTGTCGCCGGGTGCGCCAAAGAACGGTTTGATGGCGACGAGTCCGGCCACACCCACGATCAGCATCGCAGACGCTACCGTCGCTATCACAAGCAGGCTGCTCCAGAGTGGGGCTTCGAGCAAGGACTCCAGCATCAATTCTTTCGCGATAAACCCGAACAGTGGCGGCAGGCCTGCAAGAGACAGAGCAGCAAAGACTGCAATGGTGGCGGTCACCGGCATGGATTTGCGCAGGCCGCCCATGCGAGTAATGTCTTTAGTGCCGGTTTCATGGTCGAGGGCACCGGCAAGCATAAACAGCGCGCCCTTGTACAAGGAATGGGCAACAAGAAAGCAAATAAACGCCGTCATGGCCAACTCGGTGCCGACGCCGATCAACATCGTCAATGTGCCCAGCGCCATGACCGTGGAATAAGCCAGAACCTTTTTGATGCCGGTGCTGCTGAACGCGAACCAGGCACCGGTCAACATGGTGACCGCACCAAAGCCCATCAGCATCATGGTCCACAACTCACCCTCGCCCAGAGTCGGGTTCAGGCGTGCCATCAGATAGATGCCGGCCTTGACCATGGTAGCCGAGTGCAGAAACGCAGAGACCGGCGTCGGTGCAGCCATGGCGTTGGGTAGCCAGAAATGGAACGGAACCTGGGCCGACTTGGTAAATGCGCCGGCCAACAGGCACAACACGGCACCGGTGTAGAAGACGTGCTGATGGATTGGATCGCTTGAGGCCAGAATGGCAGACAGCGAATAACTGCCGGTCATGATGGCCAGCATGATCAGGCCGGCCATCAGTGCCAAACCACCGGCAACCGTGACAAATAAGCCTTGCAGCGCGCACTTGCGGGCTTCCAGGTCTTCATGATTGAAACCGATCAGCATGTAAGAGGTAATGCTGGTCAGTTCCCAGAACACGAAAAGGGTAATGAGATTATCTGACAGCACCAGCCCGAGCATCGACGCCATGAACGACAGCATGATGACAAAAAACCGAGCCAGGTATTTGTGCCCGGCAAGGTACGAGCCTGCATAGATCAGGATAAAGGTACCAATCCCGCTGATCAGCAGAGCAAAAGTCAGGGAGAGGCCATCAACCAGAAAGTTGAGGGAAATACCGAGCCCGGGCAGCCATTGGTATTCCAGCAGAAGCGGCCCGTCCTGTACCTGCGACAGAAACGTGCTGAAATAAACCGCGAGTCCTGCAGGAAGAAGGGCCAGCAACCAACCAATGTATTTGCCCGCAACCCGATGCAGCAGGGGAACGACAATCGCCAGCAAAAAGCCGGATAACACAGCCAATAGCATGTGCGTCAAAGCTCCGTTTTGGCACCGCAGCGATATGCTGTCACCGTGGTGCAGGATATTGATTGATAGGCAATATCTATGATCTATACCTTTAAAGGTGCCAGAAAGACTATCTGACAGATTGGCCAAAGGCAAGGCAAACCGTGCTGCGTAAGGTGTTGCGGATGCAGGCGCCAGGACACCCGGGTTTATGGCAGGTTATACCTTGGTCGTAGCGGGTTGTGTTAATCTTCTTGTGCACATATTCATCAACCCCTGGCGACTTCTGACATGGCTTCTACATACCCCCACTTGCTGAAACCTCTCGACCTTGGCTTTACCGAACTTAAAAATCGGGTGCTTATGGGTTCAATGCACACGGGTCTTGAGGATCGCTTCTGGAATATTCACAAGTTTGCCCGCTATTTTGCGGAAAGAGCTGAGGGTGGCGTTGGGCTCATGGTCACCGGTGGATACTCGCCCAATCTTGTAGGTCAGTTGGCGCCACTCGCGTCGACCATGAACAACCGGGGTACCGCGCTGCTGCATCGCCATGTAACGGGCGCTGTCCATGAAGCTGGTGGAAAGATCTGCATGCAGTTGCTGCATGCCGGGCGTTACGGTTATCAGCCGTTGATTGTGTCTGCCTCGGCAACCAAGGCACCGATCAGCCCGTTCAAGGCCCGGGCCCTCTCGACAAAAGGTGTTGAACGGCAGATAAACGATTTTGTCAGCGCCGCCAAACTGGCAAAATTTGCGGGCTACGACGGCGTTGAAGTCATGGGCTCCGAAGGCTACTTTATCAATCAGTTCCTGTGCGAGCGCACCAACAAACGCACCGATAAATGGGGTGGGCCCTTTGAAAACCGGATGCGCTTACCGGTAGAAATCGTTCGGCGCATGCGCGAGGCGGTCGGGCCAGAATTCATTATCATCTACCGGCTGTCCATGCTCGATCTGGTAGAAGGCGGCCAAACCTGGGACCAGGTTGTCACATTGGGTAAGGCCATCGAGCAGGCGGGGGCCACGATTATCAACACCGGCATTGGCTGGCATGAGGCCAGGGTGCCCACCATTGTGACCTCGGTGCCTCGCGGCGGGTTTGCCGACGTGACCGCCAAGTTCTATGGCGAGGTGGGCATCCCGATCTGCACCACCAATCGCATCAATACCCCGGAGAAAGGCGAAGAGATTCTTGCCTCTGGCAAAGCCGACATGGTTTCCATGGCCAGGCCCCTGCTGGCCGATAGCGAATTCGTTCGTAAGGCAGAGCAAGGTCGCAGTGATGAAATCAATACCTGCATCGCCTGCAACCAGGCCTGCCTGGATCATGTTTTCCAGGCTAAACGGGCCTCTTGCCTGGTCAATCCCCGGGCCTGCCACGAGACTGAGCTGGTGCTGACGGTCGCGCCGGTGGTTAGGCGCGTCGCCGTTGTCGGGGCGGGACCTGCCGGTCTGGCAGCGGCAACAACTGCGGCAAAACGGGGCCATAAAGTGACCCTGTTCGAAGCTGATGAGAAAATCGGCGGGCAGTTCAACTACGCCAAGCGTATTCCGGGCAAAGAAGAATTCTACGAAACACTGCGTTACTTCCAGCGTCAGATCGAGTTGTTGGATATTGAACTGAAGCTCAGTACTCGTATTGACGCAGCTGCACTGGCGGCACAAGGATTCGACGATGTCGTCATCGCTACCGGTGTAAAACCAAGAACACCAAAGATAGAAGGCATAGACCATCCGAAAGTACTGGGTTATCTCGACGTACTTCGTCACAACAAACCGGTCGGAAAGACAGTGGCCGTGATTGGCGCTGGTGGTATTGGTTTTGATGTCAGCGAATTCCTGACCCATGATTTCAGCCAGCATCCGGAGGGTGAACAAGCCAGTGTTGCGGCCTGGCAGGCAGAGTGGGGGGTTAGTTCAACCTTTGACGGTCCTGGCGGCCTGGCTGAGCGGGAGCCGACCCCATCGCCGCGCAAGATCTATCTGATGCAGAGGAAAACCGGCAAGGTTGGTGGTGGCTTGGGCAAGACCTCGGGCTGGGTTCACCGTAGCAGCCTGAAACACCGCGACGTTGAAATGCTGAAAGGTTGCAGCTACGACCGTATTGATGACGAAGGCTTGCACATCACACTGACGGACAAAAACGGTAAAGCTCAGGAAAGCAGGGTGTTACCGGTGGATAATGTGATCATCTGCGCCGGCCAGGAACCTTTCCGGGAACTCTATGATCAACTTGCTGAGTCAGGCGTTAAAGCACACCTGATCGGTGGTGCGGATCTCGCAGAAGAACTCGATGCCAAACGTGCCATCCGGCAAGGCACAGAAGTGGCGGCGACACTCTGAATCTATCGTACAGTCATATGTCAGCGCCCGAACCTGGACCGGTACACACCGGGCGCCATACCGGTGTGCTTCCGGAACAGACGGCTGAAAGAACTGACGTCTTCATAGCCCACCAGGCGGGTGATCTCCTCCACTGACACCCGTGAATTTTCCAGATGCTGGCGAGCTGCCTCAATTCGAAGCGTTTGCAGGTAACCTGTGGGTGTATCGCCAGTGGCCTCTTTGAACCGGCGAATCAAAGAGCGCTCCGTCAGCCCGCTCAGCGTGGCTAAAGACGGCAGTGTCACAGGCTGACTGAAGTGAATATCAAGCCAATCCTGAACCTTGAGAATCGGGCTGTCCGAGTGGTAGCGCCTGGCCTGCAGGGCGCTGTAGGGCGCCTGACTGGTTCGCCCGGCATCAATCACAAACGCTTTCGCCAGCTCCCGGGCCACCTGCGGGCCTGCAAGCCGCTCCACCAGATACACTCCAAGGTCCCACCAAGCCATGCCGCCCCCTGCGCAGGCAACCGGCCCATCCACCGTTACCAGTTTTTGAGGTTGTAGATCCACCGCCGGAAACTGCTCCCGAAACGGATTGCTAAAGCCCCAATGCGTCGTCGCCTGGCGACCATCCAGCAACCCCGCTGCCGCCAGCAGAAACGCGCCGGTACAGTTGCTGGCCACCCTAACCCCGCCGTCGCCGGCACCGTGAAATTGCTCAAGCCACCGAATCAACTCTGAATTGCTCGCCAAAGTGTGATCAATGGGTGCACCGATCGTTGGAATGATCACCAAATCGTCAACCCCGAACGCGTCGGCCTCCCGCCAGGAGCCGTCTGCCAGCAACGTCAGCCCGTTGATACACCGACACGGCTCGCCAGCCTCTGTCAGCAGGCGAGTTCTGAAATAAACCTGAGGCTGCTGCCCATGAATCCGCGCCCAGGTGACCCCTGCCATCCTAAACAGATCGATTACTCCCGTAATCGCGCTGGCCAGGGCGCCGTTAAAGCCGATGATGGTGACGGTTTTCAACGTGGCGTTCCTCCAATGCTGAACAGCTAGCGCCAGAATAGGGGGCTGCTGCGGGGCGGTGGTTCCGGGAGTGTGCGCAGCAGGGAAGCTGCGCTCAAGCCCCCATGGATGGGTTCACGGCGTCTCCCGGAACCAGCGCCCCGCAGCAGGCCCCGGGTGGCCGATCATATTATGCTGGCGATTTTCACCAAGAATAAGTCAGAAATGACAATTCCAACCAGTGTAGTGGTTGTGAGAGGCTAGGGCCAATAAACAGGAGAGCCAGAATGACCGACACCCTGATCGACCGCCGCGACCTCGAATTCCAACTGTACGAGGTTATGGACACCGAAACCCTCACCCAGCGTGAGCGTTTCAGCGAGCACAGCAAAGAAACCTTCGACGCTGTCATCGAAACCGCCGACAAAATGGCGAAAGAAAAATTCGCCAACCACAACAGCGCCGCCGACAAAGACGAACCCAAGTTCGTCAATGGCCAGGTCGACATGCTCCCGGACGTCAAGAAAGCCTTCGACGCCTACGCCGAAGCCGGCTTCCTCGCTGGCCGCTACGATTACGATCTGGGCGGCATGCAACTACCGGAATCCGTCATGGCGGCCTGTAACGGCTTCTTCACCGCCGCCAACCCCGGCACCGCAGGCTATCCATTCCTGACCACCGCCGCTGCCAACCTGATTCGCGTGTTCGGCAACGAGGAACAGAAAACCCGATTTTTGCCGCACATGCTCAGCGGCCGCTACAGCGGCACCATGGCTCTGACTGAGCCCCATGCCGGCTCCAGCCTGGCCGACATCCGCACCTCCGCCACACCTTCAGACGACGGCCACTACCTGATCAAAGGCGCCAAAATCTACATCTCCGGCGGCGAGCAGAGCATCACCGAAAACATCGTTCACATGGTGCTGGCCAAAATCAAAGGCGCACCGGCCGGGGTTAAAGGTATCTCCCTGTTCATCGTCCCGAAGTTCCACGTGGACGACAACGGCAACCCGGGCGAACGCAACGGCGTCAGCCTCGCCGGTCTGATCCATAAATTGGGCTACCGTGGCACCACCTCCACCGCCCTGAGCTTTGGCGACGACGCTCCCTGCCACGGCTATCTGGTGGGCGAGCCCCATCAAGGCCTGAAATACATGTTCCAGATGATGAACGAAGCCCGCATCGGGGTCGGTTTCGGCGCCGCCGTGATCGGCTACCGTGGTTACATGCACAGCCTGGAGTACGCCAAAGACCGCCTGCAGGGCCGCAAAGCCAGCGAAAAAGACCCGGAAAGCCCGCAAGTGCCCATCATCGACCACGCCGACGTGCGCCGAATGCTGCTGGCCCAGAAAGCCTACAGCGAAGGCGGCCTGGCCCTGTGCCTGTATGGCGCACGCCTGATGGACGAGCAGCACACCCACCCGGATGAGCAGAAGCGGATGGAAGCCGGCAAGCTGCTGGACCTGCTCACGCCCGTGATCAAAGCCTGGCCTTCCGAATTTGGTCTCAAGGCTAACGACCTGGCAATCCAGGTCTATGGCGGCGCCGGCTACACCCGCGAATATCCGGTCGAACAATGCTGGCGTGACAACCGCCTGAACCCCATCCACGAGGGCACCAACGGCATCCAGGCGCTTGACCTGCTCGGTCGCAAAATCTGGCAGGACCAGAGCCACGGTCTGCAACTGTTGATGCAGGAAATGCAGGTCGACCTGCAAGCCGCCACCACCGACCGCTGCCAGCAGTGGGCGCTGTCTCTCAGCGAAACCCTGCAACAGGCCGTCAAAGTTACCCAGAGCCTGGGCAAATCCCTGATGGGCGGCGAAGTGGACAAAACCCTGGCCAACGCCAGCTGCTACCTGCACCTGTTCGGCCACATCATCGTCGCCTGGATGTGGTTGCGCCAGGCCAACGCGGCAGCCAATGCGTTGGCTTCTGCCAATAGCGACAGCGAACGCAACTTCTACCAGGGCAAACTCCAGGCCGCCCAGTACTTCTTCCACTGGGAGCTGCCGACCGTCGCCCAGGATCTGGTTTTGCTCCGGAATCAAGATGATACGTGCCTGAACATGAAGGCCGATTGGTTTTAGTTTCGGTGCTCTTCCGGCCCTAGCCTGCGAATATTGGTGATGGCGCAATCGGCTGGGAGCCCTTCCAGGGACACGCTACGAGCACGTCCCTGTGCGCTCGGCTGTGGCCATCCATGGCCACAGACGGTCCCTGGAAGGGCTCCCAGCCGCTCGCGCCCAGGCAATGTGCTGGCCGCCGGTCGTAGAATCCTTAGGGGACGGGAGAGCAAGTTTTTTTGAACGGTATTTCTGCATAAGTCCGAGCATGGGCAATGGGGAGGTCTTTCCAGGACCGTTGAGGGCCATGGACGGCCCGAAACGAGCCTACAGGGACGTACTCGTGGGCGTGTCCTGGAAAGACCTCCCCGTTGACCATGCCTGCACCCACATAGACAGGCTAGGGCCGTATTAAGAGGAAAAGTGCATGTCACTGGTAAACATAGAAAAACAAGGCCACATCCTGCTGATCGGCCTGAACCGCCCGGAAAAAATGAACGCCATGAACCGGGCCATGTACCACGAAATCGCCGCAGCTTACTATCAACTCCAGAACGACCCGGAACTGCGCGTGGCCGTGATGTACGCCAACGGCGACCACTTCACCAGCGGCCTGCAACTGGATGACTGGGCCGGCGTATTCGCCAACGGTAAAGGCATCGAGCCCGGCGACGGCGAACTCGACCCCTTCGACATCACTGGTGACAGCCTCACCAAACCCGTCGTCTTCGCCGCTCAGGGCATCTGCTTCACCTGCGGTGTCGAAATGATGCTCAATACCGACATCCGCGTAGCCGCCAAAGGTACCCGCTTCGCCCAGCTGGAAGTCAAACGTGGCATCTTCGCCTGCGGCGGCGCCACTATCCGCCTGCAGCGGGAAATCGGCTGGGGCAACGCCCAGCGTTACCTGCTCACCGGCGACGAATGGACCGCCGAACAAGCCTATCAATGGGGCCTGATTCAGGAGCTCGTTGAGCCCGGCGAACAGCTCAGCAAAGCCCTGGAAATTGCCGAGAAAATCGCCAAAGCCGCACCTCTGGGCGTTCAAGGCAGCCTGAAGTCGTCAAAAATCGCCGTCAGCGAAGGCCAGGAAGCCGCCAAGCAGAGCCTGTTCCCGGATCTTCGTCCGGTGATGGCCAGTGAAGACGTCAAAGAAGGGATTCAGTCGTTTCTGGAAAGAAGAGAGGCGGTGTTCAAAGGAAAGTAGAGGGCAGCACAGTCCGAATGCCGTGGTAGGTGCGGCGGTCTGTAGACTTTGCTGCTGGCTTCAGACGCGTGCAGCTGACTATTTCAGCGCGGCTCGAAGCGGACGGCCGGGGAACCCCTCCCGGGAGTGTGCGCAGCAGGGATGCTGCGCTCAAGCCCCCAGGGATGGGTTCACGGCGTCTCCCGGGAGGGGTTCCCCGGTCGGCTGCCGGCACCAAAACCAGAAGGCTGGGGTCGGCAGTCAAGTCACCGCCATAGTCAGATTTCAGGCAGCCTCAGATTCCGTCTTCTGTCCTACTTTACGGGCAGCAGCCTCAGCCGCCACGCCTGCAGCGTAGTCCGCGTACCTGGCCATCAGCTCCTCCCTGCGATCCGGATCCCAGTTGATCTTCGTCAGATCTCCCTCGTAGTGATCAATCACCCGCTTATCCATCGTCTCGTACCACCACTGCGGCAAGTACGCCGGCAACAGCATCGACGCATAGCCACCCGGCAACTGCGGCGCATTCTCAAAATGCCTCAAGGCCTGATAACTCCGGGTCGGATGCGCATGATGGTCCGAATGCCGCTGTAACTGATACAGGAACAGATTGGTCACCACATGATTGCTGTTCCAGCTGTGCTCCGGTTGCGTACGCTCATACTTGCCCGCCTTATCCTTCTGACGCAGCAAACCGTAGTGCTCAATGTAGTTCACACTCTCCAGCAAGCTGGCGCCGTAAACCGCCTGCGCCGCCAGGAACGGTACCGCACGTGGACCGCACAGCAGCGTGGTCGCGCCAAAGAACCCGGCACTCATGGCCCAGCCCTGCAGCAACTCGTTTTCCAGACTCCAGAAGCTCTTACCCCTGCGCTCAAGTCGCGCCTTCTCGATCTTTACCGACGACTTCATGCCGCCAAACACCGTACGCGGCAGAAACTTCCAGAAACTCTCGCCCATCCGGCTGCTGGCCGGATCTTCCGGCGTCGCCACTCGCTTGTGATGGCCGAAATTATGCTCCACCACAAAATGGGTGTAGCCAGTCGGCGCCAACGCCGCCATCGCCATCAGCTTGTTGAACTTGTTCGATTTGTGGCCCAGCTCATGGGCGGTGTTGATGCCCACCCCGTTAATGGCACCCACGGTCAGGGTGAGCCCGATCTTGTCTTCAAGGGGGGTGTTCTTGCGGCTGGCCAGCCAGGCGCCCAGTACGGTCATCGCGTATTGGGTGGGAATGAAGGCCTTCACGATGCGATCGTAATACTTGTCCTGCTCCAGTGACCGCACCGCTGATTCCGGCGGATTGCTTTGGTCCTCACCGATGGCGCGGTCGAGGGCAGGAATGACACCGTGTACCAGCGCCGGTCCGGTCCAGGCCAGCGCTTTCAGTTTTTTCGGTGCAATGGCATAGCCGGTGAGCGCGGCTAAGCCGATACCAGGCAGAGCGGGGCCGAGTAGCCACAGATAACGCTTGGGATCTTTCCAGGTGGTTTGAGCGGCGTCGCTACCGGAACTCGCCTCGCTGACGGGCTCATCGACTTTGAGTGAGCGCTTGGGCTCGTTCACTTTGGCGTTCATGGCAGGCTCTCCGTTGTGCATGTGAGTTATTGTTCTTTCAATTTATGTCGGACAATCTGGCAATTCAACAGAAGATCAAAAGTGGAAGCTACTCTGGCCTCTAATGACAAAGCGAGCCTGTCAAAGTCGTCCACTCGGTGGCGATACTGGCATTTGTGGTCCAGACTTCTCCCAAACAAAAAGCAGGGAAGACATTATGAGCGCCTCCGATTCCTCGCCGTCTACTGTCTGTTGGTCGGTGCAGAATATGCTTCGCGAGTATGCGGGCTCACAGCGCATTGCTGAGATTGTTTATCAGGATTCTGCCGGCCAGATTTGTGTAGTGCACGAAGTGATCCGGGACATCCTGAGCCGGGCCGGGCACGATTTTCTGGTTATAGGGAAAGGCAAGATGGTGGGTGTAGAGCATGTGATCATGGTGGATGGGCAGCGGCTAACCAAAGAGTAATCAGCAGGTAATTGCCATTAACCTGTGATCAGCTCTACTCTTTGTGAGCTGTAAACATTGATGAACAGAGGGATATGTTATGAACAAGCTCACGTTAAGTGCCCTGGCTTTGGTTGCCACTCTGGGTTTGGCAGCTTGCAGCTCTGACAGCGACGAAGGTGCCGACTTTGAGCAGGCTGGCGAGAACGCCGGTAAAATGATGGATGATGCCGCCGATGCCGCCAAAGATACCTGGGAAGATGCAACCGGCCAGGACCAGGGCGCCTGGGAGGATATGAAGGACGGCGCTGAAGATGCCGGCGAAGAAATGGGTGAAGCGGCTGATGACGCCGGTGATGCCATGGAAGAGGGCTATGAGGACATGACCCGGTAAGTTACGGGACACTGGTGGGCAGGGTACCTGTGTGCCTTGCCGATCCTGCCGGCTCGCTGCCTGTCGCGTTTGACTCACCACAAGAAGGTGATAAGCGCATACCTGACCCCGGCTGTTACCGGGTTTACTCCGTGCAATAGAGACCCTGAAAATACGATAGCGCTTCCTGTGCCAGGTCGGTAACGATCGGTTGAGTATTCTGGAAAAATCAATTCGCCACCTTCAAATTCAGCATTCAAGTTGACCGACAATGCCAGCCGCCGGTGCCTGACTGCCTTGGCAACATTGTCCCTATGCAGCTCGAAACGACCGTTATCGCTCGACCTATAAGCCACGATTTTATAGCCTTCAAATTGTGATGGCCTGAAATGGAAGGTCCGGGTAATGATGGGTATCAACCGTTCAGTCAGTTCATTATTCAGCTCTCTCACCAAGGTTTGATCCGTTAGCGGGTGGTCCCAGCGGGACTTCAGACGGGCGTCAACTTTGAGCTGCTGCTCGCCCCCGAGACCGCGATCCATCCCGCTCTGGAAGTTTTCAGATTGGTGCACACTAATCAGTTCCCGGGCCATGCCCGGCTCAATGATGGAATCCTCGATCAGAACCGGCGCAGTGCTCGTTACTGTGCGACCAACGTTGTTTGTAGGCAGCACTTCTGTTGCGAGATCAGCGAGATACTCGGGCGAAGGCCTGTTAATTATCTGTTCCACTCTGAGCGAAGAGTCGAGTAACACGGCTGTTGTTGACAAGGGGTCATTGCTGCGCAACCTGTCACTGAGGCGCTCAGGTGCATGAATGATGACTCTGCCGTTCGGGTCCGCACAGGATTTACCAAACACTATGACATTCAGATGGGCGCTGTTCACTTTTTCAAGGTCTCCAAAGCTCCCAGGAGAACTACTGAAAACAAGCAAGGCGGGTTTCCCGCAGTACTGTTCATAGAACAGGGCATTTACGCCATTGACCGCCGGTAATACGAAATCCGGGAATGGCATGCCAGCGCGTAGATTCATGAAAACTCCTGAAATGTTGGCCGGGCTTTAGTGGTTCGCATTTTCCTGTCTGTATGTGACAGGGTCTTTGCAATCGTTGTCACAAACATGACCTGTATTTGCCACACAACCGTCAATCAACCGCAATGAAGATGTTCGACCATCGGGTTTCCAAACCACAACTCGCGAAGAGAGAAAAACCATGGACGAACGTAACCTGAACCCCGTGCATCAGGATCCCAACTACGAACCTGAGTGCAATATATCTGATAACCGCACCTTCGGTTCAATTCTTGAAGCCCGTCTGGCACGCCGTGGTGTGTTGAAAGGCGGCCTGGCTGCGGCGGTGGCGGGCATCTTTGGCGGCGCGGCCCTCACCGGATGCGGTGGCTCCAGTTCATCCGGCAGCACAGTGGGTGCCGAAGGCGGCAATGGCGGGGCAGATCTGATCGGTTTCCGGGCGGTGCCGATCGGTGAGGGCGATTCAATCGTTGTGCCGGAGGGTTACTCGACCAAGGCCATCGGTGCCTGGGGGGATCCGATTCTTGCCAATAACGGAAACTTCCCGGAATTTTCATTAAATAACACTGGAGCGGATCAGGCTGCCCAGATCGGCTCGCATCACGACGGGTTGCACTACTTCCCGATCGAAGACAGCTCTGAAGACGGCCTGCTGGTGCTGAACCATGAGTACATTGAGCCTCGTTACATGCATCAGGCGGCTCAGGGGCAGGCGTTTGGCCGGGGTACCTTCCCGATTAATGATGACAACACCCGCGAGACGGACCAGGTACTCCGCGAGATGAACGCGCATGGCGTGTCCATCTACCGTGTCCGTAAAGATGCCGCCGGCGAGTGGGCGCGTATCCCCGGCGATGCCTTCAACCGCCGAATCACTGCTTTGACCCCGATGGAGCTGTCCGGGCCTGTTCGCGGCTCCGATTATGTTAAAACCAAGTACAGCCCGGCCGGCACTGAAACCCGTGGCACCCTGAACAATTGCGCCCACGGGGTGACGCCGTGGAATACCTACCTGATGTCTGAAGAAAACTGGGCCGGGTATTTTGTGAATACCGAGCGCACAGTGGCGCAAAGCCGTTACGGCGTTCGCGCCTCCGGCACAACGCGCTACGCCTGGGAGCAGGCGGAAAGCGGCGAAGAGCAGTACACCCGCTTTAACGTTACGCCCACTGGCACGACGGCAACGGACGATTTCCGTAACGAGCCGAACTGCTTTGGCTGGATGGTGGAGGTCGATCCTTACAACACCAGTTACAAGCCTGTAAAACGCACAGCCCTGGGCCGGTTCGCCCACGAGGGTGTTGTGTTTGCTCCTGCTGTTGAAGGCCAGCCGGTTGTCTGTTACTCCGGTGACGATGCCCGCTTCGAATACATCTACAAGTTCGTCAGTGCCCAGCCTTACCATGCGGCGACGGCGGGCGGCCATTTGCTGGACTCTGGCACCCTGTATGTTGCCCAGTTTGATGAAGATGGTTCCGGCCAGTGGCTCCCGCTGGTATTTGGCCTGGGTGCACTGACGCCGGCGAACGGGTTTACCAGTCAGGCTGACGTTCTGGTTCGTACCCGCGAGTCTGCCGATGCCGTCGGTGCCACCAAGATGGACCGTGCAGAGTGGGGCGCTGTTCACCCGACAACACGGGAAGTGTATTTTGCCCTCACCAACAACACCCGCCGCACCGAAGCGGATACCGCCAACCCCCGTGTTGACAATCGCTGGGGGCATATCATTCGCTGGCAGGAAGGTAATGAGTCTGGTACTGCGACATCGTTCAGCTGGGATATCTTCCTGTTGTGCGGACCGCAGGATGATTCTGAGTTCAATCAGGCGGGTCTGGATGAAGATCAGAAGTTCGTCAATCCGGACGGTCTCTGGTTTGACGCCGATGCCCGCCTCTGGATTCAGACCGACATCGGTGAGGGCTCGCAGAATCAGCGTGAGTTCGCAGAGTTTGGTAACAACCAGATGCTGGCGGCCGATCCGGCGAACGGTGTTCTGCGCCGCTTCCTGACCGGGCCTGTTGGGCAGGAAATCACCGGTGTGATCACCACGCCCGATCAGCGCACCATGTTCATGAACGTGCAGCACCCGGGTGCAACGACCACACCCGAAGCGTTTGCGGCGGGTAACTTCAACAGCAGCTGGCCGTTTGGCGGAAACAACATTCCGCGCTCTGCCACGGTGGTGATCACCAAGGATGACGGTGGCAAGATCGGCAGCTAACGCTCCGTCAGGCCTCTCGCCCGAAAACCCGCGCCCTTGTGGCGCGGGTTTTTTGCTACAGTTTTCGTTAAAAATGCCGATAACCCGGTCAAGAGGACAATAGTGGCATCCAGAATCCACTAAAGTAGCAGTTATTAACCTGTATCAATTCTTTACTCTCAACGCTGGCCTTAAATAACAAAATGTTTGCGTACGCAATGATAAAGAAGAGGGCACCATGGGTTTACTCGATCGCGCTGCAATTCTTTGGGGGGTGGGCATTGCCGTTGCGCTTGCCATCGTCTGCCTGTGGGTGGCTCCGTTGTTAGGGCTGGATACGGCGTCACTGTTGATCGGCCTGGTGCTTGGCCTCGCGGTGGCGGCGGGCTATCTGATCGTGCGCGTGCTGGAACCGACCGAGAAAGGCATTGCCGGGTTGAACGACGGCTCACTTCCGGATGACCACCCTTTGAGCGTGCAGTGCCAGCAGTTGCTGGAGCATGCCCGTGCTGGCAAGGCGTTGGTGGAAACCCTGTCTGGTAGCGCAGACAAGAATGCGATTTC
The DNA here is from genome assembly GCF_014859525.1 of Marinobacter sp. Lineage (GTDB taxonomy): Bacteria > Pseudomonadota > Gammaproteobacteria > Pseudomonadales > Oleiphilaceae > Marinobacter. The sequence goes on from NZ_JACUUB010000005.1 coordinate 50,160, forward strand.
GGCCGCCGAAGTGTCCTATGCCGCTGATCAGGTGAAAAAGCGCCTGGACCGCCAGGTGGAAGAAACCGCCCAGATGGCCGATTACGCCGGCAAGATCACCGAGTCTGTCCGGGAATCCTCCGAGCAGGCCACCAATGCCGCGACGATGGCTCTGCAAAACCGGGAAGTAAGTGTGGAGGGGCGCCAGGCGCTGGTGTCTGCGATTGACAGTGTGCGGATTGTGCATCAGCAGTCGGCTGAAAACCTGAGCCTGATCCAGGCGCTCAATGAAAAATCCACCAGGATTCAGGGCGTGACCAGTACCATCCAGGGCATCGCCGAGCAGACCAACCTGCTGGCGCTGAATGCGGCCATCGAAGCCGCCCGGGCTGGTGATCAGGGCAGGGGCTTCGCGGTTGTGGCCGATGAGGTTCGTCAGCTGGCCGGGCGGACTGCCCAGGCGACCGGCGAGGTGTCAGAAACCCTGCAGGAGATTCAGGGCGATACCTCACGGATCGTTGCCCGCATTGAAGACCTGGCCCGCTCGGTGGAGCAGGGCCTGGAGTCGGTGGAGAGTGTGGGGGCCCAGCTGGACTTGATTCGTGACCAGTCCGACCGGGTGCAGCAACAGGTCGCCCGCATTGCGGAGATTGACCAGGCCAACGAGCAGAGTCTGGCGCAGGTGTTCTCGGCCATCGAATCGGTGCGCGATCACATGGCCGAGAGCGACAGCAGTGTGGCGTCACTGGCGGGTCAGGCGGCCACGCTGATGGAGTTGGCAGAAAACGCCAATGCGGCTTTCGCACTGAACAGCCGCCAGAGCTATCACCGGTCCTTCTATGATCAGGCCCAGGCCGGCGCACAACAGATCGGCAAGCTGTTTGCGCAGGCCATTCAAGACGGCAAACTCAGCGAGTCGGCGTTGTTTGACAAGAAACGTAACCCGATTCCGAATACCGACCCCCAGCAATACAGCAGCGCCTTCGACCGCTTTACCGATCAGGTGTTGCCAACGGTGCAGGAGAGCATCAAGAATTCCCACGATGCGGTGGTGTTCTCCATTGCCTGCGCCCCGGACGGCTACGTGCCAACCCACAACCGGGATTTTGCTCACCCGCCCACTGGTAACCCGGAAGTGGATCTGGTGAAAAGCCGAAGCAAGCGCCTGTTCAATGATCGCACGGGTATTCGCTGCGGCAGCCACACCCAGGATATGCTGCTACAAACCTATCGGCGAGATACCGGTGAAATCATGCACGACCTGTCTGTGCCCATTTATGTTAATGGCAAGCACTGGGGTGGTTTCCGGGTTGGTTACCGGCCTTCCGGGCACTGAGGTTGGCTGCTATGCTTCGGGTTTTGCCTAAAGGAGTCGCGTGTGGCTGAACCCGAGTTTATTCCCGTCGAATCTGAGCAGAACAAGCCGCAGGGGGCCGGCCCTGCCCGTAATTTGGCCATTCTCGTTTACATTCTCCAGGGGCTTTCGTTCTTCCTTGGCGGGATCACAGCGTTGGTCGGGGTGATCATCAACTACGTCAAACTGGACGAGGTTCGCGGCACCTGGATTGAGCCCCATTTTCGCTGGCAAATCCGTACCTTCTGGATCGGCCTGCTGTGGTTGGTGATCGGCACGATTACTCTGGCGCTGATCATCGGCTGGTTTATTCTTCTGGGTATGGCCATCTGGGTTATTTATCGCATCGTCAAAGGTGCCCTGGCCCTGAATGACGGCAAGGCTCCCGAGTAATGGGCCGTGGCCGACGGTCAGTCAGCAGTGACCTCTCTCAACCGCACGGCACTGAGGGTGCCGGCCAGGCCCATCAAGCCAAGTACAATAATGACCGCAATGTCTGAAATCAGCGACAAAGCCGCGGTCAGGCCACCGGTAATCAGTAGCAGAACCCCGATCACCGTATTGCTGACGGCGGTGTAGTCGGTGCGTTTGTTGCCGCCCGCCATGTCCACCAGATAGGTTTTTCGCCCCAGGCGCACGCCGGCATGGGCAATGCTCAGAACAAAGAACGCAATCGGATAGAACCAGGCGCCGCCAACCCCGGTGCCGAACACCAGCGCGGCTGTTCCGACCAGCAGGCAAATCAGGCTGGCCATGGTCGCCCCCCGAATGATCACTCTGCGGCTAGAGGTATCTGCCGCCCAGCCCCAGAAACTGGCACTGACTGAACTGGCCAGGCTGCTGGCCAGCAAGAACACGCCCAGCATCCAGCCAGCATCAGACTCCCGCTGGGCAAGCACCACAAAGTAGGGCGACGCCAGAGCGGAACAGAGCAGCAGCGCACGGGTGACGACAAAATGTCTGAAGGGCGCATCATCCCGCAGCAGGGACAGGCTTTGGATGGCCTCGGTCATGGCATTGTTGCCGCCGCCGGTTTCGCCGGGCAACTCCTCAACTCCCGCAAACAGCAGTCCGGCAAGGATCCACAGCAACGCCGCCAGTAACAGCAACAAAGTATAGAAGCCAAGGGTTGGGTCGCCGCGATCCCAGAACAAGAGCGCGGTCATGGCCACCGTGAGGGAACCGCCAAGGGTGGTGGCCAGTCCGGAGAGACGGCCACGCCGGGTTTTGGGAATGCATTTGCCCTGCACATCCTTCATCGCCACGGAACAGAACCCCCGGGCCAGGGAGAATCCGATCAGGCCTGCCACAATGCCAAGGCCCGCGGCGTAACCTTCCAGAAACCACACGCTGGCCGCCATGCCCACCACGCTGACCGCCTGGCCAAAGCTGCCGAGCGTCCAGAACCATTTGCGCACCGCTTTGCGCCGAACCCAGGCGCCGATCACCATTTGCGGAATCATAGAGCCGGATTCCCGGATTGGCACCAGCCAGGCGACCAGTGCAGGTGCGCCAACCGCGCTCATCATCCAGGCCAGCACGGTTTTAGGACTGATCAGTAAATCACCCAGCTTGGTTAGCACATTGGCGGCCAAAATCAGGAAGAAATTTCTTGGCACTTCCCGGCAGGCTTCGTCGGGAATGTCTTTGCAGATTCTGGCGTCTTCTTCGTTGGCAATCAGGCCGTAAAGGCGGTCGATTTTGGTTTGGTTCTGGCTGGACAACATGCATCCTCCTCGGGCGTCGGCGGCAAGCATAGCAGGCCCAGTGGCTATTCAACATCACGCAGACGCCAGCGTCGCGCTGAGGAGGTTGCCTGTCTTCAGCGAGTCATGCCTAATGAGCACCTGAGATCAGGAGCCCGATATGCTGAGTTACCTTCATGCCTTCCACGCTGGAAACTATGCCGATGTCCAGAAACACGCCGCGTTAACGTTGGCGCTGACCATGATGCAGGCAAAACAATCGCCGATCGCCTGTTTTGATACCCATGCCGGCAGCGCGCTCTATGATTTGACCAGTGAGCGTGCCAGAAAAACCGCCGAGGCCGATGGCGGCATTCATCGGCTGTGGCGGGTTCGCCAAAGCCTGGCGTCGGCAGACTGGCAGCTCATGCTGGATACTCTGAGCCGGCATACGGTTGATGGTAGCCAGTTGCAGAGCTATCCCGGGTCGCCCGCCTGGTTGGCCGAGCTTGCGCGGCCCGGCGATGCCGTCACCGCCTTTGAGTTGCATCCGTCTGAAGGGCGCAGCCTCGAAACCTGGGCGGTCGGGGCGGGTGTTCGGGTGATGCAGCAAGATGGCCTGCAAGGCCTGCTGAAACGGTTGCCGCCAGCCCAGCCCCGATTGCTGACCCTGATTGACCCCTCCTATGAAATCAAGGACGACTACGCTCAGGTGGCAGATACCCTGGTGCGGGCGTGGCAGAAGTGCCGCCATGGGGTCTATCTTATCTGGTATCCCATACTCACCAGTGGGCTGGAAAAACGACTGATTGATGCTCTGGAGCAAGGCTCTGTGCGCAAGATACTGCGCAGCGAGGTGATGCTTGATGAGCCGCCTGAACGCGGCATGGTGGGCTCCGGCATGCTGGTGGTGAACCCTCCCTGGGGGTTTGAATCACGGTTTGAGGCTATGATGAAAGATCTGCAGGGAAGCGCCAGGCTTGGGCTGACGGCATCCCAGACCTGGTTGGTTCCGGAATGAATTGGTGGGAGTGGCAGCATTGACGAACGAAACGGCTCAGGATCATCCTTATCTGCCCGGCGGATTGATATTACTGGACCAGTGGAAGACCCCGGAAACCTCGGTGCGGAAATCCGTTAGGGGCGCCTTGAATGATATTGTGATGCAGCTTCGGGTTGGGGTCAGCCCGGAAGAGCAGGCTTTCCAGAGTCTGGATGACTTGCCGGTGCTGGCGGGTGAAAAACTGCGGGCGTTTGCGCCAGAGCCTGATCCCGGTCTGCTGGCAACGGCACTTAACGAGCAGTTGTGTCAGCTCCAGCAGGCTGGCACGCAGCGCCGCAACGTGAGTTTGTTGGTGGCCCCGCCATTTTCCGGAGTGGCGGAGGCGTTGCGTCACAGCCAACGCCGGAAACTGACGCCACCGGATAACCTGTTTATGACAGAGCAGGATGCAGCGGCGTGGTGGAATGAGCAGTTGGCGGGTGGTGATTGGGTGGTGCCGGAGTTGGCGGACTTCTGGTTGCGCCATCAGTCGGGGCTGAACCTGTTGCGGGAGTTTTTTGCCCGGATAGCTCTGGATAAAGCCGGCAATGGTGTTGTTGGCTGCTCCAGTTGGTGCTGGCAATTCTGGGTTCAGTACCTGCCGGAGCTAAGTTTGGTGCCCTATACGTTGGCCCCGCTCACCGGAGAGCAAATGACCCGCTGGTTTGACTACCTGGCGTCCGATCGGGAAGGGCACAAAGTAGCTGCAAGAATGACCCACGACGGGCTGTATGTATTGCCCGCCCCAGAGGGAAAAACCACCGTTAAATACAGCAGCTTTACCCAAGACCTTGCCACGCTGGCCAGGGGCAATCGGGGTGTTGCCCTGGCCATCTGGCAGCGTACCTTGCGAGCGAGGCCTGAAAAAGACGGTGAGCAAGAAGAGAAAGAGCCTGCCATTATTGCAGGGCGACAATGCTGGGTGGTGGCATTGGATCAACTGAGCCTGCCTTCGGCGCCCCACAGTGTGGGCCGGCAACCCGGTCATGTTCTGCATGCTCTGCTGTTGCATGGCGGCCTCACCACGGAGCAGTTGCACCTGGTTACCAGCTTGCCAGAACAGGAAGTCTGCCTGACGCTGGCCAAGCTTTTGCGGGCAGATCTGGTCAACCTGAATCAGGCGTCTGGGACGTATGAAGTGACGCCGCTGGGCTACCCGGCCGTGCGTAAACATCTGCAGGATTGCGGTTATCCGGTGGACGGCTTCTAGGAGAGCACAATGGACGGTTTTGGTTTTAAAGATACCTTCTCATCCATCACCACGGACGCCCTGCTGGAGGCACTGGTAGTGGTGGTTGTCGCGTGGTTGCTGATCATGCTGGTCCAGAAGCTGATACCGGCGTTTGCCAGCAAACTGAGCGGCAAGATCCGGCGGTATCTGCTCGCCTCCGTGCCGCTTTTGAGATTGTTGATCATTGTTCTGACCATCGTGACGGTGGTGCCGATTCTGGTAGAGCCGTCGTTTGAGAACATGGTGGCCGTCTTCGGGGCACTGGGCCTGGCCCTGGGTTTTGCGTTCAAGGATTACGCCAATAGCCTGATTGCCGGGATCGTCACGCTTTATGAGATGCCCTACCGTCCCGGAGACTGGATTGAGGTGAACGGTCAGTATGGCGAGGTGCGCTCGATCGGCACCCGAGCTGCGGAAATGGTCACGCTGGATGACACCGTGGTGGTCATTCCCCACAGCTTGTTGTGGACCACACTACTGGCCAATGGTAACGACGGCACAGACAACCTGATGTGTGTTGCCGAGTTGTTTCTTGACCCGAATCACGATGTGGCGCGAATGCAGAATCTTTTTCGGGATGCGGTGTTCACCTGCCCGCTGACCAAAACCTATCAGCCGGTGATCGTGACCGTGTCTGCGACGGATGATGCAATGCGTTACCGTCTAAAAGCCTACCCATTGGAACCGAAAGAGCAAAGTTGCTTTATTTCCGACCTTACCGCTCGCGCAGCCGCGGTCTGTGCCAATGAGGGGGTGCGTATGGTGTCAAAACGGGTGACCAAGCCGGTTTAGGGCTGAGGCCAGTTTTCAACGTAATCCAGCAACACCTGGCCTTGTGCTCCGGTCATCTCAAGAAAGCGCTCCCGCACGGGCAAGCTGGCCTGCCGGAAGCGCTCACGCTCTTCATCGTTCAGGCGAATGACCTGAATATCGGCTTTCTCTACCATGCGTTCGAGACGCTGCTGATTCAGCCTTTCCTGGCTTTTCCAGGCGTGTTCTGCCAAGTCCCTGATGGTCTGGTTCAACCAGGTGCGCTCCTGCTCCGGAAGTTCGTCGTACCAGTCATCGTTTGCCACAACCGAAGCCACAAACTGCGACGCCCGGCCCATGGTTAATGTGGACTGTACTTCATTAAAGTCCATTTCCTCAACGGCGAAGACAGGGTTGGTCTGACCGTCAATTTTTCGCAGTTGCAGATCACTGTAGACTTGGGAAAAAGGCGTCTGAACCGGCTCGGCACCATAGGCTCGGTAGCTTTCTGCCGCCATGGTGGAGGTCATGGTGCGAATGCGCAGGCCCTGAAACTGATCCAGAGAGCGGAGCGGCTGGTTGGCGGTCCAGGTCATCCAGCCCTCAGAAACAAACCCGAGCAGCTGCAAGCCGGCCTCCCGGTACGGCTGCTGAAAATGGGAGATAAACGCCGGGTCCTGTAGCAGGTCTCGTGTTTCTTCGGGGTTATCCGGGAGCAGAAAGTGAAGGTTGAACAACCCGGCTTCGGGTACGTTGTCGGCCAGGTGGCCGGGAGAAGCAAAGGCCAGGTTGATCGAACCATTGCGGGCCAGCTCTGTAAGCTGTGTGGATGTGCCCAGGGAGCCGTACGGAAATACATCGACCACAATGCGGCCTTCGGATACTTTTTCGATATGCTCCCGGAAGGCCTCTGCGTAAAGATGCTGTACGCTGCCTTCGATTTCTTCCAGCGCGAAACGCCAAGTGGTCGGGTATTTGTCAGCGCCGGTCTGAGCCTTGCTCTGGTCGGATGAAGGCGTGTCCTCAGAGCATCCGGAAAGTAGCAGCGCCAGCATCGCCAGCGCGGGCCATAGGCCGTGGTGTATTTTGATCATGACTGACGGGCTCCGCTCCGGAACAGAAGTGCAAAGGGTGCGTTTTCTTTATCTGAAACGGTAACACAAGATGATGCCGTTGGTGGATCCTCGCGTATGTTGAGACCGCTCTTTCAAACATAAAAAAGCCCCGCTCTGTGCGGGGCTGAAGGACGAACCGGATTGGCTCGGGATTTACATCAGGGCGTCAATACGGTTCCGTACTTCGGGGTCGCTGCTGTAAGCCGTAGCGATGGCGTTGTAGGTGGGGATGTCCATACCGGCATCCTCAATAACAGACACCATATGATCGTTGGCTTCCATCTGAAGTTCCTGAGCTTCCTGCTGGGAATCAGCAGCTTCGATCTTGGCGATATAGTCTTCACGGACTTCCATCACGCCGTTCTGCGCTTCGACAAACTGGTTCAGCTCAGCATCGTTATAGTCGGCACTCTGGGCACCGGCGGCTGGGTCGGCGTAGCCTGAACCCTGAGAGGCTGCAGCATCCTGCTGTGAACTTTGCTGGGCCATGGCAGGGGCGGCAGCGAGCAGGGCAAGTGAAGCGGTTACGGAAATAAGCAGTTTATTCATGAACAAGCTCCTTACGATGTGGCGGACGACATTTCAAATTCCGCCAATTGATTGAGTTCACATTGATACAAACAAGTGCCGTGCCAACTCCCAAATAAAAAATTAAGTATAATAAAAACAATAAGTTATAGATTTTTGTTTGTTAAGGTCAAGTAATCCGGGTTGTGGCGAAATGTCACATGTGGCACAAAGGGTGTGACACTCTTGTTTGGGAAACATCTATGGTTCCTTTCGGTCGCCGGCTAGGTGATCTGTTCCGGTCTCTGCAGCTGACGTTGGTTTTGAGTATCGTGGTGCCGTTGTTGTTGTTCAGTGGCATTGCCATATACATCGGCCTGGGTTCTGTTGAGAAAGCCCTGAATGAACGTCTTCGTGAAGATCTTGAGTTGGTTGCCCGTGCCGTCAGCGGGCCGGTTTCAAACGCACTGGCGGAAAAAGACCAGTTGGTGCTCGGAGAATCGCTTAAGTCCATTTTCCAGATTGGCCGAATATCCGGTGCTTCGGTCTTTGATGAACAAGGTGACCGGGTTGCCAGTCTTGGTGTGGCCGATGCTGACGTTACCAACAGCGTCAGTGCGGAACGGGTAATCGCCAGTGGTGAGCTGGGCGGGGCGTTCCGGCGAGTAGATGGGGAGTCGGTTTTTTCCCAGTTTACTCCGCTGGTGGGTGAGGATGGTCGCATTCAGGGGCTACTCCAGGTTACGCGCCAGCGCAGCGACTTTCATGATCTGGTGGCGTCAAGCCGTTGGTGGGCGGTTGGTATCTGGTCCGTGTTGGCGGTCATCATCATTCTGGTGGTGGTACTGGGTCATTACCGCACCGTCGGGCGGCATGTGAACAGTCTGATGGAGGATATGGCGCAACTGGCACCCGGAAAGTGGTTGTTGAGTGCGCCAATGGCGGGCCCGAGAGAGCTGCGCCAGATTCATCAGGGTATCGCCAGCATGGGCCGGAGGATGGACGCTGCGGAGTCTGAGATTGAGGACCGTATCGCCCGCGAGCGAGCTCTGGCCGAGCAATTGGAGTATCAGGAAAAAGTCGCGATGATCGGTCGCGTTGCCGGCGGGGTGGCCCATGAGCTGGGCGCGCCGCTTAACGTCATTCAGGGCCGGGCCCGAATACTGGCTCGGTCCGGATTGCCAGGCGACCAGCAACGGCACCTGGACGACATTGATCATCAGGTTAGTCGGATGACGGCCATTATCCAGCAGCTCCTGGACTGCTTTCGTCATGTTCCCGATTCCCGGCGGCCGCTGGATTTGTCCGATGTGCTGCAGGATGTTCTGGTGCGAATATCCGAGGACGATCGCTGCAACCGGTGCCGAATTGAGACAGACGGGCTGGATCAGTCAATGCCGGCCCGGGCGGAGCCGTTGCGGGTGGGCCTGGCGTGCCTGAACGTTATTCGCAACGGCTGCCAGTCGGCCCGGGATCAACTAAAGGTGTCTGCGCATCAATCAGACCACAGCTGGGAGATTCGGGTAGAGGATGATGGCCCGGGTATTCCGGCATCTGATCGGGGAAAAGTCTTCGAACCCTTTTACAGTACCCGGCCCGCCGGGGAGGGTACCGGCCTGGGGTTGGCCGTGGTCAACAGTGTTCTTAAAGAACACGGCGGGCGCATAGAGATTACCGAAAGCAGCCTGGGCGGGTGCCGAATAAGCCTTTATTTTCCGATGGAGCATGGGGTATGACCAAGACAGCCGGTACCATCTTACTGGTCGAGGATGATCAGAGCCTTGGTCAGCTGCTGGCAGAAGAGCTGGAAATGGACGGTTACATCATGCACCGTGCCGGCACTGTCGGTGAGGCCTGCCAGCAACTCCGGGATCAACGCCCGTCTCTGATAGTCTCTGACCTTCGCTTACCGGATGGCCATGGCATGCAGGTGCTGGCGTTTCAGCAGGCCGAACACCCGGGCATTCCGTTTATCGTGATTACCGCGTTCGGGACGGTTGATCAGGCGGTGGAGGCGTTAAAAGCCGGTGCAGATGATTTTCTGACCAAACCGCTGTCGACCGATCACCTGCGCCTGAAGATAAAACGACTGTTGGCTCAAGCGGACATCAATCGGCAGTTGGCCGAAATTCAGGCCAGCCAGCATAGCGACAATAATTTCGGGCTGGTGGGGGATAGTCCGGCCATGGCCCGATTGCGCGCAGAGATCCGGCAGGTTGCCCGGAGTCAGGCTGCGGTGCTGATTAATGGTGAGAGTGGCACCGGCAAAGAGCTGGTTGCCCGTGCGGTACACCAACAGAGTGAGCGGGACGGGCAGTCGTTTCTGGCAGTTAACTGCGCGGGCATTCCCCCGGATTTGATGGAAAGCGAGTTCTTTGGCCATGAAGCCGGGGCGTTCACCGGTGCCAGGCAGGCTCGCAAGGGGCTGTTTGCCGAAGCCAGTGGTGGCACCTTGTTATTGGATGAAATTGGCGAGATGCCGCTGGCCCTTCAGGCCAAATTGTTGCGAGTATTGCAAGAAGGCTCCATTAAACCGGTTGGGTCTGATCATGAAGAACCGGTGGATGTGCGAATTTTGGCCGCAACCCATGTCGATCTGATGAAGGCGGTAGAACAGGGGGACTTCCGGGAAGATCTGTACTACCGCCTCGAAACCCTGAGCCTGAATGTGCCGCCTTTGCGAGAGCGCGGTGAAGATGTCGAGCTGCTTGCCATGCATTTTCTGAAAGAAGCCTGCCGGCGCCATAACCGTGGTTTTATCAAACTCAGTGATGTCTCGCTCAGCGTGATCGGAGATTACCCGTTCCCGGGTAACGTCAGGGAATTGTCCAGCGCCATTGAGCGAGCCGTGACCTTTTGTGAGGGCGACACCATTCAGCCGGAGCATCTGCCGGAGCGCATCCGTAAGCGCCAGAGTGGAACGTCTCAACCCACCCCTGCACCGGGAGGAACCCATCTGTCTGAATGGCCGACGCTGGAGTCCGTGCAGCAGGATTATGTGCGCAGGGTGATGGCAGCTGTGGATGGCAACAAACGCCGGGCGGCTCAGATACTGGGCGTAAATCGCCGTACGCTGTATCGCTGGCTGGACGCCGAGGCGGGGCAAAGCAATGCCTGATCAAAAGCAGGCCATGATGTATGGCCTGGCCACGGTTTTGCTGTGGTCGACGGTGGCAACGGCCTTCAAGCTCGCCTTGGCTGACCTGGCACCGGTGCAGATGCTCTTGGTCGCCTGCACGGCCTCGGTCCTTGTTATGGGCATGATTCTGGTCATTCAGGGCCGCTGGGCCTGGGTGTTTCAGCTCACCAGAGGGCAATACCTGCAATCTATCGGCATGGGATTGATCAATCCCTGCCTGTACTACTTCTTGCTGTTCGGTGCGTTTGACCGATTACCGGCCCAAGAGGCTCAGCCACTGAACTACACCTGGGCGCTGGTGCTGGCGTACCTGTCGGTGCCTTTTCTGGGTCAAAAACTGCGTCTTATTGATGTTCTGGCGGGGCTGGTGTGTTATGCCGGCGTAGTGGTGATTGCCACGCGTGGTGCGGTCACCTCGCTCAGCTTTTCAGACCCCCTGGGCGTCGCTCTGGCGCTGGGCAGTACCGTGGTGTGGGCCGGCTACTGGATTATTGCCACCCGTGATACCCGGGATCCGGTGATCGGCCTGTTCCTGAATTTTCTGTTCGGATTGCCTTTTATTGCGCTGGCGTGCTGGTACACCGAAGGTCTTAGCTTGCCACTGGGTGGGTCGCTGGCGGCTGCGGTCTACGTTGGGGTGTTTGAGATGGGTATTGCGTTTGTACTTTGGTCACAGGCGATGAAAAAAGCAGAAAACACGTCGAAAGTGAGTAACCTGATTTTCATCTCGCCCTTTTTGTCACTGGTGTTTATCTATTTCATTCTTGGCGAAGTTATTCTTCCCTCCACTTACGTGGGGCTTACCTTGATTATGGCTGGGCTCTGGTTACAGCAAATGAAAACGCGAAAGCGGGAGCAGTTGCTGAACCATGAGTAACTCCTGGTACCTGTACCTGGTGCGCACAGCGTCGGGTAGTCTTTATACCGGCATCACCACCGACGTAGACCGGCGATTTGCCGAACATCAGGCGGGAGCACCGAAAGGCGCTCGCAGTTTACGGGGCAAGGGGCCTTTGACTCTCGTCTTCCAGGCTCCGGCTGGCGATCGGAGCCTGGCGTCAAAGTTGGAATGGCAGGTAAAACGCTGGCCCAAGGCGCGTAAAGAGGCGTTGATCAAAGGCGAGTTCAGCCTGTCAGATGACGCCTGATGTGATGTGCTGCAACGGTGACCGCTTGTGTCGCCCTGGCCAGTTGCCCGCAGTGCACCTGAAAAACGTGCCAGAGATTGTTGTAGATTTCCAGATGGGTTTCGACACCGTCCCGTTTGGCCGCGTCGGCCAGGCGACTGGCATCGTTGAGCAGTATTTCCTGACTGCCAACTTGAATCAGCAGCGGTGGCAGCTCGGTCAGATTGCCATGCAAGGGCGAGATCAAGGGGTTGGTCAGTGGCTCGCCGGCCGCGTACAGTTTGGCAGCGTTGGCTGTCCAGGTCTCTTGCAGTACCGGTTCGCACTCTGGCTGGTAAAGGTTGGCCTGGCTGAGGTCGGTCCAGGGCGAAAAACAGGTGATGGAGGATGGTAAGGGCTGCTGATGATCACGCAGCCGCATGGTCAACGCCAGCGCCAGCCCACCCCCTGCAGAATCGCCGGCCAGCGCGATAGAGCCAGCCGGTTGGCCCTGGCTGATCAGTGCCAGGTAAACCGATTCCGCGTCGTCCAGGGCCGCCGGGAAAGGGTGCTCCGGGGCCAGTCGGTACTCCGGCGTTATGACTTCACAGCCTGAGAGCTTTGCCAGGTGACCGGTGATGCCTTTGTGCGTGTTGGCAGAGCCAATGATGTAACCTCCGCCGTGCAGATAGATAATTACCCCGCGAGTCTCCGGCGTTGCCACCGTCCGAATCACCGGCACATTACCCAGGTCATCAAGGGTGAATCGTGCGCTGCGGGGCGGTACTGATGTCCGGTAAGCCTGGCGGATCAACTGGCGCTGCCATTTCAGAGGCACAACGTTCGAGAGCATCGGGCGGACCATCCGCTGCATAGTCTGGCGCAACCCGGCTTCAAGAAGCGGCTGGAACATCTGTGTTCTCCCTCGTGAATGCGTTAGGATGACCGTCAATTGTTGATTCATGACGGGCGTTTAACTCTACGTGTACTGGAAAACAGATACCATCGAAATACCGAATTGGAACAGACATTCTCTGCTGGAGCGTCTGGAGCCTTTCGATCCGGCTGCCAAACGGAAGCTGAGCGCTGAGATGGACGCCTATTGCCGATTTTATGGTCTGGATCTGTGGGTGGAACATCCAGGGATCACCTACCATCAGGGCTATCTTCAGGCTGAAAAGCATGAAGTTATGGTGCATTACTTTCACCTGCCGGAAGCCGAAAAACCCAAGGGTACGGTCTTCATTCTGCATGGTTATTTTGACCATGTGGGTCTGTATACCCAGTTGATTGACCGGTGCCTTGGTGCGGGCTTTGATGTGCTGGCGTATGACCAACCGGGGCACGGCCTCTCGAGTGGCACGCCGGCCGCTATTGGCAGTTTTCTTGAGTACCAGGCGGTTTTGTCTGAAGTGATGGCTCAAATCCGGGAAAAAATACGAGGCCCCTGGTTTGCCGTCGGGCAGAGTACCGGTGGAGCGATTCTGATCGATTATCTGCTATCGAACCATCATAGCCAGACAACCTCTGAATTCAAAAAGGTGGTGCTGCTGGCACCGCTGGTACGACCTATGGGATGGCTGGGTGCAAAGATTCTGCACAGTCTGGCCAAACCGTTTCTGAGCCGATGGCGCAGGGTATTCGGGGCAAACAGTGGCAACACCCGCTTCCTTCGCTTTCTTCGGGAACACGACCCATTGCAAGCCAGAGCAGTGCATGTGGACTGGGTGAGTGCTTTGCGCAAGTGGGTGCCTCACATTGAGTCCGCGAGGCCGGTGGATTTTCCGGTCACCGTCGTTCAGGGTGAAAAAGATCTGACGGTCGATTGGCAACACAATCTCCGGATTCTCAGAAATAAATTTTCGTCCGTCAGGGAACAAAGAATCCCCGATGGACGTCACCATCTTGTGAACGAAGCGCAGGATTTGCAGGCAACGGTGTTTAACACCATTATTGACACATTCACGGAATAATCATGGCCTTCGGGATAAGATGTTGGCCAGTCAGGAAACTATGCAGGAGATAACAGTGAAAAAAACGATTCTTGCCTTTGCAATGGCAACGGTTGGCCTTAGTGGCTGCATGACGTACGACCCTTACACCGGCGAAGAAAAAACCTCGAGCGCGACCAAAGGTAGCATCATTGGTGCTATTGGTGGTGCAGCCGTCGGTGCCGCAACGTCCAGCCGCAGTGATCGTGGCAAAGGTGCTCTGATCGGCGCCGCCGGTGGTGCAGCGGTTGGTGGTGGTATCGGTTACTACATGGATCGCCAAGAAGCAGAGTTGCGTCACAAATTGGAAGGCACCGGCGTTCGTGTGGTGCGTAACGGTGACCAGATTGAGCTGGTGATGCCGGGTAACGTGACCTTTGATACCAATCAGTCGACCATCCGCCCCGGCTTCAATGACACGCTGGGATCCGTTGCTTTGGTGCTCAAAGAGTTTGATAAAACCATCATCCAGATTGAGGGTCATACCGACAGCACGGGCGCAGAAAGCTACAACCAGCTGTTGTCTGAGCGTCGCGCTTCATCGGTCCGCGACTTCCTGCTCAACCAGGGCATCGAACCACGCCGGACCCGAGCCGTGGGTTACGGGCAGCGTTATCCGATCGCCTCTAATGACACAGCATCCGGACGTGAGCAAAACCGACGGGTTGAGCTGACATTGGTGCCCATGCAGTAATTACCTGACCAGCAAAAGAAAACCCCGGAGGCGAAAGCCTGCGGGGTTTTTTTACAGCTGTCAAAACTGTATCAGAAGAGTACGCGGCAGCGAATGGTGCCTTTCACCTGAAGCAGTTTCTTCAGCGCCAGCTCACCGTAGGCCTTGTCGACATCAATGACGACATAACCAATGTCTTCCTTGGTTTGCAGGTACTGGCCGCACACGTTGATGCCATTCTCGGAGAACACCCTGTTGATCTCGGACATCACGCCCGGCACGTTCTCGTGAATGTGCAGCAAGCGGTGCTGGTTCGGATGCGACGGCAGCGCCACTTCCGGGAAGTTAACAGACGATACGGACGTACCGTTGTCGCTGTACATGGCCAGCTTTTCAGCGACTTCGCGGCCAATGTTTTCCTGCGCTTCGATGGTGGAGCCGCCCACGTGCGGGGTCAGGATCACGTTATCGAATTCGCGCAGAGGCGAGATGAACTCTTCCTCGTTGGACTTGGGCTCGACCGGGAACACGTCAATGGCCGCACCCAGCAGCTTGCCGGAGCGCAGCGCGTCGGCCAGGGCGTCGATGTCGACCACCGTGCCGCGGGAGGCGTTCATCAGGATGGAGCCAGGCTTCATCTGGGCAAACTGTTCGGCCTTGAACATGTACTTGGTGGCCGGCGTTTCTGGCACGTGCAGCGACACCACATCGGAAATGTTCAGCAGTTCCTGCAGGGTGCCGACCTGAGTGGCGTTGCCGATCGACAGCTTGGACACCACATCGTAGAAGTAGACGTCCATGCCCAGGCCCTCGGCCAGCACACTGAACTGGGTGCCGATGTTGCCGTAACCGATGATGCCGAGCTTCTTGCCACGAATTTCGTAGCTGTTCTTGGCCGACTTCAGCCATTCGCCGCGATGGGCCTTGGCGCTTTTCTCAGGGACACCGCGCAGCAGCAGGATGGCCTGGGCCAGCACCAGCTCCGCCACCGAACGGGTATTGGAAAAAGGTGCGTTGAACACGGCAACACCGCGGCGGGTGGCCGCCTGCAGGTCCACCTGGTTGGTGCCAATACAGAAACAGCCCACGGCCACCAGTTTTTTGGCGGCTTCAAATACCTTCTCTGTCAACTGGGTGCGCGAGCGGATACCAACGAAGTGCGCATCGGCAATCTTCTCGATCAGCTCTTCTTCGCCCAATGAATGGCTCAGATACTCGATGTTGGTGTAGCCCGCAGCGTTAAGGGTATCTATGGCAGATTGATGCACGCCTTCCAGCAGCAGGATCCGGATTTTGCTCTTTTCGAGAGACGTTTTTGACATGGGCTTTGCTTCCGAACCTTTCGTCATGTGAAATGACCCGTGGCCAGGGATCGTTAGTCTGGCTCACAGAACAGGGGCGGTATGATACCATAAACGGAGACTTTCACAGCGCGCCGGATGGCCTGAATCAATTCTCGGTGAATTTGTTCCTCTCCGGCCCGGCCCTAACCTGAAGAGACTGATGCATCCATGAATTCCGAACAGATCATTGCTTCCCTCAAAGAACTGATGGCGACCGGTGATGCCCCGGGTAAAGTGCTGACCGATCCGGCCGACCTCGACACCTATGGTAAGGACTGGACCAAAATCTATCCGCCCAAGCCCCTGGCCATTGCCTTGCCCAAGACCACGGAGCAGGTGCAGGCGTTGGTAAAGTTTGCCAATGAACATCAGGTTGCGCTGGTGCCGTCCGGCGGGCGTACCGGCTTGAGTGCCGGTGCGGTGGCCGCCAATGGCGAGGTGGTGGTGGCCTTTGACAACATGAACCAGATCCTGGAGTTCAGCGCCAGTGATCGCACCGTGCGCTGTCAGGCCGGTGTGGTGACCGAGCAGCTACAGAACTTCGCCGAGGACAATAACCTGTATTACCCGGTGGATTTCGCCTCGGCCGGCTCCAGCCAGCTGGGCGGCAACCTGTCCACCAACGCCGGCGGCATCAAGGTGATTCGCTGGGGTATGAGCCGGGACTGGGTGGCTGGCCTGAAAGTCGTGACGGGCAAGGGCGATATTCTGGATCTGAACAAGGACCTGGCCAAGAACAACACCGGTTACGATCTGCGCCATCTGTTTATCGGCGCCGAAGGCACGCTGGGTTTCATCACTGAAGCCACCATGAAGCTGACCCGCACGCCGGACGACCTGACCGTGCTGGTGCTCGGCCTGAACGATCTCACCAACACCATGGATGTGTTGCAGGCGTTCCAGAGCAAGCTTGATCTGACCGCCTACGAGTTCTTCTCCCACCAGGCCATGGGGCATGTACTGGCGCACGGTCAGGTGCAGGCGCCGTTCGAGACCGAGGCGCCGTATTACGCGCTGCTGGAATTCGAAGCGGCGTCTGACCAGGCGATGGGCGACGCCCTGGCCCTGTTCGAAGAGTGTGTGGAGAAAGGCTGGGTGCTGGACGGCGTGATCAGCCAGAGCGAAACCCAGGCCAAGAACCTTTGGCAGCTGCGGGAGCGGATTTCCGAATCAATCGCACCCAGAACGCCCTACAAGAACGACCTGTCTGTGGTGGTGTCCAAAGTGCCGGGCTTCCTGCAGGAAATAAACAGCGTGGTCACCGAGCACTATCCCGATTTCGAGATTATCTGGTTTGGCCACATCGGTGACGGCAACCTGCACCTCAACATCCTCAAACCGGAAGCCATGGCCAACGAAGATTTCTTCGAAAAATGCCAGCAGGTAAACAAGTGGGTGTTCGAGATCGTCGAACGCTATCAGGGCAGTGTCTCCGCGGAACACGGCGTTGGCATGACCAAAAAGCCCTACCTGCAGTACACTCGCAGCGAGGCGGAAATCGCCTATCTGCGTGGTATCAAGCAGGTGTTCGATCCCAACGGCATCATGAACCCGGGTAAAATCTTCGACTGATCCGGATCGTTCACAGAGGAGCTCCGGCGGGTGCAGGAACACATCGCAGTACTCGCCGGCGCTGGCATCAGCGCCGAAAGTGGTCTCTCAACCTTCCGCGATAGCGTCACTATGCCCGATAGTCGGCATCTCCCGGGCAGGCCTTAATTTCGGAGGTATTTCTCCAGTTCCGATCTGAACGCCGCCTGAACACCCAGTCGCTTCAGCATCCAGTAATGCCCTGCAATCATGCGGTCCACGAAAATGCTTTCCACTGGCGGCTTGAAGTAATCCAGGTACTTGAACACCGTGCTGGTCTTCGCTGCGACCTGCTTGTGGATGTCGGCTTCGGCATAGTCATAGGGCTCATCGCCCATAAACGGAACGATCAGAATGTCCCGCCACATCGCATAGTAGGCTTCGTCGACCGCCGGCTGGTTATCTACCCGGGCGCCCAGGTCGATCAGGTGACGGTCCAGCGCCGAGTAATCCTCGCTCAGGGCGGCCAGCAGGGCTTTACGATAGGCTTCCACAATGTGTGGCTTGAGCTTCTTCACACAGCCAAAGTCGTACATGACGATGGTGCCATCAGGCCGGTAGGCAAAGTTGCCGGCGTGGGGGTCACCGTGGATGCATTGAAACCGGAACAGCTGGTCGGCCATGAGGGTAAAGATGCGGTGGCCGATCAGGTTAAGGGTGTCCTGGCTATAGCGCTCAGGCGTGACCTTGCTGACGTGATCACCTTCCACCAATCCCAGGGTCAGGACACGGCGGGTGGAGTGGCTGTTGATCACCTCGGGGATGATTACCCAGGGCTGGTCTTTGTGGAACTCCTGGAACAGCTTGAGGTTGCGCGCTTCGTTTTCGTAGTCCAGTTCTTCTTTCAGGCGCAAGCGAATTTCGCCGAACAACTGATCGACGGTTTCTTTCGGCATCTTCAGCAGACCGCCCAGCTTCAGTGCCAGGCGCAGCTGCTTGAGGTCGGAATCGCAGGATTGGTCGACGCCGGGGTACTGAACCTTAACGATAACATCGGTGCCGTCGTGCAACCGTGCCCGGTGCACCTGGCCGATGGAGGCAGAAGCGTACGGAGTTTCCTGCAGGTACTCGAACAGTTCGCTGACCGGTTTGCCCAGTTCGCTTTCCACCTGCTCCAAAATGACCTCGAAAGGCATGGGCGGGGCTTCTTTCTGGAGTTTCTCGAGGGCTTGGGAAAACTCCTTGGGCAGGAAGTCCTGGGTCTGAGAGGCGATTTGACCTACCTTCATCACGGCGCCTTTCAGCTCCCCAAGGGTGTCGGCAATCTGATCCGCCATTCGGGTGTAGCTTTCGCTCTGAGCACCCTCATCATCTACCGAACGGAACATGCGCCGGGCTCTCTGGCCAGCGTATTGGCCGGCAACGGATGCCGTCATACCTGCCAGCTTGAAAAATCGCCCTGTGCGTGAAGTAACCGGTTTCCTGGCCATGGTGGTGCTGGTATCCCTGATACAGAAGGTTCGCCTGAATATGCGTTCAGGCGGGCAATTCAGACCACTGTCGTTTCCACAAAAAGCACATCTTCCAGCTCCAGAGACAAGGTCTGGCCTGATACCAGTGGCCCTACGCCTTTTGGCGTTCCTGTCAGTACAACGTCCCCGGGCAGCAGCGTGAACTGGCTACTCATATGGGCGATCAGCGGCACAATCGGATTCAGCATATCACGGCTGTTTCCGGTCTGGTGGCGCTGGCCGTCGATGTCCAGCGTAAAGTGGATATGGCCTTTGGGGAGCTGGTCGGCTGCAACAAAAGGGGACAGCGGGCAGGCGCCGTCAAAACCCTTGGCTCGTTCCCAGGGCTGACCCTTTTCCTTGAGTTTGCTCTGAACATCCCGCAGTGTCAGGTCCAGAGCCAGGCCGTAGCCAAGAATAGCGCTCTCCACGTCGCTGGCTGAGGCGTGGGTGAGGGGGCGGCCTATCAGTACAGCCAGCTCGGTTTCAAAATGAACATCGCCCTTTTCTCTGGGAAAATCCAGAGGTCGGGTGATATGGACCGCTGCGGTGGCCGGTTTGATAAACAACAGCGGCTCGTCCGGCACAGGGTTGTTCAGCTCACGGGCGTGTTCGGCGTAGTTGCGACCAATGCACACGATTTTGCCAAGCGGCAGGTGCACGGGCGTGCCGTCTTTCCAGTGATGCTGATAATCGGACATGGTCGTCTCCGGTGGTTCTGAAGAAAGGGTTATTCCCCCTCGAATGAACACACAGTATAAACCTGCAGGCCTTCTTCCTGTAACTTGTGGGAACCACCCAGATCGGGAAGGTCGATCATCGCAGCCACTTCTACGATTTCTGCGCCAATTCTGCGGATCAGGCGAGTGGCTGCCAGCATGGTGCCGCCGGTCGCGATCAGGTCGTCGACCAGAACGACTTTGTCGCCGGGTTTGAACGCGTCTTTGTGCAGCTCAACCGATGCCGTACCGTATTCCAGTTCGTAGTCCTCCACCAGCGTGTCGAAGGGTAGTTTGCCCTTCTTGCGCACCAGAACGAGCGATGCGTTTAGCTCATAGGCCAGGGCGGAGCCAATGATGAAGCCACGAGCGTCAACCGCTGCAACGGCGTCGATGTGCTGACCATGGTAACGGTGCACAAAAGCGTCGATAAGCTTGCGGAAGGCCGTTTTGTCTTGCAGGACCGTAGTGATGTCCCGGAAGGACACGCCAGGCTTGGGCCAGTCCGGCACGGTGCGAATGGCTTTTTTAATGCTTTCAGAAAAATAATCCATAACTCACCTGTGCGGGTGCGGCTTACGCCACATCAAGGAACATAAATTTCAGGACGAAGACGGCAGCGATGGTGGTGACGCTCCAGTTGAGGTCAGACCATTTACCGGCCAGAGCCTTGACGGCGACATAGGTAATAAAGCCCAAAGCAATGCCGTCTGCGATGGAGAACGTCAGTGGCATCATCAGGGCGGTAACAATAGCTGGAGCGATGTCGGTGATGTCATCCCAATCCACCAGTTTCAGTCCGCTGGCCATCAGGCAGGCCACGTAAAGCAGCGCGGGAGCGGTGGCGTAGGGAGGAATCACGCTGGCAAGGGGCGAGAACAGCAAGCAGGCCAGGAACAACAGGGCGACAACCACGGCCGTCAGGCCGGTACGGCCGCCAGCGGCGATGCCGGCGGTGGATTCCACATAACTGGTGGTGGTGGAAGTGCCCAGGGCAGCACCCGACATCGTCGCCACTGAGTCAGACATCAGCGCCCGGCCCAGGCGCGGCAGTTTGCCGTCTTTATCCAGCAGGCCGCCTTTCTGGGCAGCGCCTACCAGGGTGCCGGAGGTGTCAAACAGGTCGACAAACAGGAAGGCAAACACCACGCTGATCATGCCCACATTCAGGGCGCCAGCCAGATCAAGCTGCATAAAGGTCGGTGCAATGCTCGGCGGTGCCGACACAAGACCCTGGTACTCCACCATGCCCAGCATCATGGCGCCGACGGTTACGGCAATGATGCCGATCATCACCGAGCCCGTGATTTGCCGGAACGACAAAGCGCAGATCAGCACAAAACCCGCGAAGAACAGCAGAGCCTCCGGAACTTTGACATCACCCAGGGTGACCAGTGTGGCGGGGTGGTCTACTACAATGCCAGCATTCTTCAAGGCAATCAGCGCCAGGAAAAAACCGATACCGGCAGAAATGCCGAAGCGCAAGGACAAAGGGATGGAGTTAATAATCCATTCCCGGACCTTGAAGATGCTCAGCAGGAAGAACAGGAAACCGGAAATGAAGACGGCCCCCAGAGCCACTTCCCAGCTGTAACCCATGCTTCCGACAACGGTGAACGAGAAGAACGCGTTCAGACCCATACCCGGAGCAAGGGCTATTGGATAGTTGGCCCACAGGCCCATGATCAGGGTGCCAATAACCGCAGCCAGGCAGGTTGCAACAAACACCGCACCAAAATCCATGCCGGTGGAGGAGAGCAGGCTGGGGTTGACCACGATGATGTAAGCCATGGTCAGGAAGGTGGTCATGCCCGCGACCACTTCTTTACGAACAGTAGTGCCGTGGGCCCGGAGTTGGAACAGTCGTTCAAGCATGACGATGGCTGCCTCTGAGGATGCCTGCGGTTAGGGGTTTGAGTGTCTGTTTAGCTGCGGAAAACGTGAGCTGGGTGAAAAAACGGCAATCTTACCGACTCATGAAGCTGAGGCCAAGGGATGATTGACGGTTCAATTTGTTGTGTGGTCGCGCTGTAGCCGAATATCGAAGCGCACCGCCAACATCCGTACTATCACGATGAACAGCAGCCCGATGGTCAAGGCGAGTGATTCGCTTTTGAGGTACCACTGGCACACAAAATACAGCCAGCAGCCGGCAAACGCGATGGAAGCGTAGATCTGATCCTTGCGGAAGATAAAGGGCACTTCGTTACACAGGGTGTCGCGCAGTGCGCCGCCAAAACAACCTGTCATCACCCCCAGCATGGAGGCTATAAACCAGGAGTGGCCCAGATCCAGCGCCAATTGGGCACCAAGAATGGAGAATATGCCCAGGCCAATCGCATCCGGGAACACGATTCGGGATTCTTTCAGGGCGTGAGCGCGGCTCCAGTAACTGAACACCACCGCCATGACCAGGATCAGGATTGGCTGTTCCTGGTGTTTGATCCAGTACAGAGGGTGGTTATCCATGATCAGATCCCGTAGGGTGCCGCCTCCCAAAGCGGTAATAAATCCGATCGCAAACACACCTACGGGGTCCATGTTCTTCGAGCGAGCGACAATCATGCCGGAAATGGCAAATGCTACAACGCCTATCATTTCAAGTAGGTAGATGATGTCGAACATGGGTGGCTCTGGGGCTGAGAGTTACGGGATCAATCACATTCAAATCAGGAGCGCGAAGAATAGCCGAAATTCGCCCGGGTTTCATCCGGGCTCAGTCGTTGCCTGACAACCCATCGGGTAGTGATCTGTCTGCCTGCATCAGGGCGTATTGTCATCATCTTCTCGCTTTCATTTATTCGGAGTACCACAATATGCCACTGATTCGCCTTGCCTATGCCAGTGAAGCCGCCTTTGAAGCCAAACCGCTGGAGAAAGGCGTAGAGCCTCATGTCGCCCGTATCTTGCTGGTGTCCCGGAGAAACAACACCAAAATGAGCGTTGTGGGCGGGCTTTACTATGGGGATAACCGTTTTTTTCAGTACCTTGAGGGTGAGGAAGAGGCGGTAAGGGCGACTTATCAGCGCATCCAGCAAGATCCCCGGCATCGCAACGTGCGCACGTTGATTGAAGAGCCGATTACTAGCCCGACGTTCACCAACTGGTCGATGAAGTATGTCCCTGCTTCGGCTGATGTGCAGGCTTTTCTGAACCGCCATAAACTGCCAGATTTTAATCCGATGGCTTTTGACAGCGAGCAGTGCGAAGAAATGATCGACCTGATCCGCCGCTCCAGCCTGGATCAGAAGTCGGTGAACTACGATGAAACCAAGCGCATAACTTCACCCGCCCCGCAAACCTTGTCTCCGGGCCTGAAAGTAGGTTTGATATCGGCTGCGGCCTGCCTGGTGGTAGCGCTGGTTTTGGTCGCAACACTTCTCTGATGCTTTATCAGCAGGGCTTATGCGAAACGATAAATGATCTTGATTTGCTTCATGGTGCAAGTATGTTTAGCTTGATGCCCATCAATAACACGCTGAACAGAACCGTTGTTGCGCCCGCTGCTACTGGATTTTAGCTTGGGCTTACGCCATCAGGAGCGATCATGAAAGCCATCTTATGCAAGGAACATGGCCCCGCTGAAAAGCTGGTCATTGAGAACATATCAAGCCCGGAAGCCAAGGGCAGGGGTGTCAAAATCCGGGTTAAGGCCGCCGGCCTGAATTTTCCCGACACCTTGATTATCGAAGGCAAGTATCAGCTCCAGCCTCCTTTACCGTTCTCACCCGGTGGCGAGTTGGCGGGCGAGGTCATCGAGGTTGGCGAGAAGGTCACCCGGTTTAAACCGGGCGACCGTGTGGCTGCCCTGACCGGCTGGGGTGCATTTGCGGAGGAAGTTGTTGCTCCGGAATCCAATCTGTTGCCGCTGCCGGACAGCATGTCTTACGAGCAGGCTGCCGGATTCATGATGGTTTACGGCACCTCTTACTACGCGTTGAAACAGCGGGCCAATATCCAGCCGGGAGAAACGCTGTTGGTGCTTGGTGCCAGCGGTGGTGTTGGCCTGGCAACGGTAGAGCTTGGCAAGGCCATGGGCGCACGGGTCATTGCTGCAGCCAGCACAGCCGAGAAGCTGGCGGTGGCTAAAGAGGCTGGTGCCGATGAGTTGATTAACTACTCTGAAGAATCTCTTAAAGAGGCGGTCAAGAAACTGACCAAGGGCAAGGGTGTAGACGTGGTTTACGATCCGGTCGGCGGTGATTTCACCGAACAGGCTCTGCGCTCCATGGCCTGGAATGGCCGCCATCTAATCATCGGCTTCGCCGCCGGCGACATCCCGAAAGTGCCCGCAAACCTGACACTGTTGAAAGGTTGTTCTGTCGTCGGTGTGTTCTGGGGCAGCTTCACCCAGCGCGAGCCGGAGACCAGCGCCCAGAACATGATAGAGCTACTGAAGCTGTACGCCGAAGGCAAAATTGACCCGAAAGTCAGCCAGATTTTCGAGTTCGACCAATACGCCGAAGCGCTCGGTGCCCTGACCGGCCGCCGCGCCACCGGCAAGATCGTCCTTCGCGTTGGCTCTTGAGTTTGGGGTTTGGCTTGGGCTCCTAGCCTGTTGGTTTAGGAGTCTGCGGCTGTGGGGTGTTGCCTCCCAAAAACCGCTCCTTGCGGCACATCCCTGTGGCGCTTCTGCTCCGCCATCCATGGCTCCGCACATTTTTGTGAGGCAACACCCCACACCCGCACTGCAGGCCAGAGAGCAATAGTCCATCAAGACCAGACTCGAATTGATTGTTAGCTTGCAGACTATTACTCGAAGGCTGACAGACCGGGTTGGGGAGCGCCTCCAAAAAATGTTGAGGGCCATGGATGGCCCGAAAGAAGCGCACACGGATGTGCTTGTAGCGGTTTTTTGGAGGCGCTCCCCAACACGGGCGCCCCCAAAGTCAGCAGGCTAGGAGCCCAAGCCAGACCGCACGCACCAAAACTCAGAACCGAACCCCGCCAGAGTCAATGTCAGCCACCAACGCCGGCGTAAGCTGGGTATAACCGGAAGTGCCCGGCAGCCACGCGTAAACGTCGACATCGGGCTGGTCCAGGGAATAGCCGAGTTTCTGGATATCCACCTTGCGATACTTGAACGTACCCGTTTTCTCGATGGCGTGGGTTACCCGCACGAACGCCGGCACCGCATAGGCCGGCAGGTTGTCCTGAAGGTAAGCGAACAACTTGTCGGCATCAAAGTTGGCGTCAGGGTCGTTGGGCACCAGAGTCACCATGCCGGCCTTGCCGTTGGTGTCCGGAATCTCGACGCCGTAGACGATGGCTTCCTGCACCATGCCGGAGCCGTCGATGATGTTCTCCACCTCGGTGGTGGAGACGTTCTCGCCCTTCCAGCGGAAAGTGTCGCCCATGCGATCGACAAACTGCAGGTGGCGGCAGCCGATCTCCTTCAGAACATCGCCGGTATTGAACCAGGCATCGCCTTTTTTGAAGGCCCCCCGCAGGATCGACTTCTCGGTGGCGTCTTTTTGCGTGTAACCCTCGAACGCCCACTTCTTGGTGATCTCACCGATCAACAGCCCCGGATCACCTTTTTTGACCTCTTCGAGGCGGCCCTTCTCGTTGCGAATCGGATCTCGGGTGCCTTCGTGGTATTTGACCAGCTTGTAGGGCGCGGTGGAGAAGCCGACCGTGTTGTCCATGTTAAAAAAGTTACTGAAGCCGATATTGCCCTCGGACGAGGCGTACAGCTCGGACACCATGCCAATACCAAAGCGGTCTTTGAACTCTTTCCAGATGGAGGGGCGCAGCCCGTTGCCGATCATTTTGGTCAGGCCATGGTTGCGGTCCTGATCGCTGGGGGGCTG
This sequence comes from Marinobacter sp., assembly GCF_014859525.1. Lineage (GTDB taxonomy): Bacteria > Pseudomonadota > Gammaproteobacteria > Pseudomonadales > Oleiphilaceae > Marinobacter. The sequence goes on from NZ_JACUUB010000005.1 coordinate 75,648, forward strand.
GTTCAGCAGATAGCGGCAGAGCTCACCCACGTAGCCAAAGGTGGTGGCGTGGTACTTCCGGACATCGTCCCAGAACGCAGTCGCTGAGAATTTTCGACGCAGGGCGATAGCAGAGCCGCCGGCCAGGACCGAGCCCCAGCAAACCAGCAAAGCTGTGCCGTGGTAAAGGGGCAGGGTGCAATACAGAACGTCTTCCGGTTCCATGGCCAGCGACAGCATGCCGAAGCCGCCGTAGGCTCGAACAAACTTTCTATGTGAGCCGGGAGCGGCCTTGGGTAGCCCGGTAGTACCGGAGGTGTACAGGTAAACGGCGGTATCACCCATTACCACCGGGTTGCTCAGGATGGGGCGAATGGCCGGGCGTTTGCTGATCTCGTGAGCCAGGTTGACGTAGCCGTCTGGTGCTTCGCCAAACATATTCAGGGTGTTGGTGTCTGCCAGGAACAGCAGCGGCTTGCTGTGCCGCAGCTGAATGTCGTTGCGGATGTCTTCAGCGTGCGCCAGTAATTCCTCGCCAACCACTAGCATGCGTGGTTCGATCAGTTTGATGCTGTGAGTCAGCACCTTGCCTTTCTGGGAGGTATTGAGCATTGCGCAGGCGACGCCGACTTTGCCCGCCCCCGCAACAACCGCCAGCAGTTCGGGGCGGTTCTCAAGCAATACCGCAATGGCGTCGCCTTTGACCAGACCCTGATCTTTCAGGTAGCGGGCGATGCGGTTGGTCCAGGCATCGAACTCTTGCCAGGTGATGGTTCTGTCTTCGAACAGAATGGCCGGACGGTTCGGGAATTTCTTGGCATTGTGTTCGATCAGTGTGCCCAGGGTCAGTTCTTTGTTGTTATCTTTGACGGCGTAATAGTAGAGCCCTTTGGCAATAAAGGGGAACCGGCGGAGCACGCCGGGCAGGCTCCGTATCAGGTTGCGGGCAGTTACGATGTCTTGGCTCATAGCGATATCCGTTTTCGTCGTTATCGTTGTCAGTGTTATGAGCCCCTGACGCCGCTTGTGCCCGGGGCTGATTCAGAAAACTGCGCGACCGGGCGAATGGATCATGCGCCGGCTTCCTCATCGGTGCTTATTTCAACCAACAGTTGGCTGCGTTTGACTTGATCGCCGGCACTGGTCAGCACCTGGCTGAGGGTGCCGTCCCGATCGGCTTTGACCGGATGCTCCATTTTCATGGCTTCCAGAATGACAAGGGTCTGGCCTTGTTGCACGGTGTCACCCGCAGCAACCAGTACATCAATAATGGCACCGTCCATACTGGCCAGGATCCGGCCACTGCCTGCACCCTGGGCACCGGTTGCCGGCTGATGGGTAATGTCCTGTACTGACCAGGACCGGCCACACGCCTGCAAATATAGGGAATCGCTGTCCCGATGATATTGGCATCGTTGACGAACGCCCTTGTCGATAATGCATAACAGTCCGGGCGCCTGGCTTTGCAGCTGCAGCTTGTATTGTTCGTCGCCGTGGACAACCGTCAATCTGTGGCCATTTTGGCGCACCAGCAACTCTACGGTGTCACCGTCCACTTCCAGCGTCATCGGGATGGCCGTGGCCGGGGCATTGCTCCAGCCTTCCTGGCCGGCAGCTCCCAGGCTCAGGGCGCAGGCGCTCAGGGCGAGCTCCCGGATGGTCAGCGGTTGCGGCGACAGGGATGGATCATCCTTGAATGCTTGTTGCAGGAACGCGGTGGTGGCCTCGCCGGCGCCAAAGGTGTCGTCCGCGATAATGCGGCTGAGGAAGTGGCGGTTGGTGGTCAGGCCGAACACGGTGGTGTCTTCCAGTGCGCGAATCAGGCGGCGGCGGGCCTGGTCCCGGTTCTCGCCCCAGGCGATGACTTTTGCCAGCATCGGGTCGTAGTGGGGGCTGACCACATCGCCGGAGCGCACGCCGGTGTCAAAGCGCAGGCCGTCGCCTTCGGCCGGGGTGAACTGGTGCAGGGTGCCGGTTTGCGGGGTGAAGCCGCTGGCTGGATCTTCGGCGTACAGGCGCACTTCGATGGCGTGGCCGTTGAGCTGGATTTGGTCCTGGCTGAGCGGAAGTGGCTGGCCTTCGGCGACCATCAGCTGCCAGGCGACCAGATCCTGACCGGTGATCAGTTCGGTGACCGGGTGTTCTACCTGCAGACGGGTGTTCATTTCCAGAAAGTAAAAGTTGCGGTCTTTGTCGACCAGGAATTCGACGGTGCCGGCGCCTTCGTAGCCGCAGGCCAGGGCCGCTTTAACGGCGGCTTCGCCCATGGCCTGGCGCAGTTCCGGGGTGACGAAAGGGGAGGGCGCTTCTTCGACGACTTTCTGGTGCCGGCGTTGTACAGAGCAGTCGCGTTCGCCCAGATAGACTGCATTGCCGTGACGGTCGGCGAAGACCTGGATTTCCACGTGGCGGGGTTCGATGACGGCTTTTTCGATGATCAGCTCGTCGTCGCCGAAGGCCTGTTTGGCTTCAGAACGGGCCCGTTTGATGTTGTCGACCAGCTCGCTTTCGTTTTCGACCAGGCGCATGCCGCGACCGCCACCACCGGCGGAGGCTTTGAGCATGAGCGGGTAGCCGATGTCTTTGGCGGCGGCGATGAGTTGGTCGTCGTTGGCCCCATTACTTTTGCCAGGGCCTTCATAGCCGGGTACTACGGGCACGCCGGCCTGTTGCATGGCGATTTTGGAGCGGCGTTTGCTGCCCATGAGTTCGATGGCATTCTCGGGCGGACCGACGAAGGTGAGGCCAGCCCGTTTGACGGCTTTGGCGAAGTCGGCGTTTTCGGAGAGAAAGCCGTAGCCGGGGTGGATGCAGTCGGCCCCGGTGATCCGGGCGGCATCCAGGATGGCGTTGGCGCTCAGGTAGGAGGCGCTGACCTGAGCCGGGCCGATGCAGATGGCTTCGTCGGCCTGTTCTACGTGCAGTGCGTTGGCGTCGGCTTCGGAGTAGACGGCTACGGTTCGATAGCCCAGCGCTTTGGCTGTGCGGATAACCCGGACGGCGATCTCGCCCCGGTTTGCTATGAGAAGTTTTTTTAGCATTGGTGTGTCACCTACTTTGTACACGCATCTGCGTGATTTGGCGCTCGTCCGCACTGGTGGTGTGGGTGGTCCGCCAGAAAAACGCTCCTGCGGCACATCCATGTGGCGCTTGGGCTCCGCCATCCATGGCTCCGCACATTTTCTGGAGAACCACCCACACCACCAGCGCTCCCGCTGACTTTGTTCGTGCTTGCAGACAGACTGTGAAAACAGCCTGTCGCTCCTGAATGTTGGCTAGTTCTGGTCGCTCGCCCATTTGGGTTCGCGCTTTTGCATGAACGCCATGGTGCCTTCTGTGCCCTCGGCGCCACGAATGGCGGCGGCAAACTTCTCGGCGGCCTCATCCAGCAAGCCGGCCATGGGTTCGTGGCCGACCCGGTGCAGTAGGGCCTTGGTTTCTGCCGTGGCATTCGGGGCGCACAAGCGCACCCGTTCAAGAGCCTGGTTCAGCATGTCGTTCAGCTGTTCCTCCGACTCGGCGACTTGATGAACAATGCCGAGTGCACAGGCTTCCGTTGCGTCGATTCTCAAACCCAGCAAGGCCAGCCGGCGGGCCTGGGTCAGGCCGATGCGTTCGACCACGAATGGGGCGATCTGGGCGGGAATCACGCCCAGGGTGGTTTCCGGCATTCCAAACTTGGCGGTCGGGCCGGCGATGGCGACGTCGGAGACGCAGGCGAGGCCGAAGCCGCCGCCCATGACGGCACCTTCGGTGATGGCGATAACGACTTTGGCGGATTCATTGACCTGCTGGATCATCTGGCCGAAGGCGCGGTTGAGTTTATAGAACGGGTCGTCCCGGCCTTCACCGGCTTTCTGACCCCGGGCACCAGCCATATCTTTGATGTCGCCGCCGGCGCAGAAGTGTCCACCGGCGCCGCGGATAACGACGGCGCGGATGGTTTGGTCGTGTTCAACTTCGCTGAACACGGTGGACAGTTCCGCGACCATGTGAAGGCTCATGGCGTTGCGGACGTCAGGACGATTGATGGTGATGAGAAGTGTGGGGCCCTGTTTCTCGAGGATAAGGGTTTCACACTTAGGCAGTTGCTGTTCCATAACGACTCCACGAAAAATGTTTGGGGCCATGAGGCGGGGATCCCTTTACGGGACCGTTGAGGGCCATGGACGGCCCGAAACGAGCCCACATGGATGTGCTTGTAGGCGTGTCCCGTAAAGGGATCCCCGCCTCATGGCCCTCCGCAAAGCCCAGCCCTATAGCCTGTTTCCCGCCAAACTCGAAAATCAGTCGCGTTTCTTGCCAGGCAAGGTGCCCATCAGCTTGCAGATAATGCCCAGCATGATTTCGTCGGCGCCGCCGCCGATGGAAACCAGGCGCACGTCGCGGTAGGCGCGGGCCAGGGGGTTTTCCCACATGTAGCCGTTACCACCCCAGAACTGCAGGCAGCTGTCGGTGACTTCGCGGCCCAGGCGGCCGGCCTTGAGTTTGGCCATAGACGCAAGCTTGGTGACGTCTTTGCCCTCAACGTGCAGTTCACAGGCCTGGTAGGTCAGGGCCCGCAGTGCTTCGACTTCGGTTTGCAGCTCGGCCAAACGGAAGTGGATGTATTGATTGTCGATCAACGGCTGGCCAAAGGTCTTGCGCTCGCGGCAGTAGTCGATGGTCTGGTTAATGCAGTTTTCCAGGGCCTTGATCACGTTGGCCGCCCCCCACAGGCGCTCTTCCTGGAACTGGACCATCTGCATCATAAAACCGGTGCCTTCGGCGCCGATGCGGTTGCGCTGGGGGATGCGCACGTCGTCAAAGAACACCTGAGCGGTTTCCGATGAACGCATGCCCAGCTTGTTCAGGTGCGGGCTCATGGTAATGCCCGGGGTGTTCATGGGCACGATCATCAGGGTCTTGTTCTTGTGCGGCTTGTCGTCGCTGGTGTTGGCCAGCAGGCACATGAAATCCGCTTTCGGCGAGTTGGTGATCCACATCTTGGAGCCGTTGATAACATAGTCATCGCCGTCTTTCTTGGCGGTGGTTTTCAGGCCGGCAACGTCGGAACCTGCACCCACTTCACTAACGCCGATGCAGCCCACCATCTCGCCGGTGATGGCCGGGGCGAGGAAGTCGCGCTTGAGTTCGTCGGAGCCGAAACGGGCAATGGCCGGGGTGCACATGTCGGTTTGCACACCGACGGCCAGCGGGACACCGCCGCATTTGGCCATGCCCAGCTCTTCGGCGGCGACCAGGTTGTAGCTGTAGTCCAGCCCCATGCCGCCGTATTCTTCCGGCTTCTGGATGCCCAGCAGGCCCAGGTTGCCGAGCTTTTTGAACAGCTCGTGAATCGGGAACTCACCGGCGGCTTCCCACTCGTCGCAGTGTGGGTTGATCTCTTTTTCAACAAAGTCTTTGACGGTTTTTCTCAGGGCTTCGTGTTCGGGTGTGAACTTCATTGTTATTCTCCTTCAAGAATCAGAAACGGGCGACGCCGTAGGAATTGGGTCGGAGTTGTCGTTGTTCAGCTTCGCGGCAGACCGACAAGGCCATGGCCAGCACACGCCGGGTGTGCCGTGGGTCGATCAGGCCGTCGTCCCAGAGCCGGGCGGTGCCGAACAAGGCGGTGGAGCCGTCTTCGAGTTTCTTGGCGGTGGCCTGTTCCAGGAACGCCAGGGTTTTCTCGTCCGGTTCTATGCCGCTTTTACGTTGTTTGTCTTCAGCGACAATGCGCATCACCTTGCCAGCCTGGGCCGGACCCATGACGGCGGTACGGCTGTTGGGCCACGCGAAGATAAATCTCGGGTCCAGGCCCCGGCCGCACATGGCGTAGTTGCCGGCGCCGTAGGAGCCACCGACCACCACCGCGATTTTCGGCACCCGGCAGTTGGCCACGGCCTGCAGCATCTTGGAGCCGTGCTTGATGATACCGTTCTGCTCCGAATGGGTGCCGACCATAAAGCCGGTGGTGTTGTGCAGGAACAGAAGGGGCGTGCCGGCCTGGTCGCACAGTTGAATGAACTGGGCCGCTTTGGTGGCACCGGCGGTGGTGATTGGGCCGTTGTTGCCGATGATGCCGACGCTGTGGCCGTGAATGCGGATGGTGCCACACACGGTCTGGCTGTCGTAATCGTTCTTGAAATCGAGAAAGCGGGAGCCGTCGGCGATGCGGGCGAGAATCTCGCGCACGTCGTAAGGCTTCTTGGCATCGGATGGAATAACACCCAGCAGCTCGCTCGCGGGATAAAGCGGTTCATCCCACTGCGGTGTCTGGCGCAGCGGAAGGTTTTCATTCCAGGGCAGGGCGCCGAGGATCTCCCGGGCCTGACGGATGCCGTCGGCGTCGTCTTCGGCCAGGTACTCGGCGGTGCCGGCCACAGTGGTGTGCATTTCCGCGCCGCCCAGTTCTTCATCGGTGGCGATTTCGCCGGTGGCAGCCTTCAGCAGCGGCGGGCCAGCCAGGAACATCTTGGCCTGCTCGCGCACGGTAATGACATAATCCGACAAACCCGGCTGATAGGCGCCTCCAGCGGTGGCGTTACCGTGTACGACCGTCACTTGCGGAATGCCCGCTGCGGACATCCGGGCCTGATTGGCAAAGCCCCGGGCGCCGAGCACGAAAATATCGGTGGCGTAGTTCAGGTTGGCGCCGCCGGATTCTGACAGCGACACCACCGGTAATTTGTTCTCCATCGCGATTTGCTGCAACCGCAGAGTCTTGTCCAGCCCGGCGGGCGTAATCGTACCGCCCTTGATGGCGCTGTTGCTGGCCACCACCAGACAACGAACGCCCGCGACCTGACCAATACCGGCAATAATGCCGCCACCGGCCAGAGAGCCGTCTTTGTCGTCGTGCATTTTGTAGCCGGCCAGCGAACACAGCTCCAGGAACTCACTGCCGCGATCCAACAACCGGTTAATCCGGTCCCGTGGCAGCAGCTTGCCCCGCTTGGTGAACTTGTCCCGGGCCGATTCCGCCAGGTCCAGCACCTTCTGCTCCACATCCCGGAAGGTCGCGATGTGGGCTTCCATGGCCTCAACATTGGCCCGGAACTCGTCAGATTGAGGCGTTATTGTTGTTTCCAGTACCTGCATGGCAAATCCTCAGTCGTCACTCAATACTTTCGGCGTTACCGCCCGATGGAATCCGTTATAGGCCTCATTGTTCTTCGCCTTCGGCATCGGCCATACCCGGCCCCCGTGAGACGCTGCACCATCTATGCGCAGGCAATCACCACTGATAAACGCCGCGCCCTGACTGAGCAGAAAACAAATCGCCGAGCTCACCTCGGACTCCGTGCCCATGCGCTTGATCGGCACCGCATCCGCCAGACCCTTGATCCAGGACTTCATGTGGGCCGGGTAGTTGTCCATGCCGCTGGATGCAATCCACCCCGGTGCCACCGCATTCACCCGAACTCCGGACGGCGCCCATTCCACGGCGGCCGTCTGGGTAAAATTCACCATCCCGGCCCTGGCGGCACCTGAGTGCCCCATGCCCGGCATGCCGCCCCACATATCCGCGACAATGTTCACAATCGAGCCACCGGTTTTACTCAACGCCTGGGTGTAAGCCTCCCTGGCCATCAAAAAACCACCGGTCAGATTGGTCCGAACCACGGTTTCCCAACCCTTCTGGTTGATCCCCGTCAGCGGCGACGCAAACTGGCCACCGGCATTGTTAACCAGCCCGTCCAGCCGACCGTGCTCGGCGATAATGGCTTGCACGGTAGCCTTAACCGGCTCTTCTTCCCGGATGTCACAGGCATGAGCACTGGCAATGCCGCCGTCTTCCTCAATTTCGGCTTTAACGGCATCCACCTTTTCCTGCTTACGACCGACCAGCGCAACTCGAGCACCCAGGGACGCCAGTTCGTGCGCCGTGCAACGACCAATGCCGGAGCCTCCGCCGGTAACAATAAACACCTGGCCTTCAAACAACCCAGGTCGCAAAACTGACTGATAACTCATAAATAAATCCCTATCTAAATCTGATGAATCCAAACACAAGGTTCGGGCGCTTCACCGGGGGACGGCCTTCCGGGACTGTGCGCAGCAGGGATGCTGCGCTCAAGCCTACAGGGACGTATTCACGGCGTGTCCCGGAAGGCCGTCCCCCGGTGGGGCGCTTGCGCCTAACAAAAAAGCGGTGTCAGTTCCTGAGCAAGGATGAAGGCACTGGCACAGGAAACTCCAACAGCTGCTGCGCAAAGGCCTTGCCCTGCGGATCAATCCGAAGCGAAGCCACACCACCGCCGCCAAGACTGTGCTCCAGCAAAAAATTGAACGCATGCAACCCCGGCATCGCCCAGCGCGTCACCTTGCCGGATTCGGGATGCAGCGTGTGGCTCATCCACTGCGCCACCGCCTGCTCCGTCAACGCGGCCTCTATGTAAGGAACAAACTCCGCATCTCGCGCAATCACCCCAATATTGCTGTGATCACCCTTGTCGCCCGAGCGTGCCCAGGCCAGCTGGATCAGCGGCACCGTGGTGTCAGTTGCCACCTCAATTCGCACCTCTGGCTCAGGTACCAGCGCCGAGGCATCAAAACCGCCTTCGCAAGCCACTTCAACAGCCGATTTCGCGCCCGCCAGGTCTACCGAAACCGATATCTCAGACTTCGGCACCAGGCACGAATACAAACGAATCTTCGGCCACACCGTCGGCCGGCCGCCAACAATGCCGGTAATCCCTGGCGCCATGCCTGTGGCCGCCTGGGCAATTTCCCGGGAGAACAGCACCAGAGCCTCTTTCTTGGGATGGGCCGTGGCAATCTTCACCACCACCTCACGGGTATTGTCGCAGCGGCCATGGCCGCCGTAAGTGGTTTCAGTGCCCAGTAACTCAACGCTGGTTTCAGAATAATCTGGCAGACCACGTTCGCTGAACATCGCGGACGTCTTCTCAAGGATGGCCTCTGCAACCCGTTGTGCCTTGGCTGCTGCGTTGATGCCGCCCATCAGAAAAGTCACTGTGCATTTGAAGCCATCCGGCCAGGTGCCAGACACCTTATAGCTGTCGGTTGGAGGCAGGCCATGGGCACCGGACACCTGCACCCGATCCTTGCCGATTTCTTGCAGCGTTACCTGGGTGAAATCGCAGGTAACATCCGGCAGCAAGTAGGCTCGTGGGTCGCCAATCTCGTACACCAGTTGCTCGCCAACCGTGCCCCGACTCACCAGGCCGCCGGTGCCCTCCGGTTTGGTCATCACAAAATCGCCCGAGGCGCTGACCTCGGCAATCGGGAAGCCCATGTTGGCGTAGCCGTCGGCGACTTGTTCCCAGTCGGTAAAGTTACCGCCAGTAGATTGCGCACCGCATTCCAGCAAGTGCCCGGCCAAACTGCCCTGGGCCAGCTTGTCGTAATCGTTCCAATCCCAGCCAAACTCGTGAATCAGCGGCGCCAGTACCAGCGCACTGTCTGCTACCCGGCCAGTAATAATAATGTCGGCACCCTGATCCAGCGCCGCCACCAGCCCGGGCGCACCCAGGTAAGCGTTCAGGCTCACCATCATGGCGGGGAAGGGCTGGCCGGTGGTCATCTCGGTGATGCCAGCATCGGCCAGTTTCTTTTTCTTCATCACCAAGTCGTCGCCCAGCACCAGGGCGATTTTCAGATCAATACCCGCCTTTTCACACAGGGACTGAAGTGCGTCGCGACAAGCTACGGGGTTAACGCCGCCGGCGTTGGCCAGCACCCGGATGCCCTTGTCCTTAATCTCTCCGAGCAATGGGCCCATGACGGTCTGAACAAAATCCCGGGCGTAGCCCTGGGTGGGATCTTTCATTTTTTGGCCGGCCATGATCGACATGGTGATTTCAGCCAGATAATCGGCCACCAGATAGTCGATGTTGCCCTGGCGCACCAGCTGGGCGGCGGCGGTTTCAGTGTCGCCCCAGAACGCGGCAGAGCAGCCGATGCGAATGGTGTTGTTGGGTTGTGACATAGTGTTTGCCTTGCTCCGTGTGCCCCTGTGCATGAGGGGTATCCAACGATAGAACTGACAATACCAAGCAAGCGCTTGGTTTGTAAACAGGCAAAACTCAGGTAAAATAGAAATATCTTTTATCGCCAGCCGGATAGCCCTTGTGAGCCCTAACCAGATTCTTCAGTCCCTGATTGCCGAGCAGCTTGTTTCCGATCCAGCCAGTGCGCGCGGGCGCTTGCTTAATGAAGCCGCACGCCTGTTCCGGGATAAAGGCTATGAGCGCACCACGGTAAGAGACCTTGCTGCTGCTGTTGGTATTCAGTCTGGCAGCCTGTTCCATCATTTTCGCACCAAAGAGGAAATCCTGAAGGCGGTCATGGTAGAAACCATTCGCCTGAACACTGCGTTGATGCAGGCCGCTGCGGACCGGGCCGAGTCACCTCGCGACAAGCTTAAGGCCTTAGTTCGGGCGGAGCTGGAATCCATTAACGGCCAGACGGGAGAAGCCATGGCCGTGCTGGTTTATGAGTGGCGCAGCCTGTCTGAAGCCTCTCGGGCCCAGGTGTTGGAGTTACGTGAGATCTACGAGGGGTTATGGCTATCCGTGCTTGAATCGCTTAGTGATACAGGTCAGCTCCAGGCTGAGCCCTTTGTTGTTCGCCGGATGCTGACCGGAGCGTTAAGCTGGACGGTCACCTGGTACAAGCCTGAGCGCGGCGGTCTGACGCTTGACGGATTGACGGAGCAGGTTATGGCGATGATGGGGCTGTGACCCAAATGACCGGGCTCAGTCATCCATTGCCATAGTTGCTCCGAAAGCATGGGGTTTCAGAAGTTATTGTTTTAAATCAATAAAAACTAAAATATCTCTTTCCCTCCCGGACCATTGGCCTGATCGGCATATAAATTTCGGCAATCGAGCCATTTTTGTCTGACAAAAATCAACGCATTCTTCTCGCCGTAAAGATTGTGCGCCGGGGTTGGGACCATTTGGTGGTTCCGAAGGCGTAGATTCACGGTCTGGCGGGGCCCAAATCTAATAGAAACGCTCGTCATTCCTTAAAGACAAAAACAAAGCTAAACAGGGCAATCTATGATGTACCCAAAGGAATCCTTTATGGGCCGATGCTCGGCTCTGCTCAAAACATTCTCCCTGCCCGGGCTGGCCTTGTTACTGGCAGGCTGCTCTGCCAATCCGATCTACACCACCACAGGCATCGTGTTGTCTAATTATGCCGAGTCTGAGGCAACGCCCTACGTGTTGCAGATGTCAGACACCGAGATGGCGTGCGCCCTTGGTGAAGGGACTGACCCCCTGATCTATTCATTCTCCCGTGTTACCTCAGCCCCGGATACAACAGGCTCCCTTCTCATGCTGTTGGCCGCTAATTGCAGTGAGTACCGCGCCTGGGAAGCCGAGCTGAATTATTTGCGGGCGGAATACAACGACAACATACCCGCAGCCAGAGATGCCCGTGAAAGCGCCAAGCGCTTGCACGCCAGAACGGCCGAGCGCCGCTATAACTCTTACCGGCGGGCAATGGCTGCATACGATTTTGACCCCGCAGCAGAGCCACTCGAGTGCCCGTTCCTGTTCACCGATCAGGACGAGTTGACTTTCTTGCTCGGTTTGTTGACCGGCATGCAGGCCATTGTGAACGATGCCAGTTCCGGTGCGTTAGCCGGTGTACCACGCAACATCGCGCCCCGCGCCGAACGAGCGGCCCAATGTGTTGAGAATGACAAGTGGGGCGGCTTGCCAAACGCCATCCGGGCACTGGTCTGGTTGTTGTTGCCGGACACTCGCCCTGAGTTGTCTCCCGACCCCTGGCAGGTGTTGGACAGCAGCCGAGAACAGGGCGTTGAGATGGGCATGCGAGCCTCCCACGCTGTTCAGGTTGTTGCCGCCGAAACCTTTGGCCGCCCGGACGTCCTGGCCGATGCGATTGCGCACTTTGCAGACGCCGACACCCTGCTTGATGTATCTGAAGACTATCGCCTGGTGGACGAAGTGGCCCGCACCATCGTTCAGTTCTCATCCGACAAGCACTGGACGACCAACTATGGCTATCGCACGCCCAGCAACTTCTTCGGGAAGATGAGCCCGGAGCGGTCCAACAGTCATGTAGAAGTGATGGACCTGGACGGCCTGCTCTAAGAGCGGCTGCCAGTTCCAAACTCCGATTTGCCCACAAACACAAGAATCATCCGGAGGTCGTCATGATCCGTAAATCCCTCGCTGCATTAACTCTGGTGGCGGCTGCACCGCTGGCCTCAGCCCAGGCCGTTTCCATGTGCGTCTTTGACGTTATTGGTGCCAACGGTGACGTGTATAACCTGGTTAAAGACTACGCGCTGGAAATGCGATCGCATGGTGTGAATTTCAATCTCAGGCCTTACACCGATGAAGGTGTGGCGGTGGGTGATTTTAACGCTGGCCAGTGTGATGCCGTGGTCGCTACGGATATTCGTATCCGCCCGTACAACCGGTTTACCGGCAGCTTGAGCGCCGTTGGCGCAATCCCGACCTATGACGATCTTGAGACACTTCTTGCAACATTGGTGCAGCCCAGGGCGGCGTCACTGATGAAGCACGAAGGCTTTGAGGTACTTGGCATTGTGCCTGTCGGTGCCGGTTACCTTTTTGTTAACGACCGAAACATCAATACGGCCGGCAAGTTGGCCGGAAAGCGCATGGCAACACTGGATTATCAGCGCGATGCCGTTCACATGGTCAACTACGTGGGGGCCACGGTTGTTCCCTCGGACATCACCAATTTTGCCGGCAAGTTCAACAACGGTTCGGTTGATACCGCCTATGCACCGGCTTTTGCCTACGAGGCGTTGGAGCTCTACAAGGGTCTTGGCGATAACGGCGGCATTGTAGACTACCCCTTAGCCCAGCTGACAATCCAGATTGTGGCCCGTGAAGGCGCGTTGGATGACGACGCCGCTCAAACATCCCGGGAAGTGGCCTGGGGTATGTTCCCTCAGGCCATGAGTCTTATCGAAAGCCAGGAAAAAGCCATTTCTGAAGAGCAGTGGATTCGAATCCCTGATCGAGACATTACCGGCTACCAGGAAATGTTCCGCGAGAGCCGCGTTGAAATGCGCGACGGCATAAATGGGGCACCCAGCGTGTACGACCCACGCATGATGAACCTGCTCAGTAAAATTCGCTGCGCCAGCAACCCGGGCGCGTCTGAGTGCACGGCAGATAACCGGGAATAATTGGAGCGGACTAACATGAACTGGCGTGCAATGACTGACTCAGGCGCAAAAACGCTTTACCCGATGCACCGGCTGCATGGGACTATCCTTCTTTTGCTGCTCCTTGTGACCTTGCTGATGGGGATGGGTAATTCACTTCATTCCCGAATGCTGTGGATCGGGGAGCAGGTTTGGCCAAACTATTACTTGCTCAACCCGGATGCTGTAGAGCCCACCTGTAATCTCTATATCGACTTAGACAGAGAAGTAGAGCGTCGGATTCAGGCTTATCAACCGGATCCTGACGATCTGTTCAGCTCACCACCCAATGCCGATGCTGTCAGGCAGTCACTGCAAAGTAACCTGGCACTGTGTGAGCAGCGGCACTTGCAGTTTGCCGAGAACCAGAAGCATGCCACCTGGGCGCTTGGTGCTTACAAAAGCATTGAGCAAGGGCTCGCTGGCTTCTTGCTCGACAACATCGACCTGACCAAGTTTCTGTTTATCGCCATGTTTGCCATGGCTGCGGCCATTTCGGCGCTGGACTCTGATCATATCGCCTTGAGATTGCCTCGTAATCGGGCTGAGTGGCGCTTGAGTCAAGGGGTTCAGTTCTCGGTTAATGGCCTGATGGTGCTCTCGCTGAATGCCTATCTTGGGCGATTATCGACGTCGCCCGGGACCGAGAGCACGATGATATTGCAATATGCCTGGGCCGGAGTGTTCGGTCTGTTCATGGTGATCAACGCTGTGCGCTTCTTCTTGATTCCGGAGCGCATGAAAGCCGGCTCCCTGTCGCTGTCGTCAGGGCTGGTTATCCCGTTGTATTGCGCAATGGGACTGATCTCGATGAGTTATTTCTTCTTTGTTGACGGCTACACATCAGGCCTGGCGATCTATTTCGGCATGATGGCCAACCTGTCGTCCATGTTCATCAACATCGGGCTTTACGTTCTGGTGGGCATGATGCTCAAGCAGACCCAAATTCCGGAGTTGCTGCTGAATCTGGTCAAGCCGTTCAATTTGCCGGCGCCCATGTTGGCCTCGGTGATCATCTTTGCGACGGCCTTCCCGACTGCCTTTACCGGCGCTTCCGGTATTTTCATTCTGGCGGTGGGCGGTGTTATCTATGACGAGTTGCGCAAGGCGGGTGCTGGCCGCCAGTTGTCTTTGGCGACCACGGCGATGTCGGGCAGCCTGGGCGTGGTACTCAACCCGTGCCTGCTGATTGTGGTGATTGCGGCCCTGAACAAAGAAGTGACCACGTCGGAGTTGTATGGCTGGGGTTTCTGGGTGTTTATCCTTTCGGCGAGTCTGTTTTCTTTCATCGTCTGCAAGACCGAGGGCAACTGGAAGCCCAAGCCGGCTCCGGGTGCCTTCCGGGCGGCCCTGCGAGAGCTCCTGCCGCTAGTCCCCTACGCCCTCACGGCAGCCGCGGTCATCCTGTCGGTCTGGGTGGTGCTGGGGCTCAAGTTCAACGAGTACAGTGCGCCAATGATTCTGCCCTTGGTGATGCTGGCCCTGGTGGTGTTGGATTCTGGCAAAGAGAGTCGGGTTAGTCCCGCAAGCCGCACACAGATGTTCTTCGAGCGCAGCACCGCTGCGGCCAGTGATTCGGCCGTGCATATTGGTGCTTTGCTGGCGCTGATCGGCTTCTCAATTTGCTTGGGCGGCATTCTGGAGCGTTCGGACATTGTGCACGCCTTGTTCCCGGAAAACCTGACCAGCGCCTGGATCGCTATGCTGATCATAGTGGTTATGTTGACACTGATCGGTATGGTGATGGATCCGTTCGGTGCGGTCATTCTGGTGTCGGCCACGGTTGCCCAGCCGGCGATCCAGATCGGCATTGATCCGCTGCATTTCTGGATTGTGTGTCTGGTGGCCTTTGAGCTTGGTTATCTGAGCCCTCCAGTGGCACTTAACCATCTGCTGACACGACAGGTGGTGGGCGAAAAGGAGGTGCTGGTGGCAGAGCGCACCGGCTCTTTCTGGAATCGCTACAAGCGCCTGTTGCTGCCGCTTACCGTGATGGTGCCCAGTTTGCTGTTGGTGGCCTTTGTACCGATGCTGTTCTACGCCTTGTAGTTGGCGTGAGGCTCGAAAACCCGTGGAGTTCTGCTTCACGGGTTTTCTTGTTTTGGACTGAAATTCGGCGAAAGGAGCAGGTTGGAGGGGTTTTCTGAAACACGCTGTGAATACGTCCATGTACGCTCCGCTCCGCCATCCATGGCTCCGCAGGGTTTCAGAAAACCCCTCCAACCTGCTCCCCCATCGTTGTGCGCAATTTGCCCGGGCCGGGATTAAATGATTTTGGAACTTTGTTCTATAGTTTGCGTACAAATAAGGCAGTTCTTCAAAAATGCAAAGAGGACGACCGTGAAAAGTATCTTGCCGCAGTATCTTGTGCTGTCTGGAGTGGTGTTACTCGCAGGATGCGGTGGTGGTTCCGGAAGTCTCGAATCCCGGCCCCCGGCTATTGATCTTGGTCCGTTGTCGGGTGTTATCAGCATTGAGTCTGGCAGTCGGGTTGATCAGGATACGATGGATCAGTTGCGGTTTGCCGATGCCAGTCCCGCCTCGGGTGCCCAAACCCTGCCGGCCAGTTTTGTTCT
>NZ_JACUUB010000109.1 GCF_014859525.1 Marinobacter sp.
GAAGGAGCGTGTTTTGGAAAGCTCACCCCAAAAGCCTTGATGCACCAAACTGGAGTTGCTGCGAATGATACCACAGCAAAACCCGAGACAACGGTGGTTGAAGTTTAAGCACCCCGCTATAATGTGCAGTCAAATTTTGCCAGCGCCAAACTTACCAGCCCCGGCGCAACACACAACCGACGATGTGAGACCCATGGCCAAAAAGCTGTACATCAAAACCCACGGCTGCCAAATGAACGAGTACGATTCTGCCCGCATGGCCGACCTGCTCAAAACCGGCGAAACCGTGGAAATGACCGACTCGCCGGAAGACGCCGACATCCTGCTGCTGAACACCTGCTCCATCCGCGAAAAAGCCCAGGACAAAGTGTTCCACCAGCTCGGCCGCTGGAAAAAGCTGAAAAGCAAAAAGCCCGACCTGATCATCGGCGTCGGCGGCTGTGTCGCCAGCCAGGAGGGCCAGGCCATCATCGACCGGGCACCGTTTGTCGACATGGTATTCGGCCCGCAAACCCTGCACCGACTGCCCGACATGATCACCGAAGTGCGCACCAAGGGTAACGGCGTGGGCGTGGTCGACGTCAGTTTCCCGGAAATCGAAAAATTCGATAACCTGCCAGACCCCGGCGCCGATGGCCCTTCGGCATTTGTCTCCATCATGGAAGGTTGCAGCAAATACTGCACCTTCTGCGTAGTGCCTTATACCCGCGGCGAAGAAGTCAGCAGGCCCGTGGACGACGTGATCGCCGAGGTCGCTCACCTGGCCAGCCAGGGCGTGCGTGAAGTTAACCTGCTGGGCCAGAACGTCAACGCCTACCGTGGCGAAACCCACGACGGCGACGTCATGGACATGGCCGAACTGATCGAACTGATCGCCTCTATCGAGGGCATCGACCGCATCCGCTACACCACGTCACACCCGGTCGAGTTCAGCGATTCGCTGATCGAGATCTACGAGCGGGTTCCGGAACTGGTCAGTCATTTGCACCTGCCGGTACAGAGCGGCTCCGACCGCATTCTGGCCGCCATGAAGCGTGGCCACACCGCGCTGGAGTACAAGTCCAAGTTGCGCCGTTTGCGCAAGATCCGGCCAGATATCAGCTTTTCCTCGGACTTTATCATCGGCTTCCCTGGAGAAAGCGACAAAGACTTCGAAGATACCATGAAGCTGATCAACGACATCGGCTTCGATATGTCATTCAGTTTTGTCTACAGCGCCCGTCCCGGTACCCCGGCGGCGGATTTGCCGGACGATACGCCGATGGAGGTGAAGAAACAGCGCCTGAGCATTCTTCAGGATCGGCTGAATCAGAACGTGATGGATATCAGCCGGAAGATGGTCGGCAGCACCCAGCGGATCCTGGTGACCGGCCTGTCCAAGAAGGACCCCGGCGAGTACGCAGGCCGCACCGAGAACAACCGCATCGTGAATTTCCGGCACGACAATCCCGAGGTGGTGGGTCACTTTGTCGACGTCGAAATTGTTGAAGCCTATGCCAACTCTTTACGGGGCGTTCCTGCGGGTTCGGGGTTGTTTTAGGCTTCGGCCCCATGTGCTTGAAGCTTGGTGTTGGGAGGCGGGTTGGTGACGCTGTCCAAAAATCTGGAGCGCCAGGGATGGCGCGACGAAGCCCTACAGGGAAGTACTTGCGGGCGTTTTTTGGACAGCGTCACCTACCCTATACCAATACACCCAATACGAGATGCTGACTCCTCTTTAAACCCGGGGAGTAAACCAAACGGAGCAAGATTGAACACTCAAGACACCAGACAATTTGACCTGCACCCCGTAGACCAGCGACGGCTGACCACGCTGTGCGGGCAGTTTGATGAACACCTCAAGATGATTGAAAAACGTCTGCAGGTGAAGGTTGGCCGCCGTGGCCACCACTTCCGGGTGGAAGGGCACACCGAGAACGTGGCGGCCGCCACTGAAGTTATCCGCCATATGTATCGGGAAACCGAAGCCACCAGTGACATTGCGCCGGGTACCGTGCATCTGTTTATCCGCGAAACAGGACTGGAGCGCCTGCCGGATGACGTGCCTTATAACGAAGGCCAGGTCACCGTCATCAAAACTCCAAAGTTGACCGCCAAGCCCCGCGGCAAAAACCAGCAAAAGTACGTGCAGAGCATTCGCAGCCACGACATCAACTTCGGTATCGGGCCGGCTGGTACTGGTAAAACCTGGCTGGCGGTGGCCTGTGCCGTGGAAGCCCTGAAAGACGAGCAGGTCAAGCGCATCCTGCTGGTGCGCCCGGCCGTCGAAGCCGGCGAGAAGCTGGGTTTTCTGCCCGGGGATCTGGCCCAGAAGGTAGATCCTTACCTACGGCCGCTGTACGACGCGCTCTACGAAATGCTCGGTTTTGATCACGTTACCCGACTGATCGAGAAAAGCGTGATCGAGATCGCGCCGCTGGCCTTTATGCGCGGTCGTACGCTCAACAACTCATTTATCATTCTGGACGAGAGCCAGAACACCACCCGGGAGCAGATGAAGATGTTCCTGACCCGGATCGGCTTTGGCTCCACCGCCGTAATCACCGGCGACACCACGCAGGTCGACCTGCCCCGGGGCGAGAACTCCGGACTGATCCACGCCGCCAGCGTGCTGAGCAAGGTTACCGGCATAGGCTTTACCCGCTTTGACTCGAAAGACGTGGTTCGTCACCCGATTGTCCAGCGCATTGTTGAGGCCTACGATTCCTTTGATAACGGAAGCCGAAAAGACCAATGAACAAACTGACCGTCGATTTTCAGCAGGCCTTTGACGGCGACGGCGTGCCTGATGAATCCAGTTTCCAGACCTGGGCCGAACTGGCCTGGCAAGGAGAGGATCTGTCCGAAGTAACCATTCGTATTGTGAATACGGAGGAAAGCCGGGCCCTGAACCATCAGTACCGGGGCAAGGACAACCCCACCAATGTTTTGTCCTTCCCATTTGAGGCACCAGCGGGTATAACGATGCCATTGGCCGGCGATCTGGTGATTTGCGCGCCGGTTGTTGAGCAGGAGGCGCGGGAGCAGCACAAGGCACTCACCGCCCACTGGGCCCATATGGTGGTGCACGGTATGTTGCACCTTCAGGGCTATGATCATATTGAAGACAATGATGCCGAGGTCATGGAAGGCCTCGAGATCCGGTTGCTCGCGCAGCTCGGATATATCAACCCTTACGAAGCAGAGGAAACGGAACAAGACTCATGAGCGACGATCAGTCGAGTCGCAGTCAGGGCACAAAGTCCTGGCTGGAGCGTATATCGCAGGCCTTTTCCAGTGGGCCGGAGTCCGTAGAGGACGTACTGGAAATCCTTCGGGATGCCGAAGCCCAACGCATTATCGACCCCGACGCCATGAGCATCATCGAGGGTGCCATGCAGGTGATCGATATGCGGGTGGATGAAATCATGATCCCCCGCTCCCAGATGATCACCGTCAAAGCCGCGCAGGACCCCAAAGAATTCCTGCCTGAGATCATGTCGTCTGCCCACAGCCGTTTTCCGGTCATTGGCGAAAGTCAGGATGACGTGATTGGTGTTCTGCTGGCCAAGGATTTGCTTCCGCTCGCCCTGAACAACGATCTTGACTGGTCCAGCATCCGAGAGATTCTCCGACTGCCGACCTTTGTGCCAGAAAGCAAGCGCCTGAACCAACTGCTCAAAGAATTCAAAGAAAATCGCAATCACATGGCCATTGTGGTGGATGAATACGGCGGTACCGCTGGCCTGATCACCATTGAGGATGTGCTGGAACAAATTGTGGGCGAGATCGAAGACGAGCATGACTTCGATGAAGAAACCCACATCAAGGCGCGCGGCGATGGCACCTACGCGGTAAAAGCCGTGACCCCGATTGACGACTTCAACGAATTTTTCCAGGTAAGCCTGGAAGAAGATGAGTTCGACACCATCGGCGGCCTGGTTCTGAAAGAGTTTGGCCACCTGCCCAGGCGCGGCGAAACGGTTGAATTCGGCGGCTTACGGTTTACTATCGCCAACGCCGATAACCGAGTCATCCGTTTGTTGCAGGTAAATCGAAGTGAACCCTGAATCCAGCCTTCGCCATCCGTTACATCTCAAGTTCTCAACCAGCTCCTGGCTGAGCCCGGCGATCCTCGTCATCGCCGGCGCGTTGCAGACGCTCACGTTTTCCCCATTCCACCTATGGTGGCTGGGACCAGTATCAATCTTCCTGATCCTGCTGGCGACGCTCACCCTGCCCTCACAAAAGCTGTTCCGTGCGGGCTGGCTGGTTGGCCTGGGCTTGTTTGGCTCCGGCGTTAGCTGGATTTATGTCAGTATCAGCGAGCATGGCAACACCTCGGTGCCGGTCGCCATTCTTCTGATGGTTCTGTTTATTGCCGGCCTCGCTCTTTTTCACGCATTAGCCTTCTGGTTCTGGGGCAAGCTTGCCAAAGAAAGCACCGTTCGGCGGCTTATTCTTTTCCCCGCCATCTGGATTTTAGGGGATTGGCTGCGGGGCTGGCTGTTGACCGGGTTCCCATGGATGTACCTGGGCACCGCTCATACCGATGGCCCTCTGGCCGGGCTTGCGCCGCTCACCGGCGTTCATGGCCTGACTTTCTGGATAACCGTTACCGGTGCGGCAGCCTACGCCGTATGGTGGCTGGCACAGGCTGGTCATAGAAAAGCGGCTACCACCACGCTCATTCTGGCATTGTTGCCCTGGCTGATAGCCCCCTCGATGAAACAGGCTGACTGGACGCAACTGAGCGATGAGCCTCTCAGTTTTGCAGCCATGCAAGGCAACATCCCCCAACAAATTAAATGGGACCCGGATTTTCTCAGGGACCAGATTGTCGCCTATCTGGGCATGACCGAAGCTCACTGGCAGCGTGACCTGATTTTATGGCCAGAAACCGCCATTCCGATTCCCCAGGACCAGGCCGGCAGCATTATTGACCATATCAACAGCCAACTGGGTGAGAACAGCACCCTGATCACCGGCATTCCATGGTATGGCTACAGTGATCGCATCGACGATTACACCTTTCACAACAGCATCATGGCTCTGGGCAACGGCGAAGGCATCTATCACAAGCAGAAGCTGGTGCCTTTCGGCGAGTACGTTCCACTGCAGGGCATCCTGAGAGGACTGATCGGCTTTTTCGACCTTCCCATGAGCAGCTTCTCACGGGGACCTAAGTATCAGTCACCGCTGGTAGCCAACGGCGTCAAGATCATGCCCTACATCTGCTACGAGGTGGCCTATTCGGACTTTGTTGCTTTTAACGCCCGTAACGCCGACATCCTGCTGACCATCAGTAACGACGGCTGGTTTGGCGACTCCATCGGCCCGCTGCAGCACTTACAGATTGCCCGCATGCGAGCACTGGAAACCGGCCGTTATATGCTTCGGGGCACCAATAATGGCGTAACCGCCATTATTGACGAAAAGGGCCAAATCACCGAGCGCATCCCCCAATTTGAGCGGGCGGTGCTGACCGGAGAAGTATTTACCGCCACCGGCAGCACGCCCTATATGCAGACCGGTTCCTGGCCAGTGCTGACTCTGGCCTTGATCCTGATCGTGTTTGTGCGGGAGCGGGTGATCCCCAAAACCTGAGCTCAGCTTTCCTTGCGCGGCCAGCGACTGGTGACGCGCTCAAAGTAGTGCGAACTGCACGCTTCACAGGGGTGCAAATGGCTGGTCTTGGTCAGGCACAGCATATGGTTGCAGTTCAGGCAACGGAACATGCCTGCGGTTGCCACTTCACCAGAAATATAATGGCTGATGTCCTGATTCTCGAGTTTCTGCTTGAGCTCTAGAGTATCGACCATGGTCTGGTCTGCCACAGACAGCAACCTGTCAGCCAACGTAGTCTCCAGCAGCGAGATGTCCAGCTGCAACCATTCCTTCAGCCCTTCTCCGGTCTCCCCCACAAAATGCATCAGGTGCTCTAAATCCCGTTCGAGATACGCACCCAGCAGGTCGGCCTCTTCCCGGGTCATGTCTTGCAGTTCGTACTC
>NZ_JACUUB010000110.1 GCF_014859525.1 Marinobacter sp.
GAACAGTACGTTGTCTGGCAGTACCACGGCGGCGCGGCCACCGGGTTTGAGGTTGCGGTAGATGTGCTGCAAAAAGGCCAGTTGTTTGTTGCTGGTTCTGTAGGTCAGGTCGTCCCGGGTGATGCTGGCATCGCCGCCTTTGCTGGTGCCAAAGGGCGGGTTGGCGAGGATCACATCGGCCTTTGCCAGCCCGGCGCCGGTCTGGCCCAGGGCGTTGCCCAGGTGCACCACGCCTTCGGCACCCCCTTCCATGCCGTGCAGCAGGCAGTTCATCAGGGCCAGGCGTCGGGTGCCCGGTACTAACTCGATGCCCACGTACGCCTGGGTGGTCTGGAAGGCTTTCTGCTCGGTGGTCAGGTCGTACAGGTCGTCGGTCTGGCTTTTGATGTATTCGTGGGCGGCAATCAGAAAGCCCGCCGTACCCGCGGCCGGGTCCTGGATACGCTCACCGGGCTGTGGTTTCAGGCAGTTCACCATGGTGTTGATCAGGGCGCGGGGCGTAAAGTACTGGCCGGCGCCGGATTTGGTTTCGTTGGCGTTCTTCTCCAGCAGGCCTTCGTACAGATCGCCCAGGCCGTCTTTCTGGGCGCTGAACCAGTCGATCTGGTCCAGGGTTTTGATCATCTGTTCCAGGTGGCGCGGTTCCCGCAGGCGGGTCTGGGCGTCAGCGTAGATGGCGCTGATCAGCGGGTCGTCGTGTACCAGCGTGCCGTCGCCGTCTTTGCCCGTGGACAGGCTGAGCAGGATGCGTTTGTAGTCGTTCAGCAGGTTGATACCGGATTTGCCGTTCAGGTCACTCCAGCGGCAGCCTTCTGGCAGCGGGTGCTTTTTCAGGGTGCCGGCTTCGGTGTTCTCGTGGACCATCTTGATGAACAGCAGCAGCACCAGTTCGGTGACGTAGTCCGAGTAGTTGATGCCGTCGTCCCGCAGAACGTCGCAGAGGTTCCAGAGTTTCTGGACGATGTCGTTGTTGGTCATGGTGCTCTCAGTGCTGAAGAATTCAGTGGTAAGGCTGAAGCTCGTTGCTATCGCTGGTCATCAGGCGCAGCAAACGCGGGTTGAGGAAAAGCTTTTCGTTGCCGGCAGTTTTCTCCTGCAGTACGCCAATCTCAACCAGTTGTTTCAGGTAACTGGAGGCTGTCTGCCGTTTGGCGATGTCTTTTTCGACCAGGTTGCTGATGCGGCAATAGGGCTGCTCAAAAATGGTCTGCACCAGTTCGTGGCTGTATATCTTGGGCAGTGCCTGCCTGACATGGTCTTCTGTGTCGGTTATCAGCTTGCGCATGGCGGCGATCTTCGCGCAGGTCCAGGAGGATACCTGTTCCACGCCGTTGAGCATAAAGATAATCCACTCCTGCCACTCTCCGGTGCGGGTAACCTGGGTCAGCAGCCGGTAGTAATCGTTCTTGTGCAGAACAATGTAGCGACTCAGGTAAAGAATGGGCAGGGTGAGTAGTTGTTGTTCGATCAGGTACAGCACATTGACGATACGCCCGGTTCGGCCATTACCGTCGTGGAAGGGGTGGATGGCCTCGAACTGGTAATGGCTGATAGCCATTTTGATCAGAGGATCCGTATCATCGTCTGAATGCAGATAGTTTTCCCAATTGGTGAGCAGGTTGCGAATAACCGTCTCGCCAACAGGAGGGGTGTAGATGGTTTCACCGGTTGCCTGATTGCCGATAATGGTTCCGGGCACTTTGTGGACATTCATATCTACGCCCTTCAGGGTGCTGCACACTTCAATAGCGGTACTGGAGCACAATGGCTTTTGCTGAAGATGTACGAAGCCCTCGTATAGTGCTGTCCGGTATCGGAGAGCCTCCTTCGTGGCTGGGTCGGCCCCTTGATCTTCCTGCGAATACTGAAACAGCTTGTCGGTGGTGGTGACGATGTTCTCGATCTCGGAACTGTCTTTGGCTTCCAGTAGCGGCAGCAGGTTTATAAGCAGCGATTGATTTGGAATCAGCTCTCCAGCTTGCTTAAGTTCAGCCAGTGCCGCCCGGGCGGGAATGCAGGCTTTGAGGATACCGAGAGTCTCCGTCGCTTCTTTGGCAGGCGGCAGAGGCGGTAATTGGTCATAGGGCTGATCCGGTCGCCAGGCCATGTTCAAATTCCTTCAAAATTTCGACATAGATGAGCATTTTGAGCAGTCTATGTTCATGCGGTAAACATAGCAATGATCTATATCGAAAAATCCAACAAAAATCGACATAGATTGAGCCTGTGTCGATGCGATAAACATGGTGCGTATGAGCTGCTCTATTCCGGCACCCAGCTCAGGCACTCCGCTCCGGCCACATCGCCTCGTTCAGTTCCTCCAGCACCGTATCCAGCTGTTGCCCCAGCACCTTGTCCATCTGCTTGGCCCCGCCGTCATCGGCAAAGCGATGGTTCACAAACTCCCGGTCGATGATGACTTCATGCACCAGCTGCTTGGCCAGCCGCTCCAACCATTTCCGCTGGTTCGGGGTCCAGCTGTGCTGGGTGTAGATGCGGTCCATGGCTTCGGCCACGCGCTGTTCGAACGGAATCAAGGCCTCGCCCAGGGCGGCGCGGCGGATGTAGCCGATGATGCTGGCGGCGATGTCTTTGTTGGTCTGGTTGCGCACGGCGCTTTGCAGGCGGGCTTCGGAGTAGCCGTGGTTGTCCAGCAGCAGTTTGACTTCCCGTAGTTGTTCCCGGGTGAGATTCCGGGGTTTGTTGACCACCACGGCCAGGGCGGCAGACTGGTTGAGTTGGTCTTTGATGAATCGATTGAATTCGTCCAGGTAATCTTCGGGCTTGTCGTACTGGCCGTAGTTCTGGCCTCGGTAACGTAGCTCATCATCGTGGTCGGAGATCAGCGGCATGGATTCGCTGCCAACCAGATGTTTCACCTCTGATAGTTGATAAATCAGGCTACTGTGCTGCTTGAGGAATTCCGAGGCCTGGCGCGGGCCGAGCTGATGCAGGTGGGTATGCAGGGATTTGGGTTCCACACCCCAGCTCTGGTGCAGTTCGTCCAGTTTCTGTTTCAGTGCCGGGCGGTTTTCGGCTTTGTTGTCGGCCTTGCGCAGCACTCGCATGAGTTTCTGGCTGAGCTGGCTGAGCACCACATCGGCCTGGCTTTCATCCGGCTGTTCGCTGGGGCTGTTGAGGGCTTTTTCCAGCTGTTCGTCGTCGGTGAGTTCGCCCACCAGTTGTTCCAGGGTGATGTTGGGGTCTTTCACCAGGGGCTTCATGGTGTTCACATCTTGCAGCGCGGCGTAGATGTCCACCGGGTCATAGATGCGGAACACGGTCTTGCCGATCTCATCACAGCGGCGGGTGGCGCGGCCGATCATCTGTTCGTACAGGATGCGTGAACGTATCCGGCGCATGAACACCAGGTTGCAGATGCGCGGCACGTCGATGCCGGTGGTCAGCAGGTCTACGGTGATGGCAATGTTGGGGTAACGTTCGTTCTTGTAGCGGCGGATGAGCTGATCCACCTTGTCGCTCTGGCCGGTGATCTTGGCGACCGCGGCTTCGTTGTAGCGGCCGTTGTACAAATCCTTGAAGGCTTTATCGAGCTGGCTTTTCACCATATCCGCGTGCAGATCGGTGGCGCAGAAGATCATGGTTTTCTCGTCGCCGAACGGGTCCAGCTCCTGTACCAGCTGTTCGCAGATGACCCGGTTGAAGTTCTCGTTGATCACGCGGCGGTTGAAGGCATCCACTTCGAAGTTGAGTTCGTCTTCCAGCTCTGTGGTGTCCACTTCTCCGGTCTGGCGGTTGATGACTTCGACTGGTTTGCCCTTCTCAAAGGTAATGCCGTTCTGGGTGAGCAGGGTTTCGTAGCGGATGGGCGGTTCGTGGTCGATCAGCCAGTCATCCGCCACGGCTTCCCGGTAGGAGTAGGTGTACACCGGTTTGCCGAAAATCTCGCTGGTGTGCTTGGCTGGGGTGGCGGTGAGGCCGATTTTGACCGCATCGAAGTAATCCAGCACCCGGCGGTAGCTGGACAGGTACTGGCTGGTGTCCCGCAGGGCCAGTTCGCCTTCGGTCATTTCCTGGTCCAGGGTGTAGCCCCGGTGGGCTTCGTCGATGATGATGCAGTCGAACTGGTCGATGGGCGGCGGGTTGTCGCTCATAAAGATGCGTTTGACCATGGCCTGTACCGTGGCCACCTGGATGCGGGTTTCCGCTTCGGCGGCCATATCGCCCAGCTCGGCCACGTTATAGATCTTGCTGAGGGTGTGGTTCTGTTCCAGTGGTGCTTCGTTGAAGGCGTCGATGGCTTGCTGGCCTAGTGCGGTGCGGTCTACCAGAAACAGGATGCGGTGGAACCGCTCGGCTTTCAGGAAGCGGTACATCAAGCCGATGATGGTTCGGGTTTTACCGGTGCCGGTGGCCATGGCCAGCAGGGCTGTTCGTACGCCACGGGCCAGGGCGTGTTCGGTGGCGACAATGGCGTTCTGTTGATAGTCCCGTAGTTTCAGGTAGCCGAAAGGCTCTTCCTTTAACAGCTTCTCGGCGTTTTCCTTATCCCGTTCCAACAAATCCAGCAGCCCGATGGGGGTGTGGAACTGCGGCAGTGCGCGGCGCAGGTTGCTGGGCTCGCGCACATCCCGGAACCAGGTGCCGGACTGTTCCGCCAGTTGCGGCACATAGGGCCGGCCGTTGCAGGAATACACAAAGGGCACGTGGTAATGGCCGCTTTCATCGGCAGGCCAGGCGATGGTACGGCCCATCAGTTCCCAGGCGCCGACTAACGGTGCGTCTACCTTGAAGCCTTTGCTGTAGCGTTCGGCCTGGCGGATTTTGCCGGCCACGTTGGTGTTCTCTTTCTTGGCTTCGACTACGGCGATGGGCGTAAGCCCGGCAAACAGCACGTAATCGGCCCGGCCCTTCTCGCCATTGTGGTTGGTGGGCCATTCGGCAATCGCGCGATAGGTGCCTTTCTCCGGGCGGGCGCCTTTCTGGAAGGTGATGTCCTGGCTGTCCGCTTCCCAACCGGCTTCCTGCAGTTGCTGGTCGATGAGAATGCGGGTGAGTTCTTCGTTCAGGACCAGCGTGTCGGTGGCGGCCTTTGCTCTCTTGGCTACCTGCTGGCGCTGCTGGTTAACAGTTTGTTCGCCCTGCTCCGTAAGCTGCTGTTGCAGGGCTTTGATCTTCTGCTCGTAGGCCTGCTGCTGTTGGCTCAGGGCCTGTTCGTGCTGGCGGGCCTGTTCCGCCAAAGCGCGGGATTCTTCATCCATGGCGAGCGCCAAGGCTTCGTATTCGGTTTTTTCTTTCTCAATCAGCTGGCTGAGCTGCTGGCTGCTGTCCAGCGCCATATTGGCGTGTTGCAGATCGTGCCGCAGTTTTTCGATATCGCCCTGAAGCTGGCGTAACTGGGCGCTGGGGTCGGCGGGCGGTACAAAGGGGCCTGGTTTGAAGCCGGCACCGGCTTTACCGAAGGAGCGGTGAAACCAGATGGCCAGGGCCCGCGCCACTTTCAGGCCGTCCATGGCTTCTTTGTGTTGGGTACGGAACTGGTGAGTGGCTTTGTTGCCCTCGACGCGCAGAATGTGGAACAGCTCTTTGATCTGCGGCTCCAGTCGCAATTCCCGGTTCAGGCGGTACAGCAGTTCGGACTGGCTGGTTTGCTCATCAAACTCGATGCCGGAGAGCGCGGCCAGGTGCTGGGCCAGGGCTTCGCCGAGCTGGCGGAGTTTGATCAGGGTGGTGTTGGGGTCACTGGCGAAGGCACGTTCGGCGGATTCGGCCAGTTCCACGAATAAAGAATCGTGCTCTGACAAAAACGAAAAGTTGCCGGATTTGAATTCCGTTGCCTTGTTCAATGTATCCCTCCGCGACAGTCTTACGGCAGAACATTAGCAGACTTATCAAGGATACAGAAATTCTGTCTGGTCAGGAGGATAGCGAAAGAACAGAAGACTATTGGCAAGAAAAAAGCGGGATAGTGGTCGGCGTGGCAGGATTCGAACCTGCGACCCCTTCGTCCCGAACGA
>NZ_JACUUB010000006.1 GCF_014859525.1 Marinobacter sp.
TGTTGGGATATTTATGTAAAAATGGTGTTATGCTTCATAACACTATAAAAACAGGATCGTTGGGATATGGCAGACGACGATCGCAGAGAGCACATGCGCACGGCCTTAACTGCGAAAGTAAAAGTGGTCCACGAACGAATTGGGGAGTTTGTATTCTCCACTCGGGACATCTCAGATGGAGGTGTTTTCATCGTGATCAATGATGAGGCCTTTACACCGGAACTGGGTGATAATGTGACTGTTCAGGTGCAGGGTTTGCCTATGCCGGCACCGGTGTTGGATATGATCGTTGTGCGTAAAACGGTGGATGGGTTTGGTTTGCAGTTTGAGCGGAATGAAGAGTAATCCGTGAAAAGTTCCCCTTGGCACGCTCGGTGCAAGCCTGCCCTCGTTTAATGGGAGTGAGTGCAAAGAAGGCTGACCGGTCTGGCATTTGCTCTGTGATGGCAATCACACTGCTACATTCCGTTGCGCTTTGAAATTATAAGTTACCTTGTGTTTCGGTTTGGTGACGTTTGACTACCAAAACGTAATGGAGTCTTGTCGCCACAGTGGCAAACTGTCAGTTATCAAAAATTCTGTTTACTGAGGTGTGTGGTGGGCGTCCAGCAGAAGAAAGTTGCGGTACATGATCTGGAAGTCGGCATGTTTGTGTCAGACCTCGACAGGCCGTGGCACCAGACCCCTTTCCCGATTCAGGGTTTCTATATTCGGTCCCAAAGCGATGTGCATGCTCTGGTCTCTCACTGTAAGTGGGTGATGGTGGATGTTGCCGAGCGTCGAACCTCAGCGCCAAAGGATAAAGAGGCCGGTCAAGCGTTCCGTCGCACGGCGCGAAACCGGGGCAATGGGCGTGAAGAGTTGCAATTGCCGGCCCTGAGTATCCGTGAACCCGTTGCCTACACGTTGAGCGCTCCGCTCAAAAAAGAAATCAAATCTTCTCGCCGCTTGCTGGATGATGCCGAAGTGGCTCTGGAGCAGATGTTTGCCTCGTTGCAGACCGGGCAGCTACCTGATCTGCGGCCTGCGGCGGACGTTGCCCGCAAGATGGTGGCGAGTGTGATTCGGCAGCCGAACGCATTACTGTGGCTGAGCCGAACCCGGCAGTACGATGATTTTGTTTACCGGCATGCGCTCAACACCGCTGTGTGGGCCCTGGTGTGCGGCCGCCAGCTCGGGTTAAATGAGGATTTGTTGGGTCATCTTGGCGTCGGTTGCCTTTTATCTCAGGTAGGTAAGACCGCGCTGCCTAAAGATTTGCTGGTACGTGAGCATCAACTGAATCCGGAAGAATACGCTGTCTATCGCAGCTATGTGGTGAAGGGTACCGAGATGCTCGAGCATACCGGGCTGTCCCGGGCGGTAATGAACGTCGTGCAGGGGCATCGCGAGCGGCACAATGGCTCTGGCTTCCCGCAAGGGTTGCGCGGTGATCGAATCGCTCTGCTTGCCAAGGTGGCGGGGATTGCTGAATTTTTTGAATCCATGACGGCACCCCGTGATGGACAAGATCCGATGACACCGGCCAAAGCGGTGGCGTTGCTCTACGACATGCGCAACATCGAATTTCAGGAGGATCTGGTTGAAGCCTTTATCCAGGCCATTGGCGTCTATCCCACCGGTTCTTTGGTTGAATTGTCAGATGGTCGGAGAGGTGTTGTGGTGTCGCATTCGCCGGAGCGGCGGCTATGGCCGAAGGTGATGGTGCTGCAAGGGCGTGATCGGCAGCCTTTGAAGTCCGCTAAAGTTATTGATTTGGCAAAGCATAACGAATCCTGCCCGGCATCTGAAGCCCTCACGGTAAGCGATTGCCTGCCTCATGGCACAGAGGGGTTGGACCCTTCTGGCTATGATGTTACCGGTGCAGAGGCCAGGTGGTCGTTAAGCAATCTGATCACTCGATAATGATGGGTATCTGTTTTCGTACCCAACCATACGTATTGGCGGGGCGGAAATTGATCAATAACTCCGATTCTCCCCCTGCTGACCTCGCTACAAAATAATCCATATCGGCGTCTTGCCAGCTCCACCAATGCACGACCACGTCCTGTGGCCGTTTGCTGACTGCCTCCAGTTGCCCAAGGTGCGGATTGCCGCCGATTTTGCGTATTTAGACGGTTTTTATGTTGGTGTCAGCGGCTGAATGACTGGCCTTGTGGTCTGCCAGATAATAGCGGCGCCCCATTTCCCGGCTGGTGGGGCAGGTCATGCGGGCCTTGAAATGTTTCACATCCGCCACAATCACATAGCAATCTAACGTCTGCCGCAGTGGCGGGGATTTCATCAATTTACGGTTTGGTTATGACCTACGCATTGGAAATAGAAGGCCTGGTCAAAAGCTACGCTGATGGCTTTCAGGCTTTGAAGGGTATTGATCTGCAGGTTCGTGAGGGCGACTTTTTTGCCTTGTTAGGCCCCAATGGTGCAGGTAAGTCCACCACCCTTGGTATTGTGTCGTCGCTGGTAAACAAGTCCGGTGGCCAGGTGCGGGTGTTCGGGCATGACATCGATACTGAATTGTCCAGCGCCAAGGTCAATCTGGGCGTGGTGCCACAAGAGTTTAATTTCAATCAGTTTGAAAAAGTCATGGATATTGTGACCACTCAGGCGGGTTACTACGGCATTCCGCTCAAGCAAGCCCGAATTTCGGCAGAGAAATACCTGAAGAAGCTAGGGTTGTGGGACAAGCGTGACACTCCCTCCCGAATGCTGTCCGGAGGCATGAAGCGTCGGTTGATGATCGCCAGGGCATTGGTGCATGAGCCCCGGTTGTTGATACTCGACGAGCCGACGGCGGGTGTGGATATCGAGCTTCGTCGGTCAATGTGGCAGTTTCTTGAAGAGATGAACCGACAGGGCACCACGATCATACTGACCACGCATTACCTGGAAGAAGCCGAGGCACTCTGTAAACACATTGCCATCATCGATCACGGTGAGATTATCCGGCACACCAGTAAGCGGGAACTTCTGCAGCAGCTGAGTGTTGAGACCTTTGTGCTCGATACCGAGCAGTCACTCGACCAACCCCCCGTGCTTGATGGATTTCATTGTTCTATCAATGACGACGGTGCCCTTGAGGCTGATGTGGCCAAAGGCCAGGGCTTGAATGCATTGTTTGTTGAGCTGGAGAATAAAGGGATCAAGGTAATGAGTATGCGGACCAAGGCCAACCGTCTCGAAGAGCTGTTTGTGCGTATGGTTGAGGACAATGCCCGTGGCGAAGCCGGGCAAGGGAAGGTGACCGCATGACGGCTCAGGCTCTGTGGACAGCGTTCTGCACCATTGTACTTCGTGAGATTCGCCGCTTTACCCGCATCTGGCCTCAGACGTTGTTGCCGCCAGCCGTTACTATGACGCTGTATTTCATCATTTTTGGCAACCTGATCGGGTCTCGCATCGGTGAGATGGGCGGGTTCGATTATATGCAGTTTATCGTGCCGGGGCTGATCATGATGGCGGTGATTACCAGCTCCTACGCGAATGTGGTGTCATCGTTTTTCTCAATGAAATTCCAGCGCAGTATTGAAGAGTTGCTGGTTTCACCGGTACCCAACTGGACCATTTTAGCGGGCTATGTGGCCGGTGGAATGGCGAGGGGGCTAGGCATCGGCCTGATCGTCACGCTGTTGTCGCTGGCGTTTACCCGGTTGGCAATTCATAACTTGCCGATGGTGGTGCTTACGGTGTTCCTGACCTCTGCGTTGTTCTCTTTGGGAGGCTTTATCAATGCCATGCTCGCGACCAAGTTTGATGATATTTCCATTGTGCCCACTTTCGTGCTGACGCCGCTCACCTATCTGGGCGGCGTTTTCTACAGCATCGATATGCTGCCATCGTTCTGGCAGGGTGTCTCAATGATCAACCCGATTCTGTATATGGTGAACGGGTTCCGTTACGGCATACTGGGTGTATCAGACGTTAATCCGTTTGTCTCTCTTGGTATGATTCTGTTCTTCATTGTCCTTTTGGCGGCGATTGCCTTGCGTATGCTGTCCCGAGGCAAGGGTATTCGTCACTGATCGGTTTCAGGAATCACTATGGCTTTGCATAATGCTCCGCTGGGCAAGTCCAGCGACTACCCGGATCAGTACGATCCCGCGTTATTGTTCCCTGTGGCCCGTGAGGAGAATCGGCGTCGCATTGGTCTTGAGGATGGTCGCTGGCCCTGGTTTGGCGAGGACCTCTGGCAAGCTTGGGAGATTTCCTGGCTGCGGCCTGGTGGCGTGCCTGCCGTTGCCTGGGGCGAGATCCGGTTTCCGGCGGCGTCGCCCTCCATTATTGAAAGCAAGTCGTTGAAGCTGTACCTGAATTCACTGAACCAGGCCGTGTTTTCGTCTGCCGACCAGGTGGCAGAGACGATTACAGCCGACCTGTCGAGTGCTTGCGGGGCTGCGGTGCACGTGCACCTGTTGAGTGTGGATGAGTCTGCTCCGGCCGAAGGACGGCCAGCGGGTTATGAGTTGATTGACGATGAGCTGCTTGAGAGCGTGGTCTACGACTACTCGGCCGATTCATTGGTGGCCGGAACAGAAAATGTGTCAGAGCAGCTGTGTTCACATCTTTTGAAAAGCAATTGTCCGGTGACCGGTCAGCCGGATTGGGCCAGTGTGTTGATCCGTTATTCCGGGCCGAAGATTGATCGTGCAGGATTGCTGCGCTACATCGTCAGCTTTCGACAGAAGCAGGACTTTCATGAGCACTGTGTGGAAACACTGTTTACTGATCTGATGGCGCGGTGTCAGCCCAAAGAGTTGATGGTCTGCGCCCGGTACACCCGACGCGGTGGGCTGGATATCAACCCGGTACGAAGCACCAGCCCCACGGATAACGCGGGGCCAAGGTTGGTCAGGCAGTAATAACAGGGGCAGGAAGCCCTGGTGGGTGTTTTATTCCTGGCGCAGTCGATCGGCTGCGTCTTCCAGGGCGGCGAGAACCTCTTTGCGCTCCCGTTCGGTGATCTTGTCCGAATCCAGGTACATGGCAAAGCCGCTGTGCTCATGTTCGAGAAAGCTACGGTTTGGTCCCATGTCACGGCGGAAGTCGACAACTTCGTAGATGGCAACCGGTTTGCCGAAACCTTTCACCGTAATTTCACCTTTGTCCCGGCACATAATGCGGTCTTTGATCAGCGAGAAGGTTTCATAGGACACCAGAATTTCCCCGGCTTCGGCTAACGATTCCAGTCGGCTGGCCAGGTTCACTTCTTTTCCGATGATGGTGTAATCCATGCGGTTTTCGGCACCAAAGTTACCCACCGTGGTGTAGCCGGTACTGATACCCATGCGGATCTGAAGGGGCGTTTTAATGCCTTGGCTGCGCCATTTTTGGCGCATGATTTTCATGTGCTTGCGCATGTCGATGGCCATAGACACGCAGGCGAAGGCATCTTCCCGCTGTCCGCGACTGGTGGGGTCGCCAAAGAAAACCATGATGGAGTCACCCACAAACTTGTCGATGGTGCCTCCGTATCGAAGGGCCACTTCTGACATTTCGTTGAAGTAGTGGTTGAGCAGTTCTGTGAGAGCCTCTGGCTCCATTTCTTCAGACAGCTCGGTAAAGCCTTTAATGTCAGAGAAGAATACCGCGAGCTTTTTGCGCTGGGTTTCCAGCCTGACATCTCGTTCGCCGGTAAAGATGGATTGCCAGACCTGAGGAGAAAGGTACTTGGAGAGCTTGTGGGATAAGGCAATGGACTGTTCGCGCTGATTTTGAATCTGGGTTTTGGCCAGCAGCAGCGTGCGAGCCTGCTGATGTGAATAATAGGCCGTGACGCAAATGTAGGCGCCGGTTGAGGCGATTGCCATGATGCTGGTCAGCAACGGTGTTTGCAGGCTATCCGCAATGCCGAGAAACGCCGCAGAGGCAGTGAGTGCGGCAAACATCAGAGCTGTACCAAGCAGCCACTGCCGGATTCCGCCGACAATAAGGCAGCTGAACATCAGCATCAGGACCACCGATACCGAGGGAATGGCGACAAGGCCGATCAGACCAATAAATGCTCCGCCGATAACGCAGTCAAAAAATAATATTTTTTGACGAATACGAGGCGATCTGCGCAGAACCGTGCGCCGGCTAAGCAGATGAACAAGGTGAGGCCAGGTCAGGGCACCGGCGACAACCCAAAGCAGGCTCGACTGGAAAATACCCTGAATAACGCCCGTAACAATAATCGCTGCCGTTGCCGTGTAGGCAATAATGCGACCGTTGTAGTCCGGCATCGGAGGAATAGCCACGGTGGAGTCTTGGATATCGCCGTGGTTCAGCTTACCCGTGCTGCTGGCAACATTGCGCAGGTCGGCCGGTGTGCTCATCATGTCAAAACCGGATCCTTCCGGTCAGCATGTCGCGGAACATCACCCAGTCGCCCAAAAGGCTATAAAAGGGATGTTTAAACGTGGCCGGACGATTTTTCTCAAATTTGAAGTGGCCGACCCAGGCAAAACCATACCCAATGAAAGGTAATGCCAACAGCCAAATCAGCGCCCCGCTGATCAGGGACCAAGCCGCGACGATGAGGACAAGCAGACTACCAATGAAGTGAAGGCGCCGACACATGACGTCGCTGTGCTCTTCGAGGTAGTAGGGGTAGAATTCTTGAAAGTTGCGAAAAGTTTGTTGGTCACTCATTGTAGGCAGCCGAATTCTTTATAATTGTGGGTCGCGCTCTATCTAATAGTAGGCGCGTATACGACCAAAGATTAACAGTATTACGTACAACCCACAATTCACTAAGGTGCCTTTGCCCTCGGCGCAACCTGGTCCGCCATTCTGTCGGAGAGCCTGTATGTCAACAGTTACCCGTTTTTTACTGGATAAAACCTCCGAGCCCCGGTTACAAGCGCCAGCCCCGGCCCAGGATATCGTGGATACGGCGTTTCAATGTGCTGCGCGGGCACCCGATCACGCGTTGCTTCGGCCCTGGCGCTATCTGGTCATTGAGGGTGATGCCCGCATCGCATTGGGTGAGCTGTTTGCCAGGGCGTGTCCGGATGGGGCCAGTGAAAAAGAAGTTGAGAAAGCCCAAAAGGCGCCGCTCAGAGCGCCGATGATCATTGTGGGTATAGCGTCGCCTCGCACGCACCCAAAAGTGCCGGACGTCGAACAGTTGATGTCTGCTGCGGCGGGAATGAGTTTTCTTTCGCTTGCACTGACCGATGCTGGCTACGGGGCTATGTGGCGCACAGGCGGCGTGGCATACCACCCGATCGTTCACGAGGGCCTGGGGTTGCAATCCGGTGAGTCGGTGGTTGGATTTTTGTACACCGGTACGGTGGTAAGTGAAAAGCCATCGGTGCCTCGACCCGACACCCGGCAGTTTGTTGCGACCTGGTCTGGCCCGGGATGTTGCGAGGACTGGTAACGGTCGGGTCTGTCTGCGCGGGGCAGCGGCAATGCCTTCAAACCCTTGAAGGAAGTTGATTGCCGCTCTTTGCCCCCTACACCGTTTATTGCCGCTCATATTCTGAACAACCTTTCCTGAACTCCCCGCCCTGCAAGGGCTTTGAAAAGCTGGCATTGCCTTTGCTTTACCTATGGAAGAGCGCAAAACCGGCAATTCGTTTGATAGAACGCAGCCGGTCCAGAATTCCGGAGGCAGTCATGGCAATTTCATTCGATAAGGCATTGGGTATCCACGAGCATGCATTGCAGGCTCGGGTTCAGCGCGCTGAAGTGTTGGCGAACAACCTGGCAAATGCTGATACACCCGGCTTTAAGGCCCGAGACATTGATTTTCAGGCGATGATGCAAAAAGCACAGGCGTCCGTCAGCGGGATCGCGATGAGCAAAACTCATCATGGCCACATGGACACTTCAAGCCCGGGCAGTGACGGTGAGCTACTGTATCGTACGCCGCACCAGCCGTCGCTGGACGGTAACACGGTTGATGCCCAGGAAGAGCAAAGTCGCTTTATGCGTAACGCGATGGATTACCAGGCCAGCTTCCAGTTTCTGAGCAGCAAATTTGCCGGACTGACCAAAGCCATTACGGGCGAGTAAGTCGCAGCCACTCAAGATTTAAGGAGATTGCCATGTCACTGGGCAACATTTTTGACATCGCCGGGTCCGGCATGACCGCACAGTCGCTGCGGCTCAATACAACGGCGTCTAACATCGCGAACGCAGAAACCGCCAGCTCCAGCACAGACAATGCTTACCGTGCCCGTAAGCCTGTGTTTGCGGCCATTCAGCAAGCCATGCTGAATCCGGACCAGCAGGGCTTTGGCTTTGCTTCAGATGACGGCCCGGGCGCCGGCGTGAGAGTAGAGGGCATTCTGGAAAGCGATGCCGAGCTGCAAATGCGCTACGAGCCTAACCATCCTGCCGCTAACGAAGATGGCTACGTGTTCTACCCGAATGTGAATGTGGTGGAAGAAATGGCAGACATGATGTCGTCTTCGCGCAGTTTTCAGATGAATGTAGACGTCATGAACACCGCCAAGTCCATGATGCAGCGCATCCTGACACTGGGTCAGCAGTAAAACGTGAGGAGTAAGTCATGAGTGCAATCAATACGGCGTCGGCCTCAGACGTACTGAGCCAGTATCAGATCAAGCCGGATGACAAAGCGAACGGTGGTAGTGAGCTGGGTAAAGACGCCTTTATGCAGCTGATGATTGCCCAGTTAAAGAATCAGAACCCGCTGGACCCGCAGGATAACGGCGATTTTATCTCTCAATTGGCCCAGTTCAGTTCGCTTGAAGAGATGCAAAACCTGTCTGGCACGGTTGAAGATGTGGCGGGCCAGTTCCGCTCCAGCCAAGCCCTACAGGCGTCCGCTATGGTTGGCAAGACCGTTCTGGCGCCCTCCAATATCGGCATTCTGGGTGGCAAAGGTGAGATCACCGGCACCATCGAGGTGCCTGCATCGACCGGTGGCCTGAGGTTGTCGGTGATGAATCAGAACGGAGAACTGGTGCGCCAGATTGACATGGGCTCCAGTCAGGCCGGCGTAACCTCGTTCCGCTGGGACGGTCAGGACGGCAACGGCAATCCTTTGCCGCCGGGCCCCTATCAAATTGTGGCCCAGGGTTCTTATCCCTCTGGTCCTGAACAGTTGGGTACGATGGTTAGTGCCAATGTTGACAGTGTTTCGCTGGGCAAGGGCGGCTCAATTACTCTTAATCTGGCTGGTATGGGCTCGATTGCCCTGTCCGATGTTCAACAAATTAACTGATCCGGTTTCTGGCCAGGAGGTATAAGTCATGGCATTTAATACAGGTTTGAGTGGGCTTAGGGCTGCTGCGGTAGATCTGGACGTAACCGGCAACAATATTGCCAATGCCAGCACCGTGGGTTTCAAGGGCAGTAAGGTACAGTTTGGCGACTTATACGCCAGTGGCTTTCTCAGTGGTGGTACCAACCCGATTGGTGACGGCGTTCGGGTGCAGGATGTTACGCAGTCGTTCGGGCAGGGCAATATCAGCTTTACCGATAATGGCCTGGATATGGCGATCAGTGGTGACGGCTTCTTTATTCTCAATAACAACGGCGAAATCCGTTACTCCCGTGCCGGTCAATTCGGCATCGATAAAGACGGCTTTGTCACCAACAATCAGAACATGAGGGTACAAGGCTTCACCGCCGACGATGACGGTAATCTGTCCGGTATTCGTGGTGACCTGCAGATCGAGACGGACAACCTGGCGCCACGCCGCACCACCAACCTTCGGTCTGACCTGAACCTGGATTCGCGAGAGTCGGTGCTGGAAAGCCGGGTGGTGGATTTTCAGACCGTTTCAATGGGCGACCTTACTGCGGATGATGTGTTCAGGGTGGTGTATTCTGACGGCACCAGTTCGCCGGATATCACGCTTGATCAGAACCTTTCGGCAAGAGACGCGGCGGGTATCATCAACCAGCAGCGCGGCCTGTCAGCCTCTGCAACGACGGCGGTTATCCTTGGTGACGAGTTTGATATCGGTGCACTAAATGACGCACTTTCACAAAGTGATACGGAATTCCGGCTTGAACTTGACGGCCAGAACGTGCCCCTTTCTCTAAACGGGGTCAGTTCGCTTCAAGGTCTGGCGGATGCGATTAATGCCTCCAGTGCTACGAGTCTGTCTGCCTCTCTCGTGGATGGTGGCAATGACATCCGCATCATTGATAACCGCGGGTCGAACGTCGGGATCAGTTTTGCCAGTGTGGCTGCAGGCGTGGATCAGCCTCTTGAGGCGTTTGCGGGCGATGTGAACATTCAATCCGATCGCACGGTTCAGGACATCCAGCCGGTTGGCGCCAACAGCGAAATCGCTGACGCGTTTGCGGGGGGCGATCTCCGTATTACTAATTCTTTCAACCCGCTGGACCAGCGTACCTACAATCACGCCACATCCACCACTATTTTTGACAGCCTGGGTAATTCCCATGAGCTTACCCAGTTCTATGTAAAAAACCCGTCGCCGGGTAACGGTATCGGAGTGAGTGAATGGTCGGTCTACCTGCAGATTGATGGCGAGCTGGTCGCAGGCACAGACACGTCGCCGTTCACCGCAAGATTCAATGAGAGTGGTGTGTTGCAGTCGGTGAATGGAGACCCTAACGGCGAGATAGTGGTGGCGGATTGGGTCCCGAAAGATCCGAATGGTGAGCCTAACGGTGCTGATGGTCCGCCGTTGCCAGGTCAGGAAGTGGTGACACCGATTCCGGAACCGCCCACCACGTCTGCATTCGTTGTTGATCTGGGTAACACCACCCAGTTCGGTGCGGCCTTTGGCGTGAACGATCAGCGCCAGAACGGTTTCAGCACGGGCCGGTTGTCTGGCCTGGATGTTTCTGATCAGGGCGTGATCTTCGCCCGCTACACCAACGGCCAGTCAAAATCGCTCGGCCAGGTTGCCTTGGCGTCATTCAAGAATACCAATGGTCTGTCGCCGGTCGGCGAGACTACCTGGGTAGAAACGTTTGAGTCTGGCCAGCCGATCATTGGTGCGCCGGATACCGGAACTCTGGGTTCGATCAAGGCGAGTTCCGTAGAAGAGTCCAACGTGGACTTGTCGGCCGAGCTGGTCAACCTGATCATTGCCCAGCGTAACTATCAGGCCAACGCCAAGACTATTGAAACCTCCGATGCGGTCACTCAGACCATTATCAACCTCCGCTAACGCGATTCCATAAATATGGCATGACTCCTGCAGGAAGACTGTAAACAGTCAAAATTCCGGCAGGAGTTTGCCCATGGATAAAGCTCTCTATATTGGAATGTCTGGTGCCAAGCAGAACATGCTGGCCCAGCGTGCCCATGCCAACAACCTGGCAAACGTCAACACCACCGGCTTCAAGAAGGATTTTGCCCAGGCCCGCAGTATGCCTGTGTTCGGTGAGCACCACCCAACCCGTGCTTACGCCATGACAGAGCGGCCAGGTACGGACCTCACTGCCGGTGCCTTGATGGACACCGGCCGCAAACTGGACGTGGCAGTAGAGCGTGACGGCTGGCTGGCGGTTCAGAACGATCTGGGCGAGGAAGTGTTTACCCGCAGTGGCAGTTTGCAGATTGATGTGAACGGTCTGGTCAGGCTGGCCAGTGGCGAGCTAGTACTCGGTAATGGCGGCCCGGTGGCTTTGCCCCCCTTTGACAACCTGCAGGTCGGTTCAGATGGCACTATTTCTATCGTGCCTGTGGGCGGTCCGCCGGATCAGCTCATTGAAGTAGACCGCCTGAAAATGGTTAACCCGCCAGCGACGGCGCTGGAAAAAGGCCTTGATGGTTTCATTCGCAGGAAGCCTGACCAGGCCATTGATGGTCCCGAACCACCGGATGCCGCCATGCGAGTGGCCACCGGATTTCTGGAAAGTTCTAACGTCAATGCGGTGGAAGAAATGATCGCTAACTTGCAGCTCTCCCGGCAATACGAGATGCAGGTAAAGGTAATGTCCACGGCAAAGGAAAATTCTGAGGCGGCGGCACGACTGTTGCAGAACCTCTGATAACACCGATCAAGCATCACCCACTGCTAAAGAGCGGCAAACCATCGCCGCTTTGGCAGCCGGGTAAGGAGTAGAGCAATGCATCCAGCACTATGGGTCAGCAAAACCGGGTTGAGCGCGCAGGACACCAATATGTCCACCATCTCCAACAACCTGGCCAACGTGAACACCACAGGTTTCAAGCGGGACCGGGCGGTGTTTCAGGATCTTTTGTATCAGATCAACCGGCAGCCGGGCGGTTTGAGCACAGAAAACACAGAGCTGCCGTCGGGCCTGCAGCTGGGTACCGGCGTGAGAGTAGTAGGCACCACCAAACAGTTCAGTCAGGGCAACTTGCAGATTACCGAGCAGCCCCTGGACCTGGCGGTTAACGGCCGTGGTTTCTTCCAGATTGAAATGCCGGATGGCCAGATTGCCTACACCCGGGACGGCCAGTTCCAGTTGAACGCGGACGGCGATGTTGTAACGCCGGATGGTTACCCGCTGGAGCCCAACATTAACGTGCCTGATGATGCCACCAACATCACCATCGGCAAAGACGGCACAGTCACCGTGGTTACCGATGATCAGGCCGCTCCGATCAACCTTGGCCAGATTACTCTGGTGGATTTTATCAATCCGCAAGGCCTGCAAGCCATCGGCAACAACCTGTTCAAAGAAACCAACGCCAGCGGTGATCCCGCCGAGGGCGAACCCGGCCTGGCAGGTTTGGGCAATATCGAGCAGGGCACGGTGGAGTCATCCAACGTGGAAGTGGTGGAGGAGCTGGTGAACATGATTACCACCCAGCGCGCTTACGAGATGAACTCGAAAGTGGTGTCCACAACCGACCAGATGCTCCAGTTCATCACCAACAACATTGGGTAAGTCATGAACATCCTTCATCACACCTTTAAAACAGAACGGTTGGCCACCCTGGCACTGGTGGGTGTGCTGATTGTGCTTCAGGGCTGTACCGCCATGAGCCGACCCAGAGCAATGCCGGATGATCCGTCGTATGCCCCGGTGCGGGCTCAGGCCATGATGCAGCGCGATCTGGATTCTGGCGCCATTTTTCAGCCGGCACGCAATTACAACCTGTATGGCGATACCAAGGCACTGAACATCGGTGATGTACTGACCGTTACACTGCGTGAATCCACGCGCGCCAGCAAGAGTGCCGAAACCAGCATTACCAAGGATCAGGAGTTGAGCATTCCGGAGCCCAGCATCTTTGGCAATGCCAACATCGGGCTGAATGCGAGGGCTAATTTTGAACGGGATTTCAATGGCTCAGCCGAGGCTGATCAGAGCAACAGTCTGGCGGGTAGTATTACCGTAACGGTGACAGAGGTGCTGCCGAATGGGGTGCTACGCATTCGTGGTGAGAAGTGGCTGTCCCTGACCAATGGTGATGAATACATCCGTTTGACGGGCCTGGTACGGCCTCAAGATATTCAACCAGACAACACCATAACGTCTAACCGGGTTGCAGATGCACGCTTTGCATACGGTGGCACTGGTGACTTTGATCAAGCCAATCAAATGGGCTGGCTGGCCCGCTTCTTTAACAGTGAGTGGTGGCCGCTATGATGCGTAAACTGATGGTTGTGTTTGCTTTGCTGGCGGTCTGTTCTGCGCCGGTTATGGCAGACCGTCTCAAAGACATGGCTCAGGTAAAAGGGGTTCGTAACAATCAGTTGCTCGGTTACGGCCTTGTGGTGGGTCTGGACGGAACCGGCGATAAGGCACCTTTCACCAATCAGACCTTCCGCAACATGATGAACCAGTTCGGTATTACCTTGCCAGACGGTGTTAACCCGAACCTTGCGAACGTTGCGGCGGTGACCGTCAGCGCAACCTTACCCCCGTTTGCCAAGGCCGGGCAGGAGCTCGATATCACCGTGTCTTCCATTGGTAATGCCGATAGCCTGCGCGGTGGCACGTTGCTGATGACTCCGTTGAAAGGTGTCGATGGCCAGGTATATGCGATGGCTCAGGGCAGCATGGTCGTGGGTGGCTTCGGTGCTCAGGGCCAGGATGGATCCAGAATTACGGTGAATGTGCCTAGTGTAGGTCGTATTCCCAATGGCGCGACCATTGAGCGGGAGGTGGAATCGCCTTTCAGCCGCGGTGACACCATCACCTTCAACCTGATGCGCCCTGACTTCACTACCGCTCGTCGTGTAGTAGAGGCCATCAACGACCAGCTGGGCCCAGACATGGCTTACGCCCATGATGCGACAGCCATTTCGGTAAGGGCTCCGCGCGATCCTTCTCAGCGGGTGAGCTTTTTATCGATTCTTGAAAACATCGAAGTCGAGCCAGCGCAGGAATCCGCCAGGGTGGTGATCAACAGTCGCACCGGCACCATCGTGATCGGGCAGAACGTAAAGGTCAGCCCGGCTGCGGTTACCCACGGCAGCCTCACGGTGACGATTCAAGAGAATCCGGAGGTGGTGCAGCCAAATCCGTTTGCCGCCGGCGAAACTGCCCTGCAGCAGAATACCCAGATTGCGATTACCGAAGATCCGGCGCGCATGTTTCAGTTTGGGCCTGCGACCACCCTGAACGAAATTGTCCAGGCGGTGAACCAGGTAG
Source organism: Marinobacter sp. (assembly GCF_014859525.1). GTDB lineage: Bacteria > Pseudomonadota > Gammaproteobacteria > Pseudomonadales > Oleiphilaceae > Marinobacter. Next base: position 14,515 of record NZ_JACUUB010000006.1, read on the forward strand.
GCGCAGCACCTGGTGATGTCATGGCAGTGCTTGAAGCTCTCAAACAGGCCGGTGCGCTGCGTGCCGAACTGATCGTGATCTAGGTGTAGCCATGCAGGACTATCGCGTAAAGCAAGCCCAGATTTACACCGATTTCAGTGGCCTGAATGCCATGAAGACCCAGGCTCGTACGGATAAGCAAGCCGCGCTGGAGCAGGTGGCCAAGCAGTTTGAAAGTCTGTTTTTAGCTGAAATGCTGAAATCCATGCGTAAAGCAGGAGACGTGTTTGCTGAAGGTAACTACCTGAACAGCAACGAATCAGAGTTCTATCGCGATATGTTTGATAGTCAGGTCAGCCTGAGTATGGCCAATGGCAGCGGAACCGGCCTGGCAGAAGCCTTGGTACGACAGCTGAGCCGGGACGTCCCCGGCATGGATAATCAGGGCGGCAGGCTGGCGGGCCACAAAGCCAGTCTTGCCGATTACGACCGCAGTATGCCGGCGATTTCACGTGATTTGCCTGAGCGGATTCAAGCCGTTGAGCAAGTGGCACAATCGGCCGGCCGTGACAAACCGGAAAACGTGAGTGCCCCAGGCGACTTGCCGTTGGTGTTTGAGTCTCCGGAGCATTTCGTCAGCGAGCTCATGCCGTTTGCCCAGAGGATCGGCCAGGAAAGCGGCATAGACCCACGATTGATGGTGGCCCAGGCGGCTCTGGAAACCGGTTGGGGGCGGCACATGATCAAGGGGGAGGGCGATCAGCCCAGCTTCAATTTGTTTGGTATCAAGGCCGACACCCGTTGGGGCGGCGAGGCCGTATCGATCACCACCACCGAATTTCGGGGTGGAGTGCCAATGAGAGAGCGGGCAGATTTCCGGGCTTACCCGGACTACGAAGCCAGCTTCCGGGATTACGTGGATTTTTTGAACAACAATCCCCGATATAAAGACGTGCTTGCCTCAGCGGATGAACCTGAGGTGTTTGCAGACAAGCTGCAGGAAGCAGGTTATGCAACCGATCCGGAATATGGCTCCAAGATTCGCCGGATCATGAACAGAGATTCGCTGATGACGCTGTCACAAAACAGCGACAGGCCGAGGGAGTAACGCATCATGGCAGGGTTGATCGGAATCGGTTTAACCGGGGTGCTCAGTCATCAGACCGCGCTGAATACCACGGGCAATAACATTACCAATGCCAATACTCCGGGGTATAGCCGGCAAGAAGTATTGTTTGAAACTCAGGAAGGCCGTCGTACCGGTGCCGGCACCATTGGCAGTGGTGTTTCAATCTCTAACATTCGACGGCTGGCGGACGAGTATCTGAGCCAGCAGGTTCGTGAGGACAGCACGCTTTTTGGTGAACAGAATGCATTGAATGCAGAGCTGACCCGCCTGGACAATCTGCTGGGCGGTGAAAACACCGGTCTGAACAACGCGCTGAACAACTTTTTCGCGGCTCTGCAAAATGCAGCGGAAGACCCCACGTCATTGCCCCAGCGTCAATTGGTGCTAAGTGAGGCGCAGCAGGTGGTTAATCGCTTTCAGGCGCTGAATCAGCAGTTTATTCAGCAGCGCGAATCGGTGAAAACCCAGATGCAGCAGGGCGTAAAAGACGCCAACTCATTGTTGAACAGCATCGCCGATCTGAATCTTGCGATTTCGGAGTCGCCTGGCCTGGCACAGGGCAAAATGCCCCTGGAATTGCTGGATCAGCGCGACGAAAAGCTCAGGCAACTCTCTGAACTGGTCGGCATTCGTGTGAGTGAGACCGAAGGCGGTCAGGTCAATGTCTCGCTGGCTAACGGTCTGTCGTTAGTTACTGGCGCCAACGCCGCGCAATTTGCCACCCGAGCCAGTGCCGAAGACCCGACCCGCCTTGAGTTTACGCTGACCAACAGTGGCCGAACCGTTCAGGTAGATGAACAAATCAGTGGCGGTAAACTCGGTGGGCTGCGCAAGTTTGATGAGCAAGCACTTAAACCGGCCTTCGATGAGCTGGGCAGACTCGCGATTGCCATCTCGGCAGCGATGAACCAGCAGCACGAAATCGGGATGGATCTTGAAGGCGACCTTGGTGGCAACTTCTTCTCAGACATTAACAACCTTGCTGTGCAGCGAAGCCGGGTTGTGCCCAACGCCAACAACGCAGAGCCCAAGACCGGCCAGTTGGCCGTCGAAATTACAGATAGCAGTCAGTTGCCCGCCGGCACCTGGATGCTCAGGTTTAGTGGTGATGGCCGCAACTTTGAATTGATTGATTCAGCGACTGGTAAAACCGTTAATCAGGGGCGCCTACCTGATCCGGTGCAGTCGGAAATATCGATGCCCGGGTTCAATATCCGGGTTGAGGGTGGGCAGTTCAATGCCGGTGACACCTTCCTTGTCCAGCCCAGCCGCAACGCGGCAGAGAACATTGCTCTGAATGTTCTGAGGGAGGAGGATCTGGCGTTTGCCAGTCCCATAAGGGCAAGTTCATCTGACGCGAATTTAGGCACGGCTCAGATCAACCAGGGCAAGATGCTCAACGTTCGTAACCCGAACACCAATGCATTGTTGCCGGGCTTTGAGACACGCGGAGAGCTGGCGAACGGCCCGCTGGAGATTCGTTTCAGTAACGATGGCGACAGCGTTACTTTCACTATTTTCGATGGTAATGGTGACCAGTTGGGCCCGGCTGACCAGCCTTACAATCCGCAACAGATCAATATCATCTTCAGCGATGATCCGACCGCCGGCGACGAGTACCAGGGTTATCAGTTTGAAATGACCGGGGAGCCGGCAAACGGCGATGTGTTTACCATTGGTTTTAACAGTAACGGAGTCTCCGACAACCGTAATGCAGAATTATTGGCGGGTTTGGGGACTGCAAACACACTCAACAATGGCCGTCAAAACTTTACCGAGGGCTATGCCGGGCTGGTTGAAGACATTGGTGTGAAAACCCGTCAAAGCCAGCTCGACAAAAGCGCTGGCAAGACGCTGCTGGAGCAGTCTACTAACCAGCGTGAATCGGTCTCCGGGGTTAATCTGGATGAAGAAGCAGGCAAGCTGATCCAATACCAGGCAGCTTATAATGCGTCGGCAAGGGTGATGTCGGTGGCGCAGGACTTGTTCAACACGTTGCTGCAAAGCTTCCGGTAAGGTGAGGTAAACGATAATGATCCGCATTTCATCTCAACAGATTTTTTCGGGCGGCATCAACCGGATGCAAGACGTCAACAGCAACCTGGTGAAGACCCAGGAGCAGATTTCTACCGGCAAACGGGTCAACAGACCGTCTGACGATCCGGTTGCTGCTGCACGCATTCTTAAGCTTAATCAGGAAGTAAAGCGGATTGAAACCTACGAGCGTAACGCCAACCTGGCCGACAACCGGTTGAAACAGCAAGAGAGCACTCTGGGCAGTGCCGTGGATATCATTCAGCGAATCCGGGAACTCACGGTGCAGGCCGGTAACGGCTCATTGTCTGCTAATGATCGCCGATCCATTTCGGCCGAGCTAAAAGAGCGCCTTGGCCAATTGGCCAATGTGGCCAATACTCGGGATGCCTCCGGTGAATATATCTTCAGTGGCTTTCAGGGCAGCACGCCCGCCTTTGCCAAAGACGAGTTCGGCGCCTGGACGTATCAGGGTGATGAAGGGCAGCGGGTTCTGGAAATTGATGATGGCGTTACGGTGCCCATCAGCGATCATGGCAAGGGCATCTTTGTGAACGTGCCAGCGGCGGTTTCTGTGACCGGTTCAGACGACGGCACCGGAGACCCGGCGACAGGCTATATCTCCGGACTGGAGTTGATTGCGCCACAAGACCTGAAGGATGCGTTCAGTCCGGCGGTCCCGGATGACCTGACGGTTCGGGTGGTAGATGACGGTGCCGGCAATTTGAATATTGAAGTGGAAGACCTGCGCACGAATGTGTTGTTGACTACACAGCCTTCACCAGCGGTGCCCGGGGAGGCTTTTGTTGTCGCGGGTATTCGGTTAAGCGTCAATGATGCCGCGTTAGGTGATGAATTCACTCTCGGCATCAGCGACAAGCAATCGATCTTCGGTACCATCGAAAAACTCATTGCCGGCCTCGAAGGTATTGACAAAGCGACCCCGAAAAGCAGCGCTGAGTACGACGCACTGATTGCCGAGTCTTTGGCAAACCTGGATAACGGCCAGGAATCGATCATTCTCAAGCAGACCGAGCTCGGGGGGCGCATGAACGCGGTGGAGTCTACGACCGCATTCCTTGAGGATTCTGGATTGTACACCAAAGAAATTCGCTCCCAATTGCAGGACCTGGATTACGCTGAGGCTATCAGCAATCTCAGCTTCCAGAGCTTTGTATTGCAGGCCGCTCAGCAGTCCTTTGCCCAGATTTCCCGGTTGTCGTTATTCGACCGGCTGTAATTAACTGGGGCGATAGGTAATTTTTGCTGGCTACCCCGGTTGCTTTCAGGCTCAGGCTAAGTATAATCCTCCCACTTCTCGATGGCGGCGTGGTGAAATTGGTAGACACGACGGATTCAAAATCCGTTGGGGTAAAACCCGTGGCGGTTCGAGTCCGCCCGCCGCTACCACTAATTGGTCGCAATCTGCGGCCTCGTGAACAGCCGGCCCATGAACGTCTCCGATTTTCATTTTGACTTGCCGGACGAGTTGATTGCTCGCTACCCGCTCAAACAACGCAGTGCTTCTCGTCTACTCAGTCTCGACGGCCTGTCTGGCCAGCCCCAACACCTTAAATTTATCGATCTTCCGGATCTGCTACAGCCCGGCGACCTTCTGGTCTTCAACAATACCCGCGTGATTCCTGCTCGTCTGTTTGGTAAGAAAGAAACCGGCGGCCATGTGGAGGTGCTGGTTGAACGCCTGCTGGGTGAGCGCGAGATGCTGGCCCACGCACGTGCGTCCAAGGCGCTCAAAGAGGGCCAGAAGGTTATCCTCGACGATGGCACGTCTTTAATCATGACAGGCCGCGACGGCGCGCTGTTCCGCTTTGCTTATGATGGCGCTGATCCCATTCTGGAGGCGCTTGAGCGGCTCGGCCATATGCCGCTGCCACCTTATATAGAGCGGGAAGATGACTCGTCAGATCGGGAGCGCTATCAAACGGTTTACGCCAGGGAGGCCGGTGCAGTAGCAGCACCCACGGCAGGCCTGCATTTTGATGATGCGTTGCTGGACCTATTGAAAGCCAGAGGTGTTGAATTTGCTTACGTAACGCTGCACGTCGGGGCTGGCACTTTTCAGCCGGTAAGAGTTGACAGGATTGAAGACCATGTCATGCATAGCGAGGTCGCTCACGTGCCGGAGGAAACCGTTGAGGCGGTCAATCAGGCTCGTGCCAGAGGCGGCCGGGTGGTTGCCGTAGGCACCACCTCTGTGCGTTCGCTGGAATCGGCCAGTCGGGCAGGGCATTTGAGAAGCTTCAGGGGTGAGACCGACATCTTTATCCATCCCGGCTACCGGTTCCAGACCGTTGACGCCATGGTCACCAACTTTCATTTGCCCGAATCGACCTTGATCATGCTGGTCAGTGCATTTGCCGGGTACACCAACATCATGTCTGCCTACCGAGAAGCAGTAGAGCAGCGCTATCGCTTTTTTAGTTATGGCGACGCCATGTTCCTGACGGCTCAGGAGCCCAGCCGTGGCATGCTGGCGGGCGCGGAAGATAAAGGCGCTAACCACACCGAATTCAGTGGAGAATCCCTGTGAGTCAACCCTGTTATATGTCGTTTGAAAAGTTGGGTGAGGATGGCAAAGCCCGTCGGGGCCGCCTGACCTTTCCCCGCGGGACAGTCGAAACCCCGGCCTTTATGCCGGTGGGCACATACGGCACCGTCAAGGGTATGTTGCCTCGGGATATTGAAGCGATCGGCGCAGAGATTATTCTTGGAAATACGTTTCACCTGATGCTCAGGCCTGGCACGGAAGTGATCAAAGCTCACGGGGATCTGCACGATTTTACTCAATGGCAGGGCCCGATTCTGACCGATTCCGGCGGCTTTCAGGTGTTCAGTCTGGGTGATATGCGCAAGATTACCGAGCAAGGCGTCACGTTCCGCTCGCCGGTAGATGGTGCCAAGGTTGAGCTGTCGCCAGAAATTGCTATTCAGGTTCAGCGGGATTTGGGCTCTGACATTGTCATGATTTTTGACGAATGCACTCCATATCCTGCAACTGAAAAGCAGGCAAAAGAATCCATGGAGTTGTCCCTGCGCTGGGCCGATCGTAGCAAGCAGGCCCATAGCGGTAATCCGGCAGCGTTGTTCGGTATTGTTCAGGGCGGCATGTATGAATCGCTACGCGATGAGTCTCTGAAGGGGCTGACGGACATCGGGTTTGACGGCTATGCCATTGGTGGTCTGTCTGTCGGTGAGCCGAAAGAAGACATGATCCGCATTCTGGACCATTTGCCGCCCAAGATGCCGGAAGACAAGCCGCGTTATCTGATGGGCGTGGGCCGGCCAGAAGATCTGGTTGAGGCGGTGCGTCGCGGTGTGGATATGTTTGACTGCGTAATGCCTACCCGTAACGCTCGCAACGGCTATCTGTTTACCTCAACCGGCATTGTCAAAATCCGCAACGCCAAGAACCGTTATGATACGGGGCCGCTGGATGAGCGTTGCGACTGTTACACCTGTCAGCACTTCTCGAAAAGCTATCTGCATCACCTCGACAAGTGTGGCGAAATGCTCGGCTCCCAGCTCAATACCATCCACAATCTGCGTTTTTATCAGAACCTGATGCGTGGATTGCGTGAGGCCATTGAAGCAGGTACATTGTCCGACTTTATAAGCGAATTCTATGCCTTACGTGGCGAAAATGTGCCGCCCATGGGTAATTCCTGATCAACTATTAATCAAGATTAGTTACTAAACGGAGAACCTGAATGAAATCAATCAAACTGCTTATCGCCGGTCTGCTGTCTCTGATGCCTACTCTTGCTATGGCTCAAGAAGGTGGCCAAGGCATGAGTGTGATGGGTCAGATCATCTTCTTCGGCGGCTTTATCCTGATTTTTTACTTCCTGATCTGGCGTCCGCAGTCCAAGCGCGCCAAGGAGCACAAAAATCTGATGTCTGGCCTGAACAAGGGTGATGAAGTGGTTACTTCCGGTGGCGTTGCTGGTCGTATCACCAAGGTAACTGACGACTTCATCGTGTTGGAAGTGGCCGACAATGTCGAAATCAAGGTCCAGAAAGTGGCTGTAGGTGCGGCTCTTCCGAAGGGCACACTGAAAGATATCTGAGCCGATTTCTGAGCGGGGGACGTGCTACGACGCCCGCTGATTTTTATTGGTTGAAACACCAAGGCCGGCGATTTTGCCGGCTCGAAGGATTCTCATGCTAAATAAGTATCCGCTCTGGAAGAACCTGCTTATCGTGTTCGCACTGATTATCGGGTTCGTTTACGCCTTACCGAATTTCTTCCCTGATGATTACGCCATACAGGTGACGGGTGCTCGTGGAAGCACCGAAGTCGATCAGCGAGTGCTGGACCAGGCTCTTGGTGCCCTTGAGGCTCGTGGGATTGAGGTCAAAGACAGTGTTCTGGAAGATCGTAACGCATTGATCCGCCTGAATAGCTCAGATGCCCAGCTGCGAGCGCGCCCGGCTGTTCAGGCTGCCGTTGGTAATAACTACCTGGTTGCTCTGAATATGGCGCCGTCAACGCCTGACTGGCTGCGCAGCCTGGGGGCAGGACCAATGAAGTTGGGTCTTGATCTGCGTGGTGGTGTTCACTTCTTGCTGGAAGTGGATATGGAGACCGCTGTTGGTCAGCGTCTTGAGGCGCTGTCAGGGCAAATCAAAAGAGAGCTCAGAGCAGAGCGGATTCGTTACCGGGGCGGTGACGTTGAGGGTGACCGGGAAATCGTTCTGAATTTCCGTGATACCGATACCCGCAGTGAAGCCTTTAACCTGGTTCGCCGGCAGTACAATGAGTTTTTGCTGAGCGAGAGCACTCGCGACGGCGAGTTTCTGATCACCTTGACGTTGTCAGAAGCTGAGGTTCGTTCTATCCAGGAATACGCACTCGAACAGAACCTGACCACCATCCGGAATCGAGTCAATGAATTGGGTGTGGCTGAGCCGCTGGTTCAGCGCCAGGGTGCAGACCGTATTATTGTCGAGCTGCCGGGCGTACAGGACACAGCCCAGGCAAAACGGGTTCTGGGCGCGACGGCGAATCTGGAATTCCGAATGGAGGCTCGGCAGGACACGTCTTCAGCGGAGACCGAGCCGTTCAGCTTCCGTGACAATCCACAGCGTAGTGCCCGCCTTGAGCGAGACGTGATCGCCACGGGCAATAACGTTGCCAATGCCCAGCAGGCGTTTGACGAGAATGGCCAGCCTCAGGTCAATATCACCATGGACTCTGTTGGTGGCGACCTCATGAATCGGGCGACCCGTAATAACGTGGGCCGTCGAATGGCGGTGCTGTTCATCGAGTTTCGAACCGAGACCGAGACCCGCGAAGTCGATGGCGAACTCGAACAGGTTGACAAGCGGATTGTTGAGAAAGGCTTGATCAGTCTGGCCACGGTTCAGTCGGCTCTTGGCAGCAGTTTCCGGATTACCGGGCTGGACTCCATTCCTGAGGCGGCAGAGCTGGCGCTGCTGTTACGAGCCGGTGCCCTGGCTGCTCCTATGTACTTTGTGCAGGAGCGGACCATCGGGCCAAGTCTTGGTCAACGAAATATTGATGCCGGTGTCACCTCTGTTGCCTTTGGTTTCGGTCTGGTGTTGCTCTACATGCTGGCGTTCTATCGGGGCTTCGGTGTGGTGGCGAATATCTCGCTAACCCTGAACCTGATGCTGTTGTTGGCTTGCATGTCGATTCTTTCAGCTACGCTGACGTTGCCAGGTATTGCTGGTATCGTTCTAACGGTGGGTATGGCGGTTGATGCAAACGTACTGATCTTCGAGCGAATAAAAGAGGAACTCAGGGCCGGCGTATCGCCCCAGAATGCCATTAACTCGGGCTACGGTCGGGCATTTATCTCCATTTTTGATGCCAATATCACAACGCTGTTGGTGGCGGTCATCCTGTTCGCCATGGGCTCTGGCCCGGTCAAAGGCTTTGCGGTGACTCTGTGCATCGGTATTTTGACGTCCATGTTCTGTGGGCTTGTGGTCAGTCGCGCCATTGTGAATGTTGTTTACGGCGGCCGCAGGGTCGAGAAATTGTCGATCGGGGGGAAGCTGGCCAATGGCTGATACACAGAAGCAACCATTTGATTTTATGGGGTTTCGGAAGATAGCTTCCGTGTTCTCGATAATCCTTGTTGTGATCTCCATTTCATTGCTGGCAGTTCGTGGTTTGAATTTCGGCATGGATTTCACCGGGGGCACCTCGGTGGAGCTGGAATACGTAGAGGCTCCGGATCTTGATGATATCCGCAACGAGATGTCCGGGGCAGGCTACGAGCAGTTTGTGGTTCAGAATTTTGGTTCTGATACGACCATACTGATCCGAATGGCGGAAGCTGAAAATGATCAGTTGGCTCGAGAAGTAGCTGACTTGTTGGCCTCAACCGGTGTTGAGCTGGAGCTGGTTGGGTCTGAGTTTGTTGGTTCTCAGGTGGGTGATGAGCTGAAAGAAGACAGCGGTATCGGATTGTTGATCGCGCTTGCGGTGGTGCTCATCTACGTAGGCATGCGCTTTCAGTTCAAGTTCGGTATTGCCTCGGTGATTCCTCTTGCCCACGACGTGACCATTGTTCTGGGAGTGTTTGCGCTGTTCCAGTGGACGTTTGATCTGACCGTGCTGGCGGCACTGCTGGCTGTTATCGGCTATTCCCTGAACGACACCATTGTTGTGGCGGACCGTATCCGTGAGAACTTCCGGAAAATACGGGTAGGGGAGCCCTGGGACATCATCAACGAATCGATTCATCAGACCATCACGCGAACAATCAACACCTCAGGTACAACACTCGTTGTGCTAATGGCGTTGTATTTCTTTGGCGGTGAGGCAATCAATAATTTTGCCATTGCACTGATCATTGGTGTCGTTGTGGGCACCTACTCGTCCATCTACGTATCTGCGAACATGTTGATGGTTATGGGTGTTAGCCGCGAGGACCTGATGGTTCCGACAAAAGAAGGCGCGACTGAGGAGGCCGACGAAGAGCAGCCTCCCGAGTGGTTAAATCGGATGTGACCTGATCACTGTGTCGGGATTGAATTCCGGCACAGTATTTTGTAGCCAATAAAAAACCGCCAATCCGTTAAGATGGCGGTTTTTTATTGGCCTCGAATATTACCGAGGCAGGCGGCCCCGGAAGGGGTGCAGTAGCTTCAGGATTTCACGGAACAGCTTTGGGTTTGCCACAATCAATTGGCGAGCGTTGCCAATAGAGGGGTTGCCCGAGAAATCGCCAGTCAGAGCGCCTGACTCCATGGCGAGTGTTACGCCCAGGTCCAGATCGGACGCCTCCGGACGGAAAATGATGGCGGCATCCAGTAAGCCGGCAGAGACTCGTGCTATGTCGAGCACTACACAGCCTGATGTGCGGAACATGCCGCTTTCGCGAGCCAGAGTTGCTGCCATTTCGCCCCAAATCATCGGGTCATCACCCTGGCGGGCTTGATCCAACAGGTTGGTGGCGAGGGCTGACCGGGCTGGTAGTTTGATGTCTGATGTGCGCACGCGGCGACTGTTCAGTACGGCACCATGGCCACGGCTTGCAGAGTATTCTTCCCCGGTCACCGGATTGACCAGAAGCAGGTTCTCGGTGCGATTGTTCTTTTTCTGGGACAAGGCCAGAGCAAACTCGGGTATGCCGCGTACAAAGTTGTCTCGACCCAGAACCGGGAATATGTGCCAGCTTTTGTCGCTACCACCAGCGTCAGCCTCACCCATCGGTGCGATGGTGTGATCTTTATAGGCCTTCGTCAGTTGCTCGGCAAAGTTATCATAGATAGATTGCTCAACACGCTCCAGTTGCTGGTAGCGGTCGGTCTGATCTTTGCCGTTGGGTTCCTGTCGCTCAAAATGGGCTTTCAGGTAATCGGATCCCTGGCGGGCAACGCGCAGGGCCATCTTAATTGCTGGTTGCATCTGAGTGTTCGTTATCCGGGTGTGTTAGGGCCGCGCATGATAGCAAAAACTACCGGCGCTTGTCTGTTTTTTGGCTCAGCAAAAGCACGGATATCCCAGATCCAGGGCCGTGTTTCGGCATATCCGGAGGGCGGGCGAGCGCTTGTTTCTGCTATCATTCCGCTCCTGCGCAATTCAAAGATTATCTATACATAGGCCTGATTACCATGCATAAGCCCGCGTTGCCGCTGGAAGGCACGGATACCTTCAATGACCAGATCCGAATCGTTTTGGTTGAAACGTCCCATTCCGGCAATATCGGCGCGGTAGCACGAGCCATGAAAAATATGGGACTCGGGAATCTGTGGCTGGTCAATCCGGCGTCTTTTCCGGATGAAACGTCATACGCTCGTGCCGCCGGCGCGTCGGATGTATTGGACAGGGCGCAAGTGGTGGCGTCTCTGGATGAGGCCCTGGCAGACTGTGTTCTCGTTATGGGTACCAGTGCTCGCGGCCGTAAGGTGCCATGGCCCGTCATTGCGCCGCCCCAGGCGGCCATTACCGCCTGCGAGGCCAGTCAGCAGGGCCTGGTTGCGTTGGTGTTCGGGCGAGAGAATCATGGTTTGTCTAATGAGGAGCTTCAGCGCTGCCATTATCATATTCATATTCCATCCAACCCTGATTACAGTTCTTTGAATCTGTCGATGGCGGTGCAGGTCATCAGTTACGAATTGCGGATGCATTTTTTGCGGAGCCTTGAAGAGGGGGAGTCCAGCCCCTACCTTGAATCTATGGTTGCTCCGGGGGATCGCGGCTGGGATGTGCCGCCGGCGGCCGTCCATGATGTTGAGGGGTTTTTCGGGCATCTGGAGCAGGTGCTTGTAGACGTTGATTTTCATCGCCGGAATAACCCCCGGCAATTGATGCCCCGGATCAGGCGACTCTTCCAGCGTGCCCGGCTCGATCAGATGGAAATCAATATTCTTCGCGGAATTCTAACGTCAGTACAGAAGGCCGCAGGCACTCTACCGGGTAGTGAGCAGAAAAAAACCACTGCGGCGGACACCGAGGGTGAAGGGCAGGACACAAGCCATGTTTGAGCGTTTACGGGAAGATATCCAAAGTGTGTTCCATCGGGACCCGGCAGCGCGGAATACTTTTGAGGTGCTCACCAATTACCCCGGCCTGCACGCCTTGCTATTCCATCGTTTTTCTCATTGGTTGTGGAGCCTGGGATTAAAATGGCTGGCCCGAACAATTTCCACCCTGGCGCGCTGGTTAACCGGGATTGAGATTCATCCGGGAGCAACCATTGGTCGTCGCTTCTTTATTGATCATGGGATGGGTGTTGTGATCGGCGAAACGACCGTGATTGGTGATGACGTCACCCTGTACCAAGGTGTGACTCTAGGTGGCACCAGCTGGAACAAGGGAAAGCGGCATCCAACCATTGGTGATGGCGTCGTGGTGGGGGCGGGCGCAAAAATTCTGGGGCCATTTGAGGTGGGAACAGGGGCCAAGATCGGCTCCAACTCGGTGGTGACCAAAGCCGTGCCGGCGGGCGCAACAGTGATCGGAATCCCGGGCAGGGTAATCGTTAAACGGCACACCGAGGACGATGTCCGGCGTAAAGAAATGGAAGAGCGCATGGGCTTTGATGCCTATGGCGTGACCGAGGAAATGCCCGATCCCGTAGCCAGGGCGATGCGCTCGCTACTGGATCACATGCATGCGGTGGATGATCGTATTGAAAACATGTGCAAGGCGCTTCATAAGGTGAACAGTGAATACCAAAATGGCGAGTTACCGCCGTTGCAGGAAGAAGATTTCGATTGCGTTCGGGATGATGAAGATATCAGCGGTAAAGGCTGAATACTTGACTGCTTTGGTTGGTCAATTCATACTCATCGCTTCGAATCGAGATTCAATCCCATCTTTGGGGCTGAGAGTATGAAGCTGACCACGAAAGGCCGCTACGCGGTAACGGCAATGCTGGATTTGGCTCTTCATGGGAGCCAGGGGCCGGTGAGTCTTGCGGACATTTCGGCCCGGCAAGAAATTTCCCTGTCCTACCTTGAGCAGCTGTTCTCTCGTCTGCGTCGTCAGAACCTGGTAGAGAGTGTGCGTGGGCCAGGTGGTGGTTACCGCTTGAGCCGCACCGCCGACGAAGTTTTTGTGGCTGAGGTGGTCGACGCCGTCAGTGAATCCCTGGATACCACTCGATGTGGCAACAAAGGTGACTGCCAGAACGGCGAGAAGTGCCTGACTCACCACTTGTGGTCTGACCTCAGTGATCAGATTCACCAGTTTCTCAGCGAGATCAGTCTGGGGGATCTGATGCGCAAGCATGAGATCCGCACAGTGGCTGATCGGCAAAACCGGATACAGTCCGAGAACAGCTCCGATACAATCAATACCCGCCGCCTGATTGACCAGGCTACGGCCTGACAATTCTTATACCTCTGTGACTATGAAAAAACCTGTGTATCTTGATTACGCGGCGACGACGCCTGTTGATCCGTCTGTTGCTATGGAAATGATGAAATACCTCGATCCTGAAGGGGTGTTTGGTAACCCGGCGTCCCGATCCCACGGTTATGGGTGGCAGGCAGAAGCTGCTGTGGAAAACGCCCGGCGCCAGGTTGCAGAACTCATTCACGCAGATCCGCGGGAAATTGTCTGGACGTCCGGTGCAACGGAGTCTGACAACCTGGCGATCAAAGGTGTGGTTGGGCAGCGTTCCAGTGCCCGAGGCCTGAAAAGTCACATAGTGACGTCGGTTATCGAGCATAAAGCTGTGGTTGATACCTGCAAATGGCTGGAAAACCATGGTGCGGAGGTTACCTGGTTGCATCCGGAGTCGGACGGTCGGGTAGCGCCTCAGGCTGTTGTTGAGGCACTCCGTGAAGACACCGCGCTGGTCAGCCTGATGATGGTGAATAACGAGCTGGGTTGCGTTACCGATATCGCCGCTATCGGTGCTTTGCTGCGCGAGCGCGGAGTCCTTTTCCATGTGGACGCGGCGCAAGCAGCCGGCAAGTCGCCAATAGACGTGGCGAGCCTCAACGTTGATCTTCTGTCGCTGTCTGCTCACAAGGTCTATGGGCCAAAGGGTGTTGGCGCCCTCTATGTGCGGCGCTCTCCGGACGTGGTGATTGAGGCTCAGATCCATGGTGGCGGTCACGAGCGGGGAATGCGTTCTGGTACTTTGCCAACTCATCAACTGGTTGGGATGGGTAAGGCGTTTGAGTTGGCGGGTGAATGCCTTGAACAAGAGATGGTGTATCTTGAAAGCCTGCGTTCAGCTTTTTTGTCTGGTCTTGGCGAGCTTGAGGGTGTCCATTTCAATGGTAGTCGGGAATATCGGGTGCCAGGCATTGTCAATCTGGCGTTTGAGGGCGTTGATGCCGAGTCGCTGATGCTGGGTTTGCGTAATCTTGCGGTGTCTTCGGGGTCTGCCTGTGCGTCGGCGACGGTTGAGCCCTCTTTTGTGTTGAGGGGGATTGGTTTGGGCGATGAGTTAGCACACCGCGCACTTCGTTTTTCGTTCGGGCGCTACACCAGTGTCACAGATATAGAGTTCGCCTGTTCGCACATCGTTGATGTTGTCAGGCGACTTCGTGCCGTGCGGTAGGCAGTAGCACCCGGACTGCGTATAATCGCCGATCTGAATATTCTTGAACTCAAGTGGAGAAGTACCATGGCAAACGAGCGCACGCTCTCAATTATCAAGCCCGATGCAGTCGCCAAGAACGTTATCGGTGAAATCTACAGCCGTTTTGAAAAAGCGGACCTGAAAATCGTTGCGTCGAAAATGATGCACCTGACTCAGGAGCAGGCTGAAGGCTTTTATGCTGAGCACAAAGAACGCCCGTTCTTTAACGATCTGGTTGCCTTTATGACTTCCGGTCCGGTTGTTGTTCAGGCTCTGGAAGGCGAAGGCGCCATCCTCAAGAACCGCGATCTGATGGGTGCGACTAACCCGAAAGAAGCGGCGGCTGGCACTATTCGTGCCGACTTCGCATCATCCATTGATGCCAACGCTGTTCACGGCTCTGACTCTGCAGCCTCTGCCGAGCGTGAGATTGCGTATTTTTTTAATGACAACGAAATCTGCCCGCGCGGTTGATTCTGTTGTTTCAGGGGCGGCATTTGCCACCCCTGAATTGGTTATTTGATCGAGGTTATTGCATGACAGGCGCTGCCGAAAAAATCAATCTCCTGGGGATGCCTAAAGAAAAGCTTGAGGCATTTTTTGAATCCCTGGGCGAAAAACGCTTCCGCGCTCAGCAGGTGTTGCAGTGGATCCATCAGTGGGGCGTTGATGACTTCGATCAAATGACCAATATGAGCAAGGCGTTGAGGGAAAAGCTAAAGCTTGTGGCAGAGGTGCGTGGCCCGGAGGTGGTGTTTGATGAAACCTCCAAGGATGGTACTCGCAAATGGGTCATGCGGATGGACAACGGCAACAGCGTTGAAACCGTGCTTATCCCAGATGGCGAACGCGGCACTCTGTGCGTGTCGTCCCAGATCGGGTGTACCCTTGACTGCACCTTCTGTTCCACCGGAAAACGCGGATTCAATCGCAATCTGACCGCTGCGGAAGTTATCGGTCAAGTTTGGGTGGCTCGTAAAGCGTTTATGCCGTTCGATATCAACGACCGTCCTATCACCAATGTTGTGATGATGGGAATGGGGGAGCCATTGTTGAACTTCGATAACGTGGTCGATGCCATGAACCTGATGATGGAAGATCTCGCTTATGGGATTTCCAAGCGTCGTGTAACACTGAGTACCTCTGGCGTTGTTCCAGGCATAGACAAGTTGGCTGAGGTTACCGATGTTTCACTGGCCATCTCGCTTCATGCACCCAATGATGAATTGCGCAACAAGTTGGTTCCATTAAATAAAAAGTATCCGATCGCAGAATTACTGGCCGCCACAAAGCGATATTTTGCGAGGTTACCTGAGAAGCGTAAGGCGACGATCGAATACACTGTCATTGAGGGTGTCAACGATCAGCTGGAGCACGCTCACGAACTGGCGGTTCTGCTTAGGGATTTGCCGTGTAAAATTAATCTGATACCGTTTAACCCATTCCCGGAGAGCGATTTCAAGCGCCCGAGCATGAATGCCACGCGCAGGTTTCAGACGGTTTTGAACGAAGCTGGTTACGTTGCAACGATTCGCACCACCCGTGGAGACGATATTGATGCGGCGTGCGGTCAGTTGGTCGGTCGGGTAGACGACCGCACGCGCAGGAGTCAGAGATACATAGCGGTACAACAGGTTAACCCCTGATATCGATACCCCGGAAGCGACAAAGGTAAGGTGTTTCGTGAAAGGAAAAGCACAAAGTTCACCTCTGTTAACAGCGGCCCTTTTGATCGTTGGCTTGATGCTTTCGGGCTGTGTTACCACCACCGATAGCCGGTTTTCCCGGGAAGCAGACCGTGACAAGGCCGTCAGCAATTATGTTCAGCTGGCGACAGCCTACATTGGCCAGGGCAACCTTGATCGTGCTCGCCATCACCTTGATCGGGCACTGGAAATCTCACCGGATAGCCCTCAGGCACAGGCTGCTATGGGGTTGGTTTATAATGCAGAGAACGAACCCGAACTGGCCGAGCGTAACTTTAAGCGAGCGATCGCAAAAGATGGCAACTACACCCGGGCTCGCGTCTATTACGGTGGCTACCTTTTCAGTCATTCCCGTTTTGAAGAAGCCAGAGACCAATACAGTGTTGCGTCCAGAGACACCGGCTACCGTGAGCGCGGAGCAGTATTTTACAATCTGGGCATGACTGAAGAACGTCTGGGTAACCGGCCTGCCGCTGAGGCAGCGTATCGCCGGTCAGTCGAACTGACTCGGGGCGAGGCAAGAACCTTGCTTTCCTTGTCTCGTGTACTGGTTGAAATGGACGACTACTCCGCGGCATCCCTTTATTACAGTCGCCTGCAGACGCTGATTCAGCGCAATCCGCGCCTGACCCATTCGCCGGAGAGCCTGTTTACGGGCATTCGTATCGCGCGCCATTTTGAGGATCGGGACCAGGAGGTCAGCTTGACGCTGCTGCTGAGGAACGAGTATCCGAATTCTGCGGAGTACCAACAATATAAGGTGTTGATTGCCAATGAGCGGTGACGTGAAGCCAGATCAAGCGGCAACGGTGCGGGTCGGAGAGCAACTCAGGCTTGGGCGCGAGCGCCTGGGCCTTGAACTCTCAGCCATTGCTGCCGAGCAGCATCTTCGCCCTTCTGTGATTCAGGCTATTGAGAATGGCGATTACAGCAAAGTTGACAGCGAACTGTTTCTTAAAGGATACGTTCGAGCGTACGCGCGCCAGATCGGCCTTGATGCCGACTCCGTGATTGCAGACCTCGACCGGGAGTTGGAACCGGCGCGACAGCAGAGAGAACGTGAACAGCAAGCAAATCCGTTGGTGTCGATTGAGCGAGCTAAACGTCGGAAGCGACAGCTAGCCAAGATTTTGGCAATCTTATTGGTGATTGCTGTGGGTGCGTATCTGATTGTCGGTTATCTTGCTGAACAGGAGGTTGGCTCAGATCTCGCCCCTATGTCAGGAACGGAAAGTGCTTCAGATCTCGTCGTTCCCGAGGAGAGCCAGCCTTCGATCCGGCCGGAGCAGGAAGATCAGATGACCGGATCTGTTACGAGTGACGGCGTTGTTGACCCGGAGACCGTAACGGCAGACGCTTTGCCGGACGATGCCCGGCCCGAAGACCTGTCGGCCGATCAGCAGCCCGTTATGATCCAGTCATCGGAACCAGTACCAGAGCCAGAGCCAGAGCAGGTAGTGGCCGCTGAGGTAACCGAAGGTCGACTGCAAATGACGTTTTCTGATGACTGCTGGGTTCAGGTAACTGATGCCGGCG
Source organism: Marinobacter sp. (assembly GCF_014859525.1). GTDB lineage: Bacteria > Pseudomonadota > Gammaproteobacteria > Pseudomonadales > Oleiphilaceae > Marinobacter. The sequence continues at coordinate 32,436 of NZ_JACUUB010000006.1, forward strand.
GAAACCGGTTAGTCAGTTCGCGGCGCCGAAGCGGTGATCTGCTGGATGTGACCGGAGAGGCACCGCTGCGGGTCGTGATCGGCGCAGTCAGTGCAGTTGAATCTATCCAGTTTCAGGGTGACGCTCTGAATATTGGCGATCTGCGCGTTGTGAACAACCGGTCCGAATTTACCCTCGAACTCTAGGCCGAACGCCTGAATAAACTGTTGGTCCCAGCACATGAAACACGAATCTCCGATTAAAAGACGCAAATCCCGCCAGATCATGGTCGGGAATGTTCCTGTTGGTGGCGATGCGCCGATTGCCGTGCAGAGTATGACCAATACCAATACTTGCGATGTGAGCGCAACGGTCGATCAAATCGAAGCTCTGCAGGATGCCGGCGCTGACATTGTGCGGGTATCTGTGCCTTCCATGGAGGCAGCTGAGGCCTTTGGCCAGATTCGTGACCGCGTGTCTTTACCGCTGGTAGCGGACATTCATTTCGATCATAAGATTGCATTGCGAGTTGCCGAACTGGGTGTTGACTGCTTGCGAATCAACCCGGGAAACATTGGTCGAGATGACCGGGTGAGCGCGGTGATCAGTGCTGCCCGGGATCGAAATATTCCTATCCGCATTGGTGTCAACGCCGGTTCGCTGGAAAAAAGCCTGCAGCGTAAGTACGGCGAACCGACACCGGAAGCCCTGGTCGAATCGGCCATGAGGCACATTGATATCCTTGATCGGCACGATTTTCAGGATTTTAAAGTCAGTCTGAAGGCGTCTGATGTGTTTATGACGGTCGCGGCGTATCGCCAGATTGCATCTCAGATCGAGCAGCCACTGCACCTGGGTATTACAGAAGCGGGGGGCTTTCGGTCGGGCACTGTCAAGTCTGCCATTGGCCTTGGTATGCTTCTGATGGATGGCATTGGCGATACTATCCGGGTGTCTCTGGCCGCGGATCCTGTGCAGGAGATCAAAGTCGGGTTCGATATTCTCAAGAGCCTTCGCCTGCGCAGCCGGGGTATCAACTTCATTGCCTGCCCAAGCTGCTCGCGTCAGAACTTTGATGTTATCCAGACGATGAATGATCTGGAGGAGCGCCTGGAAGATGTCAACACGGCACTCGATGTTGCGATCATCGGTTGCATCGTTAATGGTCCAGGTGAGGCCAAAGAGGCTGATGTCGGGCTAACCGGCGGCAGCCCGAAGAACCTGTTTTACCTTGATGGCAAACCAAACCAGAAGCTCGACAACATGACGTTGACCGATGATCTGGAGCGCCTCATCCGGGAACAAGTGAAGAAGCGTCAGGAGCGTGAGGAATCTGTGATCGCGCGCTCAACTGATTGATCGCTTGGACAGACACTCATTTAACAACGCATCAGGGTTTTAACTTGGCTAAGATTCAGGCAATTCGCGGAATGAATGACATTCTGCCGGATCAGACACCCGTCTGGCAGTATGTGGAGTCAACCGTTCGTCGGGTTCTGGGGCAATACGGTTATCAGGAAATCCGTATGCCAGTGGTTGAACAGACCGAGCTGTTCAAGCGCTCGATCGGTGAAGTGACCGATATCGTTGAAAAAGAGATGTATACCTTTGAAGACCGCAATGGAGACAGTCTGACTCTGCGGCCTGAAGGCACCGCCGGTTGTGTTCGCGCCGCAGAAGAACACGGATTGCTTTTTAACCAAACCCGTCGCTTGTGGTACACAGGTCCGATGTTTCGGCATGAACGCCCGCAGAAGGGACGGTATCGCCAGTTCCACCAGATTGGAGTGGAATGTTTTGGCATGACTGGCCCGGATATTGACGCCGAGCTGCTGATACTGACGGCGCGCTTGTGGGCTGCTCTTGGTCTAGCCGGTCATACCCGCCTGGAAATAAACTCGATCGGGACCAGTGGCGCACGTAAAGTTTACAGACAGGCACTGGTTGACTACCTGGAGCAGTTCAAAGACCAGCTGGATGACGACAGCAAGCGCAGGTTGTCCACAAACCCTCTGCGGATTCTCGACAGCAAAGACGCTGCCACTCGTAAGATCCTTGAGGATGCCCCCAGTCTTGACGATTACCTCGACGAAGACTCCCGTGCGCACTTTGAGCAGCTTAAGCTCCTTCTGGATGCCGCAGGTGTGACTTATACCGTTAACCCGGCGCTGGTGCGCGGGCTCGATTATTATGGTAAGACGGTTTTCGAGTGGATCACTGACAGTCTTGGGGCACAGGGTACTGTGTGTGCGGGCGGTCGTTACGATGGTCTGGTTGAGCAGTTGGGCGGCAAGGCGACCGACGCCGTTGGATTTGCGATGGGGCTTGAACGCTTGATCCTGTTGCTTGAAACGCTCGACCTGGTGCCTGAACACGTGAACAATCAAGCGGATGTGTATGTGACTGTCATGGGCGATAAGGTGATTGCGACTGCGATGGCCATTGCCGAGGAGTTGCGGAATGCTTTACCGGGTAAGGTAGTTGTTGCGCATTGCGGTGCTGGGAGTTTCAAAAGCCAGATGAAGAAAGCCGATCGCAGCGGCGCCCGGTACGCGATTATTCTTGGTGAAAATGAGTTGGCCAGTGGTAACGTCGGTTTGAAGTCGCTGCGAGACGACGAACCACAGCAAGACGTACCGCGAGCTGAATTGGCACAGGCATTGATCAACAAGTTTTGAATATTTTTGTATAAGAACAGTGACACTATTTTTTAACAGGAGTTTACATGGCTGAGTTGCGCACCGAAGAGGAACAGGTCCAGGCGATAAAGGACTGGTGGAAGAAGAACGGAAGTTCTTTGATGATTGGTATCGGTGCCGCTTTGGCAATCGTATTTGGCTGGCAGGCATGGCAAAGCAACCAAGCGCAGCAACGCGCCGAAGCGGCGAATCAATTTGCGACCTTGCTTAACGCCTTCTCTGATGAAAGCGACGAGAATGCCAGCCAGACCATTACTTATGTGGCTCAGACCCTCCGTGATGATTACAGCAAGAGCGCTTATGCCATTTATGGCAATCTGGTGCTTGCTCGCCAGCAGATTATGCTCGACAGCGATGTTGAGGGGGCGATTGATTCTCTTCAGTGGGCGCTTAAACAGGCTTCTGATTACCCGGCGCTGAGCCTGGTGGTTCGCAACAGACTTGCCCGCGCTCAGTTTGCAGCTGAGCACTATGATGATGCGCTGGCAACGCTCGATGGCGCTGGAAAAGCAGATGCCTTTGCCGGCATATTTTCTGAACTGCGAGGTGACATCCTGCTGGTTAAAGGCGATGCAGACGGTGCTCGTGAGGCGTACCTGGCAGCACGCGAGCAAAACCAACAGGGGCGTAACAGTATTCTTGAGCTGAAGCTTTCTGACCTTGGCGTCGGGGAGGGGGCCTGATGCGCTTTGTCCGCAACAGGTTTGTTACATTTCCGATAGCGTCTTTGTTGCTGCTTTTGCTTGCCGGTTGCAGCACCAAAGACACGTTCGAGCAGCCGTTGCCGGTTCCGGACATTGATGCAACGGTTGAGTTCAAACGTGTTTGGACCATGTCCGTTGGCAAAGGGCATGATGACCAATTCCTTCACTTGGCGCCCTTGTATGCCGGTGACGTCATATATGCGGCTTCGGCTGATGGTCTTCTGGTTGCGGTAGAGCCCGAGAACGGCAAAGCACGCTGGCAGCGGAGATCGAAAGACCGCATCTTTGCGGGTATCGGTGGCGATAACAGTCAGCTCTACTACATCACCCGTAATGCAGAATTAGTGGCATTGTCGCGGGAAACCAGCGAAGAGATCTGGCGTTCACCTTTGCCCACCGAAGGCCTGGCTGCGCCGCAGTCCAACGGAGCTCTGGTGGTTGCTCAAACCACCGATGGTCGGGTTATAGGATTTGATGCGCGCGACGGCGAGCGACGCTGGCAATACGATGGTCAGGTGCCGGTGTTGGCGATGCGAACCGCAGCAGCTCCGCTGGTTGGCGGTGACGTGGTGATTGCCTCTTTTGCCAACGGCAGGGTGATTGCGCTCACGGCCGATGCTGGCCAGCCAATCTGGCAGTATGAAGTCGGTCAGCCGCAGGGTAGAACCGAGCTTGAGCGTTTGGTGGACATTGGCGGTCAACCGCTGGTGCTCGATTCCGCGATCATGGTTGCCGGCTATCAGGGTAAACTGGCGCTGATCGATATTCGCTCGGGTCAGGAGATCTGGAGCCGCCGGGCGTCCAGCTTCTATGCGCCGAGCATTGGCGCTGGCAATATTTTTCTGGCCTCCGCAAATGGGGATATTGTTGCGTTTCGTGGTAATGACCGCAGGGAACTCTGGCAACAGAATCGCCTGTCGTGGCGCCAGCTGACGCAACCGGTTGTGGTTGGTGAACATCTGGTTACGGGCGATTTTGAAGGCTATCTGCACGCACTCTCGCTGAGCGATGGCAGTCTTCAGGGCCAGATGAAGTTTGACAGTGACGGTATCCGCGTACCGGTCCAGATCATCGAAGGTGGTAACCTGTTAATATACGGAAATGGTGGGCGCATGGCCGTTTTTACGTTAAAAACGAAAAAGTAGTGCCGCCAATTTATCGAACAGCCCGGCCCTAGCCGGGCTTTTGACCTTTTACATAGCAGACACTTATGACCCCAGTTATTGCCCTGGTAGGACGCCCGAATGTTGGTAAGTCCACCCTCTTTAATCAAATGACCCGATCCCGTGATGCCTTGGTCGCGAACTTTCCGGGTTTAACCCGTGACCGTAAATACGGTGAGGGCAACTACGAGGGGCGCAAGTTTATTGTCATCGATACCGGTGGTCTCACCGGCGATGAAGTGGGTCTGGATGCAGAAATGGCCCGCCAGTCAATGCAGGCTGTGGAAGAAGCTGACATCGTACTGTTTATCGTTGATGGTCGCTCGGGGTTGACCGCGGGCGATGAGATGATTTCGGATCACCTGAGGAAATCTGGCAAGGTGGCGCATCTGGTTGTGAATAAAACCGATGGCCAGGACCCGGATATTGCGTCTGCAGACTTCCATTCACTTGGCTATGCCACGACGTTTCAGATCGCCGCATCCCATAACCGTGGTATCAGGTCGATGTTGGAGATTTTGCTGCCGGAAGATTTGGAAGACCAGGATCAGGCCGACCGTTACCCAGGTATTCGTATTGGTGTAGTAGGGCGTCCGAATGTGGGTAAATCGACGCTGGTAAACCGGATGCTGGGTGAAGAGCGGGTGGTGGTTTACGATATGCCTGGCACGACCCGAGACAGCGTATACATCCCCTATGAGCGCCACGGTCATGAGTATACATTGATTGATACGGCCGGCGTACGTCGTCGCAAGAACGTTCACGAGGTGGTCGAGAAGTTTTCCATTATCAAGACGCTTCAGGCGATCGACGATGCGCATGTTGTGATTCTGGTGATTGACGCCCGCGATGGTTTGGTGGATCAGGATATGCACCTGATCGGCTTTGTACTGGACGCAGGTCGATCATTGGTAATCGCCATCAACAAGTGGGATGGAATGGCGCCCGAAGATCGTGAGAAGGTAAAAGAGCAAGTGGCACGACGTCTGGATTTTCTGGACTATGCAGATAAGTATTACATCTCGGCATTGCATGGCACGGGAGTGGGCTCCATGTATGAATCTGTCCAGGCGTGTTACGAATCTGCGATGTCAAAGTGGCCAACCAATCGGCTGACAGCGATTCTGCAGGATGCAGTGGCACAGCACCAGCCCCCGATGGTTCATGGCAGGCGCATCAAATTGCGTTATGCCCACCAGGGTGGCTCGAATCCGCCGGTGGTCGTTGTTCATGGTAACCAGGTCGATTCATTGCCGGGGGCCTACAAACGCTACCTTGAGAACACATTCCGTAAAGTGTTGAAGGTGGTTGGTTCACCGATCCGGTTTGAGTTCAAATCTGGCGACAACCCCTTCGCTGCCAAGGTGGATCGTATGACGCCACGGCAAAAGGTCAAAAAGGACAACGACATCAAGAAAGGCAGGACTGTCCGGAAAACCCGGCAAAAGAGCGTTAAACGCTGATTTGCCGGAGCTGCAATACAATCCAGGGTTGGCGGCGCTCAGACCAACCCTGAAGTCTCCACTTGTTGGGCCTGAACGGCCGTCAGCGCAATGGTAAAGACAATGTCTTCAACCAGTGCACCGCGAGACAAATCATTTACAGGTTTTCTCAGGCCCTGAAGCATCGGCCCGACACTCACAACGTTGGCGCTTCGTTGAACGGCCTTGTAGGTCGTGTTGCCGGTGTTGAGATCGGGGAACACAAATACGGTCGCCTTACCGGCCACTTTACTGTCTGGTGCCTTGGCTCGTCCGACGCTCTCAATGGCCGCTGCATCGTATTGCAGGGGGCCGTCAATCAGCAGATCAGGGCGCCTTTCCAGGGCAATTCTGGTTGCCTCCCGAACTTTGTCGACATCAACGCCGGTCCCGGATTCTCCGGTGCTGTAACTGATCATGGCGATTACCGGTTCTATTCCGAAGGCTTCTGCCGATTCAGCGCTCTGTATGGCAATATCGGCGAGCTCTTCTGCATTGGGATCCGGGTTGATGGCGCAATCGCCATATACGAGCACTTGCTGGGGGAGCAGCATGAAAAAGACCGAAGACACCACTTTGGCGTTGTCATGGGTTTTGATCAGTTGTAATGCCGGGCGTACGGTGTTGGCGGTCGTGTGAATGGCACCGGAGACCAGGCCGTCGGCCTCATCCAGGGCAACCATCATGGTGCCTAAAACGACGTTGTCTTCGAGCATGGCTTCGGCCATGTCGTGGGTTAGCCCCTTATGCTTGCGAAGCTCTACCATCGGCGCAATGTAGCGTTCTCGCACCGATTGTGGGTCCAGAATCTCCAGGTCTTCGGGAATGTCGGCGCCCTGAGAGCTCGCCACAGACCTTATCTCATGGGGATTGCCAATCAGAACGCATCGGGCAAGTTTGCGCTGGTGACAGATAATCGCTGCCTGCACTGTTCGTGGTTCGTTGCCCTCCGGCAGTACAATCCGTTTATTCGCGGCCCGCGCCTGCTCTGATAACCGGTAGCGGAACGCGGGTGGCGATAGCCGGCTTTGCCGAGCCACCTTCAGGTGCTCCTGTAACCAGCCGGTGTCGATGCGGGTGGCAACAGACTCCATGGCTTGCTCTATGCGATCGGGATCATCGATCGGGATCGTGGCGGAGAAGTTGGCCAGCATGTGGGCGGTTTCATAGGTGTTGTTGGGCGAACTTAACACTGGCAAACCCGTTCCGAGTGCGCGCCGGCACAATTCGATAACCCGATCATCAGGTATCATACCGCCAGTGAGCATAAGGCCCGCAAGCGGTACGCCATTCAGTGCGGCCACTGCAGTGGTTACCACGATATCGTCCCGATCTCCCGGAGTGACCAACAGAGTCCCGGGTCTTAGGGTATCGGTCATGTTGCGAATGGTTCGGGCGCAGACCGACACGTGTTGAACGCGCCGTTGCTGCATCTGGCCTTCGTGGAGTACCTGAATTTCAAGTTCCCTTGCGACATCAGACACCCGAGGTGCCAGAAGCTCGGGCTGCCAAGCTATCTGACCTAACAGGTGAAAACGTTTGGAACGGAACACTTCGCAGGACTTTTGGTAGTCGATGGCAGGACTGCTTTGGCCCGGCTGATGATCCAGAGCCATACCGGATTTTTCGGGTTCACCGACTTTGTTAAGAATGACGGCGATTACGTCTGGATCAGACGGCGCGGCAAACAGCCGCGCTGAGAAATCCAGTTCCTCATCCATTTGTTGTGCGCTACAGGCTCTGGGTGTGCTGACCAGAATCACTTCAGAGCCAAGATTACGGGCAACTTCAACATTCAGCCTGGCAATGTAGGCCTCGCTTCGATCGGGTACCAGTCCTTCGATGATGACCACATCGAAATCTTTTGCCACCTTGTGGTACTCGCCAACGATGTTTTCTAGAAGTAGGTCCGCTCTACCTTGATTCAGTTGTTGTTGTGCATCCTTGAGCGGTATTGGTTCAGGTGTTTTAAGGTGACTGCGTGCCCTTACAAACTCTACCGAGGAATCCTTGCCCTCGTTGTGCAGGGCTTCACCCCGATGGACAGATTGGCTGAAGGGTTTGTAGAAACCCACACTCACGCCTTCACGTTCCAGGGCTCGTAACAGGCCCAGGCACACCGAGGTCAGTCCTGAGTCGAGGGATGTGGGCGCGATAAAGAGACTCTTTGCCATAGTCGGTTCCGATTTCATCCTTGCGGATTTATTGAGGATTGGCGAGCCGGCCTGCTTCCCTGGCGATGACCAGCTCTTCATTTGTCGGGATTACCAGCACCGGGAAGCGGGAGTCGGCGTCACTGATATAGCCCTCACTGAACTGGCCGTGATGGGCGTTCAGGTCTGAATCAAGCGTGATGCCCATGAGCGTCAGGTGCTGGAGTGTTTGGGCTCTGACTCGGGCACTGTTTTCACCAATGCCGCCGGTAAATACGAGTGCGTCAAGACGTTTGAGTGAGGCCATCATCGCACCAAAATATTTCGCCAGCCGGTAACAGAAGACATCAATGGCCAAACTTGACGGTTCATGGCCGTGATCGGCCAGTTCGCACAGCGAGCGCATATCGTTGGTTTGACCGGAGAGACCGAGTAAACCGCTTTCCTGATTCAGGACCCGGTGGGCGTCGCTTGCATTAACGCCGCGACTGGCAAGGTAGTCAAACAACCCCGGGTCTATGTCACCACTGCGGGTGCCCATTACAAGCCCCTCCAGCGGCGTAAGCCCCATACTGGTGTCTTTGCTGATACCGTCTTCTATTGCAGTAATGCTGCAGCCGTTGCCCAGGTGTGCAGAGATGATCGACGTGGTTGCCGGTGTTCTGTTCAGATGGCGCGCCGCCTCCTGAACCATGAAGTAATGGCTGGTACCGTGGAAGCCATAGCGGCGCACGGCCCACTCACGATAATAGCGTTCAGGTAGAGCGTACAGGTAGGCGCGCGGTGGCAGAGTCTGATGAAACGCGGTGTCAAACACGGCAACCTGAGGGCTCTCGGGGAACATATTTCTGGTCGCTCGTATACCGACCAGGTTGACTGGGTTGTGCAGCGGTGCCAATGCCGCGCATTCGTGAATGGCCTGAACGGTGATGTCGTCAATCAACACCGCCTCGCGGAATGACTCACCTCCGTGAACAACCCGATGACCGATCGACACTGGCTTGCCGTTCATCAGATTGCGGTCTTCAAATGCATGCACCAGAGCCTGTAAGGCTTGCTCATGGGACGCGTGGGCAGGCAGAGGAATAGGGTTGTCATCCCCGGAAATACGCGCGCTGGCGTCGGCGCTGTTCAGGCGTTCAGCCAGGGCGGATGCTTTCCTCTCACAGTGAATGTCAAACAGAGCCAGCTTGATTGATGAGCTGCCGCAGTTTACGACCAGTATCGTTTCGTCCATGCCAAATAATGCCGTGCCAGTGGTTCAGGAAGTTGCCCGATGGCTGGTTTCAAGCCAATGCATAAAGTCCTGCTCGGGCAGGGGGCGACTGTAAAAGTAACCCTGGGAATAGTCGCAGCCTTCCGCTTGAAGAAAGTGGGTCTGCGCCTCTTGTTCGACACCCTCAGCAATGACTGTCAGGCCGAGGCTGTGGGCCATGTTGATAATGGCGCGCACCAGAGATGCGTCGCCACTTTCTTTCAATACATCCTGAATAAAGGATTTGTCAATTTTAAGGGTATCAAACGGATAGCTCTTCAGGTAGCTGAGTGCGGAATAGCCGGTCCCGAAATCATCAACCGAAAGCCGCACACCGGACCGGTCCAGTTGCCGAAGGATGTCGGCGGTTTCGATGGTGTTATCCAGTATCAGACGTTCGGTGATTTCGAGTTCGAGCAACTCAGGCCGCAGCCCACTGGCATTGAGCGACCGCATGACGGCATCGGTAAAGCCGGAGTCACGGAATTGTCGTGGTGAAACGTTAACCGCAATCGAGAGGTCATCAAGCCCGGTGATTGCCTGCCAGCTTATCGCAGCCTGGCACGCCTCATGGATCACCCATTCGCCAATGGGAATAATCAGGCCGGTTTCTTCAGCCAGTGGAATAAAACGGTCTGGCATGACCAGGCCCATCGCTGGATTGTTCCATCGCAGCAGGGCTTCTGCACCAATGAAGCGGCCAGACGCTGTTTCAATAATAGGCTGATAATAAAGTTCAAACTCTCCCAGCTCTAGCGCTTTGCGCATGTGGGATTCCATTTGCAGGCGCTCGTGAGAGACCTCGGTCATTTCAGGTGTGAACCGTGCGTAAGAACTTTTTCCCTGGTGTTTGGCCTGGTACATTGCCGCATCGGCGTGCTGAAGGAGAGTGCCGCTGTTGTCTGAATCCGAAGGGAAGGTGGCGATGCCAATGCTGGTAGTGACAAACACTTCCTGGTTGTTGAGCATGAAGGCGGTTGAAAACGTTTTCAGGATTCGCTCCGCAACCTGGCATGAAGCCTCAGGGCCGGTAAGGCCCGGCAGTATCACCAGAAATTCATCGCCACCGAGGCGGGCAACCGTACTGGTGCCCCGCAGGCAACTGGAGATGCGTCGCGCAGCCTCCACCAGGAGGTTATCACCGGCATCATGACCGAGGGTGTCGTTAATGTGCTTGAAGTTGTCCAGATCGAGGAACATGACGCCAACCTGGGAGTTGTCGCGCCGGGCCTGAGCCAGTGCAAGTTTCAAACGGTCGAGCGCCAGCATTCGGTTTGGTAACCCGGTGAGAATGTCGTAGTTGGCCTGGCGCAACAATTGCTGTTCGTAACGCTTTCGGATGCTGATGTCTTCGCCCAATATCAGGTAGCCGTTAGTCTCGCCGTTGTTATCGCGGATCGGAGTAACCACCAGCTGCTCCCAGTATCGCTCACCATTACGGCGGATACTGTTAACCTCGCCCTGCCACACGCCAACGCGCTGAACCTGTAACCGTATAGACTGCCAAAGTTGTCGGGCTTCCTGCACATCCATGCTGTTTTCAATAAGGTTGGATGGATGCTTTCCAACGATGTCATCAATGCCGTGGCCGGTAAGCTGGCTGAATTTTTGGTTGGCGTACTCGATTCGCCATTGGCGATCGCAGATAAGGACAGAGGAGGGACTTTGGTCAATGGCTTTGGAGAACTTGAGAATATCTGCGGCGTCCCGTTCACGCCGTGCGACGTCCTGATTCAGACGTTCCCGCATCTCGTTTATGGCGTCCGTGACCATGCCCAGCTCATCTTTGTTATTGGCCACGCTGTCTGGGCGGTCAAGCACCAACGGTCGTGACAAGTTTCGTAGTGATACGTCTTTCGTGTAGTCGGCCATAGCGGTCAGGTGGCGGGTGACCAGGTGCTGAAAGATCCACAGGATCAGGACAGACACAAAAAAGACGGTAAGAAACTGAGTGGCGAGAGTGACGCCCACCTTCCGGCGAAGCTCCGCATAGACTCTGTCGAGATTGGCCGTTATGGCCAGTTCGCCCAGCCGGAATTCTGCGCCGTCGCGCTGAATAAGCTCGAAACTGTGGGACAGGGTGTCGGCTTGCCTGGGGATTTCACCCATGACCAACTCAGAATCGGGTTCTATTCTGAGTCGCAGGTGGGTGATGTCTGGCAGACTAAGAATGCCCTCCATTTGTGTCTGGAGAAGTTTCTGATCGAGAGCCCATAGGCTTCTGGCAAGGCTGGAAGCATAGCCAGACTCAATGACCTGCATGCGCTCTTCAATTAAGCCCAGATCTTTTCGATAGTCGGAATAGATTTGTACAGCCGCTGCGAGCAGTGTGAAGGCAGTACTGAACAGAAGAATCCACGCCAGGAGCCGGAAGGACAGTGGCGAGGCTTTCCGAATGCGCCTTAATCGGGTCGTAATCTCAGGCATGTTACGAACTTCGCCATCACATTGGATATCGGACATGGGGTGGAACTATGAGAACTTATCCTGTATCCGACTATAGCAGCTGTTTATTACGAATGCGCTGTATAGGCAGGAAATGCCTGACAAATCTGGAGCGTGATTCTCAGTTTCGAATTCACGAATCGAATAGTTGACTTTGATGCAGATCAATACTAACGGCGTGGCAGGGGCGTAACCTGAGCTTAGTCAAGTTTCAGAACGGCCGGGAGAAGTTGATATGTATATGGATGCTGTCGTTATCGCAGGTATCGTAACCGTGTTGCTGGTGGTTGGATTTTTTGTAGGAGTCGGGGTTTTTATCGTAAAAGATCAGAAAGCTCACGGTGGCGATCATACTGAAACGCGCCACAAGGGGTATGGAGCTAAACAGTGAAGACTATAATCCGCTCTTGAAAATTGGCGTCCCCTAGGGGGTTCGAACCCCTGTTGCCGCCGTGAAAGGGCGGAGTCCTAGGCCACTAGACGAAGGGGACGCAACGTTTTCAACAACTTGCCTCGTCGAGGTGGCGCGTATATTAAGTAAGGGCCTCAGACCTGTCAACGTTTTTTTTGAAAAAGTTACCTGGCCACGCTTTCAGTCAGTGCCGTTGCCAGTTCCGGGTACTTAAACTCGAAGCCTTCGTTTTGTAGGCGCATGGGTACGGCCTTTTGACCGGTGAGCAAAAGTCCTGCCATTTCCCCCAGTGCCAGCTTAAGAACCGGTGCGGGCGCCGGAAACAGGGTGGGCCGGTGTAGCACCTTCCCCAGGGTCTGGGTGAACTCTCGATTTGTTACGGGGTTGGGGCTGACCATATTGTAAGCGCCTTGAGCTCGTTCGTTTTCCAGCATCCAGATCAGTCCTGCCACCACGTCGTCCCTGTGTACCCAGGGCATAAACTGTTGTCCTGAGCCGAGCCGGCCCCCCAAACCCAGCCTGAAGGGTAAAATCATACGCTGCAGAAAGCCTCCTGCAGAGCCGACGACAATGCCCGTGCGAGACAAGCAGACTCTTACGCCACTCTGCATCAGTGTTCGAGTTTCCTGCTCCCAGTCCCGGCACAGTACATGAGTGAATTCCGGGTTGGGTTGGGTGTCTTCTGTAACCAGGTGGGCCCCCTGGTTACCGTAAAAGCCGACAGCCGATCCGGACACCAGGACATCCGGCAGTTTCTCCCAGGTTTTGATGACGGTTACCAAGGTGTTTGTTAACCCTATCCGGCTGTTGCGAAGGGCTTGCTTGCGGGCGTCTGTCCACCGTTTATCGGCGATGCCTTCTCCGGCAAGATTGATCACCGCCTCGAAGCCAGGATGGCCTTCGAGGCTTTTCAGATCTGAGCAAACCTCTACTCGTCCACACAGCGCTCGCACGGTATCCGGGCGTTGCCGGCTCAGAACGGTCAGCGAATAACCTTTACTGATCAGATCCCGGCAAAGTACCTTGCCAATAAAGCCAGTGCCTCCCGTAATCAGTACCCGCTTGTCCATGGTCTTCTCCTTTGATGACAAATTTGCTCAGCAGCTTGGGCTCGCAAGTTCCTCGAGTACAACGTTGCGGATGGCCTCACCGAGTTGAGGGTTCTTGCCAATGGGCTCGGCCAGTTTGATGCTGACTCCGTGTTGGCTTTCCAGTTCACCGATCATGGCCGGGACGTCTTTGCGTAAATGTCTGCCGGCAGCCAGAAATAGTGGCACCACCGTATAGCTGAGCGTGCCAGCAGCCTTGCCCTGGCTAACAATAGTCTCAAGTGATGGTTCGGCAAGCTCCATGTAAGCTATAGCTGAGTGCTCGACAGACTGCAGCGTAGGTGCAGCCAGGCGCTCGAAGGTTTCACACCAACGTGGGTCACTGCTGCCATGGGCCAGCAGAATGATTTGATGCGACGTAGTCATGTTCTCTCCAGAGTGGTCAAATAGGGCAAATCGGTCGTATCCGAGTTGGCGATGCACATACACCTGCTGATTTTAATGTAACAGGGAGTTGCTAAATGTTCGATTGGAAAGACCTTCTGGATTTCTGGTTTGGCAAATTGGACGACATGGGGTTGCCAGACAGCGATCACCGGAGCCGCTGGTTTCGCTCTGATCGCAAGTTTGACCAGGAAATCCGTCGGCGTTTTCTCTCGTTGGTGTTGTTTGCGTCTGAACAGGGCCTGGACCACTGGCGTAAACACGCCGGTGGTGCCTTGGCAGAAATAGTGCTACTGGACCAGTTCAGTCGAAATATCTTCAGGGGTGGCGCGTTGGCCTTTGATAACGATCCGCTGGCTCGAAAGCTGTGCAGGCGAGCGATGCAGAAGGGGCAGGATCAGGCGCTGCCGCCAATCCAGAGGGCATTTCTCTACATGCCGATGCAGCATTCAGAACGGCCAGGCGATCAGGCACTGTCGGTCGAGTGTTATCAGCAGTTGGTAAAAAGCGCTGATGGTGTGTTGGCCGAATTTCTTGAAAGCTTTTTGGAGTCTGCCTTGGCCCATCAAGAGATCGTTAGCCAATTTGGTCGGTTTCCCCATAGAAACCGAGCGCTTGGTCGATCTTCTACTGAGCAGGAGCTTATTTATTTGAATGGCGCTTCAACCTTCGGACAGTAATGCCGTCGGGTATGATTACCGGAAAATGGTTGATGGCCAGGCAAGCGGAAGTTTTTTCAATAAATTGGTTGACGACCGACATCCTATCAGTAGAATACGCATCCGTTGAGAGGCAACGCCCATGTTCAACATCAGCGGGAATAGCTCAGTTGGTAGAGCACAACCTTGCCAAGGTTGGGGTCGCGAGTTCGAGTCTCGTTTCCCGCTCCAGATTTTGAAAACCCGACCTTATGCGTCGGGTTTTTCGTATCCGGTTCCTGATTTCTCCCTCATGAGCCCCGGCTCGTCAGTTATACTCGTTACCCTCCATCCAAAACTGATGCATTAAAGGGTGGCATTATGCGCGTCCAATCCCTCTACCTCTATCCGGTAAAATCTCTCGCAGGCATTGAGGTGTCGTCCTTTAATCTGGATGAATTCGGCCCTGCCGGCGATCGACGCTGGATGCTGGTGAACGACGGTGGGGAATTTGTAACCCAGCGCCAATTACCTATGCTCGCCACAATCCGTACCTGCCTTGATGGTCGTGCCGTAAAGGTATTTATCCCCGGTGAAGGTCCGTTTGATTTGGTGCCAGGCAAGGAGCCTGTCTCTGTTGGGGTATGGCAGGATCGAGTCGATGCTCTGGTTGGTACAGGCATGGTCAACCCGGCGGTTAGTCGTTATTGTGGGCAAAACCTTCGCTTTGTTTACATGCCCGATGACAGCTTTCGGCGCGTAGACCCCGAGCGTGTTCCAGGTTGGAAGCGAGTCGGTTTTGCCGATGGCTTTCCGTTTCTTGTGACCAACCAGTCTTCGTTGGACGAACTTAACGCCAGACTCGACAAGCCCGTGGACATGCGGCACTTCCGGGCCAATATTGTTGTTTCAGGTGCTGAACCCTGGGCTGAGGATGGCTGGCATTCTCTGGTTATCGGCACGGCACGCTTCCTTGTCGCCAAGCCCTGCTCCCGGTGCGTGATGACCACAGTAGATCCCGATTCGGGCAACAGGCATCCCCAGATCGAGCCGCTCAGAACACTATCGACCTACAGAAAAACATCGAATGGCGTTATCTTCGGCCAGAACGCCATTCACCTTGACGGTCACCGTTTGTCGGTGGGCGATACCGTTACTCTTTCTCAGCAGGAGTTATAACCAAAGTGCCTTTGTTAACACTGGAAAAAATAGCCTTGTCTTTCGGTATGCATCCGTTGCTCGATGGCGCGACGTTGATGATCGATCCGGGGGAGCGGGTATGCTTGCTTGGGCGCAATGGCGAGGGCAAATCGACGCTGTTGAAGATTGTCAGTGGCGAGGTGGTTCCTGACGGTGGCGTGGTTCGGCTGGAAGAAGGTTCGGTTTTGTCGGTATTGCCTCAGAGTTTGCCATCTGATGATCCACGTACCGCCTATGATGTTGTGGCGTCGGCGTTTCCTGAAACCGGGGCGGTTCTGGCGGAATTCCATCGGCTGTCTCAGCTGGCTGACGAGGCAAGCATGGATGCCATGATGAAGGCCCAGGAACGTATTGAGGCGCTGGACGGTTGGCGGCTTGATCAAAAGGTCACCACGATTCTTGGCCAGTATGGAATAGACCCCGATCGTACCCTGAATACTTTGTCTGGAGGCTGGCAGCGCCGGGTTCTTCTGGCCAAAGCTCTGGTTGCCGAGCCCGACATACTGCTGTTGGACGAGCCCACTAACCATTTGGATGTGCCGGCCATAGCCTGGCTAGAAGAAGCGCTCGCACAGTTTCGTGGCGCCATGTTGTTTGTCAGTCATGACCGGGCGTTTATTCGCCGAATGGCGACCCGGGTGGTTGAGTTGGACCGGGGGCAGTTGATCAGTTTTGCGGCCAGTTACGATCGCTACCTGGAGCTTAAAGAAAAAGCACTTGAAGATGAAGACCGTCAGAATGCGCTATTTGACAAGCGACTGAAGCAGGAAGAGACCTGGATCCGTCAGGGCATTAAAGCCAGGCGGACTCGTAATATGGGTCGAGTTCGTTCGCTCAAAGCCATGAGAGAGGAACACCGTCAACGTCGCGTGCGGGGAGGTACCGCGAATTTCTCTGTCGAAGAGGCCGCGAAGTCCGGAAAACTGGTGGCAGAGACCCGGGCTGCCGGTTTTGTTTACCCGGATGGGCACAGGGTGGTGCAAGGTATGGATCTCACCATTATCCGGGGCGACAAGATTGGTCTGGTGGGTGAGAACGGGACCGGCAAAACGACCCTGGTCCGCTTGCTGCTCGGCGAGTTGCAGCCGACCGAAGGTGATATTCGTCTCGGGACCAATCTAAAGGTGGCGTATTTCGACCAGCTCAGAGGAGAGTTGGATCTTGAGCGAAACGCTCTGGATAATCTTGCAGAAGGCCGTGAATTCATCGATATCAACGGTCAAAGCAAGCATGTTTTGGGTTATTTGCAGGAGTTTTTGTTTACACCGGAGCGTTCCCGATCTCCCGTGCGTGTTTTCTCCGGTGGTGAGCGTGCGCGCCTATTGTTGGCGAAGCTGTTCAGCAAGCCTGCCAACATCCTGGTGCTGGACGAACCGACCAACGATCTGGATGTCGAAACGTTGGAGTTGCTGGAAGAGCAGCTGGCTGAGTTCAAGGGTACCGTCATTGTGATCAGCCACGACCGGGAATTTCTGGACAATGTGGTGACGGAAACCATCTTCCTGGATGGCTCGGGTAACGTTCAGGAGCACGTGGGTGGGTATACAGACTGGCGTCGACAAGGCGGACGTTTCCCCGCAGAGATCTCGGGCAGCCGCCTGGACAAGCAGGACAAGCGGGATAAAGCTTCTCCTGCAGAAAAAGAAGAGGCACCAGTTGCACAGATTGTGGCGCAGTCGGCAAAACAAAAGCCCATAAAACTCAGCTACAAGCTTAAACTGGAGCTGGAACAGTTGCCCGGCCAGATCGAGGCGCTGGAGCAAGAGGTGGCAGACCTTCGGGAAACTGTTGCTGCCCCCAACTTTTATTCAGGCCCACCGGAGGAAGTATCAGCTGCTCTGGATTTGCTGGCGGAAACGGAGTCCCGTCTGGAGTTGGTTATTGAACGGTGGATGGAGCTGGAAGAACAGGCGAATCAATGAACATTAATTACAATTTCAAGTTTCAGGATGGCCGCACTATCGATTTCAAAGTAACCGGGGAGCCGATCAGGCCGCCGGTTTCTCAAATGCCTGCATGGACCAGGTTGGAGCATTGCCAATGCTCCAACTGTCCCCTGAAATCCGGGGAGACGGTCTATTGCCCGGCAGCGATTGAGATTTTACCGGTGGTCGAAGAGTTTCAGGCAGAAGATGCCTATCAGAAGGTCGATGTGATGGTGACCGACGAGCGCCGCTCATATGCCAAGCAGACAACGCTGGAAGAGGCGCTTCGATCGCTGCTCGGTTTAAAGATGGCAACCAGTGGTTGCCCGGTGTTGTCGGAGCTTAAGCCGATGGCGCTTCATCACCTGCCATTTGCCAACAGCGACGAATTTGTAATGCGCAGTGTTGGCTATTATCTGCTTCAGCAATTGTTTGCGGCGCGCAATAAAGAACAGGCGGATTGGGAGCTCAAGGGGCTGGTGGAGCGTAATCAAAGACTGCAGCTTGTTAATCAGGCGCTCTGGCAGAGGATTCATGCCGTGTGCCGCGGTGACAGTAACCTTAAAGCCTTGCTGAGTTTCTTCTCGATGGCGTCGAGCGTCAGCGTATCGTTGGAAAGTCAGCTCAGGAAGTTGCAGTCAAGAATGAATGGGGAGGCGTAAGCCTCCCTTTTCTCATGCTGCTTCACTGTGTGGTGGTGATCAGTGGATCCGAATGGCCAGTACGTCGCACTGGGTGCCGTGCAGCACGCCGTTTGCGGTAGAACCCAGCAGCAGTTGGAAGCCTTTGCGGCCATGGCTGCCCACAATGACCAAGTCCACTTGCTGGTCTTTTACAATACGGTGAATCTCGGACTCCGGCCGGCCAACGGTTACGATCTGATGACTTTTCGGAACACCGTACTCGTCACCGTACTTGGTCAGTTGCTCCCGGGCTGCTTTGTCCAACTGATCCTGCAGTTCAGTCAGATCCATCGGGATATCGCCCCCGTAGGCGTAACCAACCGGCTCAACAACGTGCACCAGCAGTAGCTCGGCTCCGTAGGCATCGCAAATTGCTTTCGCCTTGTTCAGAACCTGAGGTGCTTCTTCAGTAAGGTCGATAGCGACCAGCATTTTAGTATAGGCGGACATTCAGTCACTCCTTTGCGCATTGGGTAGGAACAGTATTATCAGTTTATACCAAAAGGTGTCGAGGGATTCTGACGGGCGTCAACGGGGAGGGATTGGCCGGGCAGGCGCTGAGCTTACCCGGCCGACAATTACACGTTGTTTTGGAGCAGTACAATGGTGGTTGTCAGTCCGCGGATAATGCCCTTTGAATAACGGTCGATGACAAAGCTGACGTTGTTCTCGTTGTAATTGATATACGATCCGCGAATGAACTGCCATTTGGAGCTTACATCGTCAATCGCTGACTTCAGTTGACGGTTGGCGCTGCCAGTTTGAAGTTGCGCCAGCAGGCTGTCGAACTGTAATGCCTGCTGATCCAGCGGTGCTTCGTCCGACGAACCCTGAAAGGTCTGGGCCACAGAAGAGTGGGTGCGGGCAGAGTATCTGGCCATCATCTGTGCCATCACGACCGCTGCGGATCTTGCAGACTCGATTCGGGCATCTGTTGGTGCGTTGCTGTTATCCAGGGCGACGCTGTAAAGATCGGTGGCAATAATATTGAGTTTCATAGCGTTATCAGCCAGATCGGCCATCAGGCGCAGATCAGGGTATCCCTGTTCCCGTACCTCGTTGATGTTGCCGCGCATCAGGTCTTTGAACACGTCAAATTCCTGATTGAGGCTTTCAACTTGCTGCTCAGTCAATGCACCGCTTGTGCTGGTGATAATCGAGTTCATGGCATCGTTGGAAGCATTAATGCTTTCTACGATTCGATTCAAGGCTTCGGAATCGCCGGCCGCACTGAAAGCGTACAAGGAATCAAGTGCTAAGTAGTTGTTGATTCGGAAATCATGCAGGTCAGAGAGAAATTCCGATCCGGTGTCCTGAGCCTTGGCGCCAAACGCGGTCAGGGAAAACAAAATCAGTAAGGCAAGCAGTGGCTGAGTGCGCAGGCGAGCGTTTTTCATCGGATGAGTCTCCGTAATGCTGTTTATTATTGTGGACTAAAGTCGCACTCCGAAGTTAAAGTAACTGTGCCGGCTAATCAAGCAGTTTCCGGCTCTCACAGGTTGTATCCTCTAATTTCTGTCAGCTTCATCAAGAAACAAATTGACAAACGCTCCATTTTTTTTCATGGTGTCCCCTCACGATTCAAACGACTGTATGAATTTTGGATCGGAAAGATCGGGCAGTGACCGAAATCTCGCTGCAAAAGCAGTCAGGATGACAGATAACGTCGAATGGCTGTCAGCAGTTTCAAACACAGACTGGAGATCAGTTGATGATTTACGAAGGTAAAGCCATCACGGTTAAAGAGATCGACGGTGGGATTGCTCAGTTGGACTTTGACTTGCAAGGCGAGTCAGTCAACAAGTTCAATCGCCTCACCATCGAAGAGCTGGGCGCCGCAGCTGAAGCACTCAAATCCCAGAAGAAGCTTAAGGGTCTGGTGGTAACCAGCTCCAAGGACAGCTTTATTGTTGGTGCAGACATCACCGAGTTTACCGAGCTGTTTGCGGGTTCCGAGGAAGATCTCGTTGCCAACAATCTGAAGGCGAATGAAGTATTCAACGCCATCGAAGACCTTCCGTTCCCGACCGTAACCGCCATCAACGGTATTGCACTGGGCGGTGGTTTCGAGATGTGTCTGGCGACGGATTACCGTGTTATGGCGCCGAAGGCCAAAGTTGGCCTGCCGGAAGTCAAGCTGGGCATCTTCCCGGGCTTTGGCGGTACTGTTCGTCTGTCCCGCCTGGTGGGCGTAGATAACGCTGTTGAGTGGATTGCTGGCGGCACAGAAAACCGCGCCGATGCAGCCCTCAAAGTTGGTGCTGTAGATGCGGTAGTTGAAGCCGACAAGCTGGTCGATGCTGCTGTAGCCATTATCAAGCAGTGCAACGAAGGCAAGCTGGACAATCTGGCCCGTCGTGAAGAGAAGAAGGGCAAGATCAAGCTGAACGCCATGGAAAGCATGATGGCGTTCGAGATTTCCAAGGCGTTCGTGGCCGGTAAGGCTGGCAAGAACTACCCGGCGCCGGTGGAAGCCATTAAGACCATGCAGAAGCATGCCGGCATGACCCGCGACAAGGCGATCGAAGTAGAGGCCAAAGGCTTCGCCAAGATGGCCAAAACCAACGTGGCTGCGTGTCTGGTTGGTCTGTTCCTGAACGACCAGGCCCTGAAGAAAAAAGCCAGCGCCTGGGAAAAAGAAGCGTCTGAAGTGAAACTGGCTGCCGTACTCGGTGCTGGTATCATGGGTGGCGGTGTGGCGTTCCAGTCTGCGCTGAAAGGCACGCCGATCATCATGAAGGACATCAATCAGGGCGGCCTCACGCTGGGCCTGAGTGAAGCCAAGAAGCTACTGACCAAGCGCGTCGACAAGGGCAAGATGGATGCCGGCAAGATGGCCGACGTTCTGAACAATATCACGCCAACCTTGAACTACGGTGATTTCAAAAACGTAGACCTGGTTGTTGAGGCGGTTGTTGAAAATCCGAAAGTGAAAGACGCGGTTCTTCGTGAAACCGAAGAAATGGTTCGCGATGACGCCATCATCACTTCCAACACCTCCACGATTTCCATCGACCTGCTGGCCAAAAACCTGAAGCGTCCGGAAAACTTCTGTGGCATGCACTTCTTTAACCCGGTGCATATGATGCCGCTGGTTGAGGTTATCCGCGGCGAGAAGACCAGTGATCGTGCTATCGCGACCACTGTGGCTTACGCCAAGGCAATGGGTAAGACCCCAATCGTTGTCAACGATTGTCCGGGCTTCCTGGTTAACCGTGTACTGTTCCCTTACTTCGGCGGTTTTGTCGGCCTGGTTCGTGACGGTGCCGACTTCCAGAAAGTTGACAAGGTGATGGAAAAGTTCGGCTGGCCGATGGGCCCCGCCTACCTGCTGGACGTTGTCGGCATGGATACTGGCAAGCACGCCGGCGATGTCATGGCTGACGGCTTCCCGGATCGTATGAAGCATGCAGAAACCACTGCTATTGACGTGATGTTCGACAACAACCGTTACGGTCAGAAGACCAACGTTGGTTTCTACAAGTACGAACTGGATCGCAAAGGCAAGCAGAACAAGGTTGTTGATGAAGAAACCTACAAGCTGCTTGAGCCGGTTGTTCAGGGCAAGAATGAGTTCAGCGAAGAAGACATCATCGCTCGCATGATGATCCCGCTGTGTCTGGAGACTGTACGTTGCCTTGAAGATGGCATCGTGGAAGATCCGGCCGACGCGGATATGGGTCTGATCTTCGGTATCGGCTTCCCGCCGTTCCGTGGTGGTGCCCTGCGCTACATCGATGACTTGGGTGTAGACAAGTTCGTTGAACTGGCAGACAAGTTTGCAGACCTTGGTCCTTTGTATCACCCGACCGAGAAGCTGCGTGAAATGGCCAAGACTGGCAAAAAGTTCTTTGGCTAACCCTGAACGAGATTTCCGAACGGAGAAAGATCTATGAGCCTTAATCCGAGAGACGTTGTCGTCGTCGATTGCGTGCGGACTCCGATGGGTCGTGCCAAGAACGGTTGTTTCCGCAACGTGCGTGCGGAGACGCTGTCGGCTGCGCTGATCGACGCACTGTTCGAGCGCAACCCTAAGCTCGACCCGAAAGAAGTAGAAGATGTGATCTGGGGCTGTGTAAACCAGACGAAAGAACAGGGCTTTAACGTGGCGCGGCAGATTTCTCTGCTGACCCGTATCCCTCACGAGTCTGCAGCCCAGACCGTTAACCGTCTGTGTGGCTCGGCCATGAGTGCGATCCACACCGCTGCCCAGGCTATCCAGACGGGCAATGGTGACGTGTTTATGGTGGGTGGCGTTGAGCACATGGGTCACGTGCCCATGACTGCCGGCTTCGACCACAACCCGGCTGCGTCCAAGTACACCGCCAAGGCGTCCAACATGATGGGCCTGACCGCGGAAATGCTGGCGAAAATGCACGGGATTACCCGTGAGCAGCAAGACGAGTTCGGTGCACGTTCTCATCGCCTGGCTCACGAAGCTACCGTCGAAGGGCGCTTCAAGAACGAAATCGTTCCGATTGAAGGCCACGATGAAAACGGCTTTGTGAAGCTGATCGAAGAAGATGAAACCATTCGTCCGGAGACCACGGCTGAGTCCCTCGGCCAGTTGCGCCCGGCGTTTGATCCGAAGAACGGAACTGTCACTGCCGGCACCTCCTCGCAGCTGACTGATGGCGCATCCGCGATGCTGCTGATGTCTGCAGAGCGTGCTCAGGCGCTGGGTCTGACCCCGATGGCGAAAGTTCGCAGCATGGCCGTTGCCGGTTGTGATCCCGCGATTATGGGTTACGGTCCGGTTCCGGCCACCAAGAAGGCGCTGAAGCGTGCAGGCCTGAAAGTTGAAGATATCGACTTCTGGGAACTGAACGAAGCCTTTGCTGGCCAGTCCCTGCCGGTTCTGAAAGACCTGAAACTGCTGGGTGTTATGGAAGAGAAGGTTAACCTGAACGGCGGCGCGATTGCCCTTGGCCATCCGCTGGGTTGCTCCGGTGCCCGTATCTCGACCTCACTGCTGCACATTATGCAGGCCAAAGGCGGCACACTGGGTGTTTCTACCATGTGTATTGGTCTTGGTCAGGGCATTGCCACTGTGTGGGAGCGTCTCTGATCCGCTGGTACGGTCATTGATGCTTGCTCAGGAGGCCCGGCTTTTGCCGGGCCTTCCTGTTTGTAGTGGCGCTAGAATGTGCGGGAATTGTAAAAAAAGGAGGACTGAAGTCAAAGAATGGGTTGTCTTGCTATTCTTGACCCTGTAAAACAGTGAGCCTATACACAATGGCAACCTTAATGTTTTCCAGTTGCCTGATTTTTATGCGAGTTTGCGGTTTGTACAGCTCCTAACCGAATTATCGCCAAGGATACAGATCTCCGATATGGGTAAAAGTCTCGTTATTGTCGAGTCGCCAGCGAAAGCGAAGACCATCAACAAGTACCTGGGCTCGGATTTTATCGTTAAATCCAGCGTTGGCCACATTCGTGACCTGCCAGTCAGTGGCAGTGGCAGTCAGTCTGACCCGAAAGAACGCGCCAAGCAGGCTGCCGTTACTCGCAAACTTAACCCGGAAGAAAAGGCAGCTCACAAGAAACGTAAAGCCAGGGAGCAGCTTGTCGCCCGTATGGGAGTTGATCCGGATCAGGATTGGAGTGCTCGTTATGAGATCCTGCCCGGCAAGGAAAAAGTCGTCAGTGAATTGAAGCGGCTCGCCAAATCTGCCGACCATATTTATCTGGCAACGGATTTGGATAGAGAAGGGGAGGCCATTGCCTGGCACCTCCAGGAAACCATTGGCGGCGAGCCTGAAAAGTACCGCCGCGTGGTGTTTAATGAGATCACCAAGCGCGCGATTCAGGATGCATTCAAAGATCCCGGTAGCCTGGACAATCACCGTGTAAATGCACAACAAGCCAGAAGATTTCTCGACCGCGTGGTCGGTTATATGGTTTCTCCGTTACTGTGGGCGAAGCTTGCCCGAGGGCTGTCGGCGGGGCGCGTGCAGTCTGTTGCTGTCCGGTTGATTGTCGAGCGTGAGCGCGAAATTCGTAAATTTGTACCAGAAGAATTCTGGCAATTGCATGCCGACTTAACTGCGACTGGCACAAAGGATCCTGTTCGGTTTGAAGTGACGCGGCACGATGACAAACCGTATCGACCGGTCAACGAAATCCAAAGTAGTGAGCACGTAGCGCGTCTTGAGGCAGGCAGATTCAAGGTTGCCAAACGTGAGGATAAACCGACTCGCTCTAAACCTTCGGCACCGTTTATTACGTCGACGTTGCAGCAGGCGGCCAGTAACCGTTTGGGGTTCAGTGTCAAAAAGACCATGATGCTGGCGCAGCGTTTGTACGAGGCCGGGTTTATCACCTATATGCGTACTGACTCAACCAATCTGAGCCAGGATGCCGTGGCCAGCTGTCGTGAATTTGTCGAGAAACAGTTTGGTGAGCGCTATTTGCCTGACAACCCGCGTTTATACGGTAGCAAGGAAGGCGCTCAGGAGGCGCACGAGGCCATTCGGCCTTCCGATGTTGACCGCAGGCCTACCGACATCTCCGGTCTCGAAAAAGATGCAGAGAAGCTATACGACTTGATCTGGCGGCAGTTCATTGCCTGTCAGATGGCGGACGCAGAATTCCTGAGCACGTCTATTGTGGTGGCAAACGGCGATTATGAATTGCGAACCCGTGGTCGTATCGTCAAATTTGAAGGTTTTCTGAAAGCCGCACCCCAGTCGAGCAAGAAAGACGAAGATGTGGCGTTGCCAGACATCAAGGTCGATGAGGTGCTGGATCTGAAAAAGCTGGATCCGACTCAGCACTTCACCAAGCCATCACCTCGCTACACTGAGGCGAGCTTGGTAAAGGAACTCGAAAAGCAGGGGATTGGCCGTCCATCGACCTACGCATCTATCATTTCTACGATCCAGGATCGAGGCTATGTTCGGCTGCAGAATCGCCGGTTTTACGCCGAAAAAATGGGCGAGATTGTCACCGAGCGCCTGGCTGAATCGTTTCCTAATCTGATGAACTACGATTTTACTGCACGACTTGAGGACGAGTTGGACCACATTGCCGGTGGTGATGTTAATTGGAAGACGGTTCTTAATGATTTCTACACCAAGTTTCGTGCTCAGCTTGAAAGCGCCGAGCAATCCGAAGGCGGAATGCGCGCCAACAGTCCGACGGAAACCGATATTTCGTGTCCCAGTTGTGGCCGGAACATGCAAATCCGCGTTGCGAGTACGGGTGTGTTCCTGGGCTGCTCAGGTTACTCGCTGCCTCCGAAGGAGCGTTGCAAAACCACGATTAACCTGGTGTCCGGTGATGAGGTAGTCAGCGCCGATGAGGATGTCGAAGGCGAGGGTGAATCGCGGCTGCTCCGCAAAAAACGTCGCTGTGGCAAGTGCGGTTCGGCCATGGACAGTTATTTGATTGACGAGGCGCGCAAGCTTCACGTCTGCGGCAATAACCCGGATTGTTCTGGCTATGAAGTCGAGCAGGGCACCTTTCGGATCAAAGGATATGACGGACCGTCGCTTGAGTGTGACAAGTGTGGCTCTGAGATGCAGCTCAAGACCGGTCGTTTTGGTAAGTACTTCGGCTGTACCAATGCTGAGTGCAAAAACACCCGCAAGCTGTTGAAAAACGGAGAGCCGGCGCCGCCCAAAATGGACCCGGTGCCCATGCCGGAATTGCAGTGCCAGAAGGTCGACGACACCTACGTTTTGCGGGATGGTGCCTCTGGCCTGTTCCTTGCGGCCAGCAAATTCCCGAAAAATCGGGAGACAAGGCCGCCATTGGTGATGGAAATAAAGCCGCACCGTAAAGAAATTGATCCAAAATATGACTATCTGATGGAGGCTCCAGAGCGGGATCCTGAGGGTAATCCGTCGGTGATTCGGTACAGCCGGAAGTCCAAAGAGCAGTACGTGATGTCAGAGCAGGACGGCAAAGCAACGGGTTGGTCTGCCTGGTATGAAGGCGGGCGCTGGGTTCCGAGAGATAAAAAGAAGTGATTTTCTAGCCATTAAATCTGCGAACCAACGTTTTTGCTGTGCTGTTGGTTCGCGGGTTTCGAGGTTATTCCCGCTTTGGGGCCTGGTTGTGGCCCGGCGTTATTTTTTCCGAAGGCGCTGAATCAGCGAAGACGTATCCCATCGATTACCCCCCATATCCTGTACATCGCTGTAAAACTGATCCACCAGAGCGGTAACTGGCAGTTTTGAGCCGTTGCGGCGGGCTTCATCCAGGCAGATTCCCAAATCCTTGCGCATCCAATCCACGGCAAACCCGTGATTGAATTCGCCATCAATCATCGTTCCAGAACGGTTTTCCATTTGCCATGATTGGGCGGCACCTTTGGAAATCACATCAATGACCTTGCGAACGTCCAGTTCTGCCTGTTCGGCAAAATGCAGGGCCTCAGACAGGCCTTGCAGTAGTCCGGCAATGGCAATCTGGTTAACCATTTTGGTTTTTTGACCGCTGCCTACAGGCCCCATCAAGTTAAGTGCCCGGGCATAGCACTCGAGGACCGGCCGAACAGCATCAAAGTGCTCCTGTGTACCGCCACACATGATGGTTAACTGGCCGTTTTCGGCACCCTGCTGGCCGCCGGAAACCGGCGCATCAATAAAGCCGAGGCCACGGTTGTTGGCAGCTTTGGCCAGGCGCTCCGCAATGCCGGCAGACGCTGTTGTGTGATCCACAAGAAGTGCAGACGGAGGTGCTTTGGCGATAATGCCTTCAGGTGATTCGTAGACCTCTCTGAGATCTTCGTCGGCGCCAACGCATGTGAGGATGATATCGGCCTGTGCAACTGCTTTTGCAATATTGTCAGCGGCTGCTCCACCAAATTCATTGGCCCACCTTTGAGCTGTTTTCGATGTTCGATTCCAGACGGACACGCCGTGGCCGGCCTTGCTCAGGTGGCCGGCCATTGGGTACCCCATCACGCCAAGTCCAATGAAAGCGATCTGTGCCATAGAGCCTTGCCCTCGTTGTTATCAGTTTTTATCTTTGTCGTTCCATAATACGAAAAAAGCCGCTGAGATCAGCGGCTTTTTGGGTTCTGAGTGTAAAGTGCCACTCAGTTTTTCGGGTAGTCGCGTTTCGGCGAGCCTGTATACAGCTGGCGCGGACGGCCGATGCGGTAGTTGCCGCTGACCATTTCGTTCCAGTGCGAGAACCAGCCAATGGTACGCGACATCGCGAAGATCACGGTAAACATCGACGTTGGGATACCAATGGCCTTCAGGATGATGCCGGAGTAGAAGTCGACGTTCGGGTACAGCTGGCGCTGCACGAAGTATTCGTCTTCCAGGGCAATCTGTTCCAGGCGCTGGGCAATTTTCAGGAGAGGATCGTTTTCCAGGCCGAGCTCGCTCAATACCTGGTGAGCGGTTTCGCTCATCACTTTGGCGCGCGGATCAAAGTTTTTATAAACCCGGTGGCCAAAGCCCATCAGACGGAACGGATCGTTCTTGTCTTTGGCTTTCGCGATGAAGGTATCGATGTTGGCGACATCGCCGATTTCGGCCAGCATATCCAGAACAGCTTCGTTGGCACCGCCATGAGCGGGTCCCCACAAGGCCGCGATACCAGAGGCGATGCAGGCGTAGGGGTTGGCGCCGGTAGAGCCAGCCAGGCGAACGGTAGAGGTAGAGGCGTTCTGCTCGTGATCAGCGTGCAGGATGAAGATCTTGTCCATGGCATTGGCCAGCACCGGATTCGGCTGATATTCCTCGCAAGGCGTGCCAAACATCATGTGCAGGAAGTTTTCAGCGTAGGACAGGTCGTTGCGCGGGTACATGAACGGCTGACCGACCGAATACTTGTAACACCAGGCCGCAATGGTCGGCATTTTGGCGATCAGGCGGTGTCCAGTGACCTCGCGCTGCTTGGGATCGGTGACGTCCATCTGGTCATGGTAGAACGCGGACAGGGCGCCAACAACGCCACACATGATGGCCATCGGATGCGCATCACGGCGGAAGCCGTTGAAGAAATTGCGCATCTGATCGTGCAGCATGGTGTGGTTTTTGATGGTGTCGTGGAACCGTTTGTTCTCTTCCGCAGTCGGCAGCTCACCATTCAAAAGCAGATAGCAGACCTCGAGAAAATCGGATTGCTCGGCCAGCTGGTCGATCGGGTAACCACGGTGAAGCAGCACGCCTTTGGCTCCATCAATGTAGGTGATGGCAGATTCGCAGGCTGCAGTGGATACAAAGCCGGGATCGTAGGTGAAGACGCCTTCCTGGACCAGGCCACGTACGTCAATAACGTCAGGGCCGACGGTGCCGGAATACATCGGTAGCTCAATGGACTTATCTCCCACCGAGAGCGTGGCTTTCCTGTCGGTCATGTTGCTCTCCTGTCTGATTGGCTGTAATAGCTTTTCTGCATGTGTAGATGCGCAAGGAAGCGCGTATTATCGCAAAACTGGCGGCAAAATATAGGGCGTTAGCTTTTTTTGTCAATGGACTCTGAGTTAAAAGCGGGAATTTAACGTTTTCTGTAAATGAGGGATATCCCGAATAACGGTACTCACTGGCATAAATTGGATTTGTCAATAAGCCTTATAGAGGGCGAGGGCTGGCTATTCTCAAGATTTTGAAGGTTGTTGCAAGTTTGTAATTACCGGGGCGTCTCCTTATAATCCGTAGCCCGGAATCGGGGATGCACCTTAATGCGCGCTTCAGTATAGCAAGCTACCGGGTTGCCATCCGCCCTCCTGAACCAATCGGTTATCGGTAACCTGCCGATCGCCCGATCGAAATATACACCAACCATCCGCCGCCGTTTTCGGTCCCGCGGAACCAAAAGAGAGTGTGAGAGCGCTGTGAATAGCAAACGACCAGTAAATCTCGATCTCGGCAAGTTCCATTTCCCGCTGCCTGCCATCACATCGATCCTGCATCGCATCAGCGGCATCATCATTTTTGTGGGTGTTGCCTTCCTGTTGTACGGTCTGGATCTCTCCCTGTCCGGAGAAGATGGTTTTGCCCGGGTAAGTGAACTGCTGGACAGCTTCCTTGCCAAGCTGATTATTTGGGGCATCCTTTCTGCTCTGCTTTACCACCTCGTTGCAGGTATCAAGCACCTGCTCATGGATATGGGTATTGCCGAGGAACTCGAAAGCGGTCGTCTCGCCGCGAAGATCACTTTAGTGGTTTCCATTGTTCTCATTATTCTGGCTGGAGTCTGGGTATGGTAAGCAGCGTAACTAACCTCGGCCGAAGTGGCGTTTTTGACTGGTTGATCCAGCGCGTTACCGCCTACGTACTGGCTCTGTACACCCTGTTCCTGCTGGGCTTCATGGTGTTCAGTGACGTTAACTACGAAACCTGGGCAGCACTGTTCTCGCAAACCTGGTTCCGTATCTTTACTCTTCTGGCGCTCCTGTCCATTGGCGCTCACGCCTGGGTTGGGCTCTGGACAGTCACTACCGATTATATCAAGGCGATGGCGCCGCGTTTCCTGGTGCAGGCGCTGTGTGGTTTGACCATGTTCGTGTATGTGATTTGGGGCATTCAGATTCTTTGGGGGCTTTAATAGATGGCTAATATCAAGACCATGTCTTATGACGCGATTGTTATCGGCGGTGGCGGCGCCGGTATGCGGGCTGCCCTGCAGTTGACCGAGTCCGGCGTCAACACTGCCTGTATCACAAAAGTGTTCCCGACGCGCTCGCACACAGTGTCTGCGCAGGGCGGTATCACTTGTGCGATCGCAAGTGCTGACCCCAATGATGATTGGCGCTGGCACATGTATGACACCGTCAAGGGCTCGGATTACATTGCCGACCAGGATGCGGTTGAGTATATGTGTTCAGTAGGTCCGCAGGCGGTCTTTGAGCTTGAGCATATGGGACTTCCATTTTCACGGACTGAGCAGGGCCGTATTTATCAGCGTCCATTCGGCGGTCAGTCCAAGGGCCCTGATAACCCTACTCAGGCGGCACGTACCTGTGCAGCTGCCGACCGTACCGGTCACGCGCTTCTGCATACGCTTTATCAGGCAAACCTCAAGGGTGGTACAACCTTCCTGAATGAGTGGTATGCGGTTGATCTGGTCAAGAACAGCAAGAACGAAGTGGTTGGTGTCGTTGCTATCGAGATCGAAACTGGCGAAGTGGCTTACATCAAGTCCAAAGCGACTGTGTTGGCTACCGGTGGAGCAGGTCGGATCTACGCTTCCACTACCAACGCTTTGATCAACACCGGCGACGGCATTGGCATGGCACTGCGTGCGGGTTTCCCGATGCAGGATATGGAAATGTGGCAGTTCCACCCAACTGGCATCCACGGTGCTGGCACCTTGGTAACCGAGGGTTGCCGCGGTGAAGGTGGCTACCTGATCAATGCGGAAGGCGAGCGCTTCATGGAGCGTTATGCGCCAAACGCAAAAGACCTGGCTGGTCGTGATGTTGTGGCGCGGGCCATGGTTATCGAGATTCTTGAGGGTCGTGGCTGCGGTCCAGAAAAGGACCACGTTCTGCTGAAACTGGATCATCTTGGCGAAGAAACGCTGAATCTGCGCTTGCCGGGCATCTGTGAGCTTTCTCGCACGTTTGCTCATGTTGATCCGGTGAAAGAGCCGGTTCCGGTTGTGCCAACCTGTCACTACATGATGGGTGGTATTCCGACCAACGTTGGCGGGCAGGCACTCACCCAGGACGAAAATGGCACCGACAAGCCTATTCCGGGCCTGTTCGCTTGTGGCGAAGCCGCCTGCGTGTCGGTACATGGCGCCAATCGCCTGGGCGGTAATTCGCTGCTGGACCTGGTGGTATTTGGTCGTGCTGCAGGTCTTCATATTGAGGAACAGTTGCGCGGCGGGTTTGAGGTTGATGCTGCCAGTGAGGAAGACATCAAGCGGGCAATGGCGCGTCTTGATCGTCTGAACAGCGCTTCGGAAGGTGAAAGCGTGGCTGCGGTCCGCAAAGATCTTCAGAACTGCATGCAGCTATACTTTGGCGTTTTCCGTGACGGTAAAAGTATGGAGGAAGGCCTCAGGAAGCTGGAAGCGATTGGTGAGCGGGTTCGCAACACCAAGCTGTCTGATACCAGCAGTGCTTTCAATACCGCACGTATCGAAGCGCTGGAGCTCGACAATCTGTTCGAAGTGGCACTGGCGACTGCGATCTCGGCATACGAGCGCAAAGAGAGTCGGGGCGCTCATGCCCGGAACGATTTCACCGAACGTGATGATGAGAACTGGCTGAAGCACTCCATGTACTTCCCGCTGGACAAGCGCGTTGGTAAGCGTGACGTGAACTTTGCGCCGAAGACCGTAGACACCTTCCAGCCGAAGGTCCGGACTTACTAAGGGGGACGTGAAAATGTTAGTAAGCCTTTATCGTTATAATCCGGAAAGTGATAACGCGCCCTATATGCAGGACGTGGAGGTCGACATTCCGGAAGGTAAGGATTTGATGGTTCTTGATGTGTTGAATCTCATCAAGGAGCGAGATCCTTCAATGGCGTACCGTCGCTCATGCCGGGAAGGAGTTTGTGGCTCCGATGGCATGAATATGAACGGCACCAACGGCTTGGCGTGCATTACGCCGATGTCTCAGGTGGTCAAGAATAACAAGCTGGTGTTGCGCCCGCTGCCGGGGCTGCCGGTTATTCGTGATCTCGTTGTGGATATGAGTCTGTTCTACAAGCAGTACGAAAAGGTTATGCCGTATTTGGTCAACGACACCCCTGCGCCCGCGATTGAGCGGCTGCAGACTCCGGAAGATCGTGAAAAGCTGGATGGCTTGTACGAGTGTATTCTTTGCGCGTGCTGTTCGACAGCCTGCCCGTCGTTCTGGTGGAATCCGGATAAATTTATTGGTCCTTCAGGGCTGCTTCAGGCCTACCGGTTCCTGGCGGACAGTCGTGATACCGCCCAGGCAGAGCGGTTGGCCAATCTGGACGATCCGTTCAGCGTGTTCCGCTGTCGGGGGATCATGAATTGTGTCAGTGTTTGTCCAAAAGGCCTGAACCCCACGAAAGCAATCGGCCATATCCGTAACCTGTTGCTGCAACGGGCTACTTGATCGGCAAATTTTGCAGAACCCGCTATACTGGTGTTTCGGCATCAGGTTGTACCCTTGAAGGCCTCGCTTATGCGGGGCCTTCAACCAAAGGCTTATAGTCATAAGTCTTATCGAGGTTCAAACTTATGCACTCTGTCTGGTCGCCTTACCCAGGAAACCGGGCAGTGTCGCTGAGTATAAAAATCACTGGGGACGGAAAACATCCTTGCAGGGTGTGGTGGCCATAAGTCATGCCGTAATATCCCGTATTGACTGAGATTTACCCCTGGACCACTATACTCGCTCCCCCGCACCAGCCCAAGGTGAGCTATTCAAAATGCAAGAAAGCATCATGGAGCAGTTATGGCAGACTTCCCACTTGCAGGGTGGGAATCTGGCCTATGTTGAACAGCTTTTTGAAACCTACCTGACAGACCCCAATGCAATTCCTGAAGAGTGGCGGAGTTACTTTGACAAGCTCCCCAGCGTGGATGGCCATCATGGCCGTGACGTTGTGCACTCGACCATCCGTGAACAGTTCGAACACATTTCCCGTAATCAGCGTTTTCTGGCAACCAGTGGCGTTCCTGCCAGTGCCACTACGGACGCTGACAAAAAACAGATCCGTGTTCTTCAGCTGATTAACGCCTACCGGTTTCGCGGCCATCAGGAATCCACGCTCGACCCCCTGGGTGTCTGGCAGCGAGAGTCTGTTGAAGATCTTGATCCGTCCTTTCATGAATTGGGCGAGTCGGATCTTGATCTGGAGTTCCAGACAGGTTCCCTGAATTTTGGTTCCGAGACCATGAAGCTCGGAGACATCGTTGATGGTTTGCGCCAGACCTACTGCAAGACCATTGGCGCTGAATACATGCACGTGGTTGATACCCGCATCAAGCGCTGGTTTCAACAGCGCATGGAGCCGGTTCGGTCGCGTCCGGAGTACGAGGCGCAAACTCGAAAGCACCTACTGGAACGCCTGACAGCAGCAGAAGGTCTTGAAAAATACCTCGGCTCCCGTTATCCGGGTGTTAAGCGGTTTGGTCTGGAAGGGGGCGAAAGCCTGATTCCATGCCTGGACGAGTTGATTCAGCGTGCCGGTTCCTACGGCACCAAGGAAATTGTTCTGGGTATGGCTCACCGTGGCCGCCTGAACGTACTGATCAATACGCTGGGCAAGAATCCGAAAGAGCTGTTCGATGAGTTCGAGGGTAAAAAACTCGCGGATTCTGGCTCCGGTGACGTTAAATACCATCAGGGCTTTTCGTCTAACGTGATGACATCCGGTGGCGAAGTGCACCTGGCGATGGCGTTCAACCCGTCGCACCTTGAAATTGTCTCCCCGGTAGTGGTTGGTTCGGTTCGCGCTCGGCAAGACCGTCGCGGCGACACCGATGGCAGCAAGGTGTTACCGATCGTTATGCACGGCGACGCAGCGTTTGCAGGCCAGGGTGTGGTGATGGAAACCTTTCAGATGTCCCAAACCCGGGGCTTTGGAGTGGGTGGTACGGTTCACATTGTGATTAATAACCAAGTGGGCTTCACCACCAGCAAGCAAGAAGATGCTCGCTCGACAGAATACTGTACCGATGTCGCAAAAATGGTTCAGGCGCCCATTCTGCACGTAAACGCAGATGATCCTGAAGCGGTCATGTTTGTGACTCAGATGGCTATGGATTACCGCAATGAATTCAAGCGGGACGTGGTTATCGATCTGGTGTGTTATCGCCGTCGCGGCCATAACGAGGCCGATGAACCAGCAGCCACTCAGCCGGTGATGTACGAGAAGATTCGCAAGCTCAAAACGACTCGCGGCCTATACGCAGAGCATTTGATCGAAGCGGGTGTGATCAGTGAGGACGAAGCCAAGCAGATGGAAATGGACTATCGTGACGCGCTGGATAAAGGCGAGCATGTGGTCAAATCGTTGGTTAAAGAGCCTAACAAAGAACTTTACGTGGATTGGGCTCCGTATCTTGGCCATGAGTGGACAGCCAAGTGCAAGACCAGTGTTGCGCAGAAGACGGTTCAAAAGCTTGGCAAAAAGTTAACAGATGTACCTGAGGGCTTTAGCGTTCAGCGCCAGGTGTCCAAGATCGTTAACGATCGCGAGAAGATGACGGCGGGTGTATTGCCCCTGAACTGGGGCTACGGCGAGATGATGGCGTATGCCACGCTTCTTAACGAGGGGCACCCGATCCGTCTGGTCGGTCAGGACGTTGGACGTGGTACCTTCTCCCACCGTCACGCGGTACTGCACAACCAAAAAGACGGCTCAACGCATGTCTCCCTGCAAGAAATGTCTGAAGATCAGCCCAAGTTTGATATTTATGATTCGCTTCTTTCCGAAGAAGCCGTCATGGCGTTCGAATACGGCTACTCAACCACCAAGCCGGATGCACTGATTGTCTGGGAAGCGCAGTTCGGCGATTTCGCCAACGGTGCACAGGTGGTTATTGATCAGTTCCTGACCAGTGGCGAGCATAAATGGGGCCGCTTGTGTGGCCTGACATTGCTGCTGCCGCACGGTTATGAAGGGCAGGGGCCTGAGCACAGCTCGGCTCGTATGGAGCGTTTCCTGCAGCTGTGTGCTGAACACAATATTCAGGTTTGCGTACCAACCACTCCATCGCAGGTGTTCCACATGCTGCGTCGACAGGTTAAGCGGCCGCTGCGTAAGCCCTTGGTTGCGATTACACCTAAAAGCCTGTTGCGTCATAAAGAAGCCATCTCTGGCCTTGATGACCTGACGT
This sequence comes from Marinobacter sp., assembly GCF_014859525.1. Lineage (GTDB taxonomy): Bacteria > Pseudomonadota > Gammaproteobacteria > Pseudomonadales > Oleiphilaceae > Marinobacter. Next base: position 67,403 of record NZ_JACUUB010000006.1, read on the forward strand.
CCGGCACCTTTCAGACCGTACTGCCTGAGAAAGAGCCCATCGATCTGAAGAAGGTAACGCGACTGGTCCTGTGCAGTGGCAAGGTGTATTACGATCTGTTGGAGAAAAAGAAAGCAGATGAACGTGAAGACGTTGCCCTCGTTCGAATTGAACAGCTGTACCCATTCCCGGCTGACGATCTGGATGAAATTCTGGGCCAGTACCCCAAGCTCAAGCATGTGGTCTGGTGCCAGGAAGAGCCAATGAACCAGGGCGCCTGGTACTGTAGCCAGCATCATATGCGCAATGCGCTGCAGCGCCTTAACCCGAAACTCCACCTTCAGTATGCCGGTCGTGACGCTTCCGCTGCTCCTGCGTGTGGGCACATGTCTGTGCACATCGAAGAGCAGAAGAAACTGGTTAACGACGCGTTCGAAATCTGACGAGCTACCGAACTAAGGATCCGTAATGTCAACAGAGATTAAAGCCCCAGTTTTCCCTGAGTCGGTCGCCGAAGGCACCGTCGCAACCTGGCACAAGCAGCCGGGTGAAGCCTGTTCCCGTGACGAACTGATTGTCGATATTGAGACCGACAAGGTAGTCCTTGAAGTGGTTGCACCGGCTGACGGTGTGATTGAAGAGATTCTCAAGGGTGAAGGCGACACTTGCGAAAGTGGTGAAGTGATCGGCAAATTCAAGGAAGGCGCTGCGGGTGAGTCCAAGCCTGCAGAAAGTAAGCCTGAAGCCAAAGCCGAGGCACCGAAAGAGGAATCTGCCACTGCGGCCTCCGACGACGCCATTCTGAGCCCGGCTGCCCGTAAGCTGGCTGAAGAAAACAACGTTGATCCGGCCGCCGTGAAGGGCACCGGAAAAGATGGCCGCGTTACCAAGGAAGACGTTCAGAACCACGTTGCCTCCGGTAAACCAGCGGCTCCGGCAGCGGCTAAACCAGCCGCTATGCCAGAGGTCAACATGGCTTCAGGCGAGCGTCCGGAAAAGCGCGTTCCTATGACTCGTCTGCGTGCCAGCATTGCCAAGCGTCTGGTGGAAGCACAGCAGACTGCAGCCATGCTGACTACCTTCAACGAAGTCAACATGGCGCCGATCATGGAGCTGCGCAAGCAGTACCAGGATAGCTTCGTGAAGCGTCATGGTATCAAGCTGGGCTTCATGTCGTTCTTTACCAAAGCGGCAACTGAGGCTTTGAAGCGGTTCCCGGCGGTGAACGCTTCTATCGATGGCAGCGACATGGTGTATCACGGTTATCAGGATATTGGTGTAGCCGTTTCCACTGATCGTGGACTGGTTGTGCCCGTGGTTCGTGACGTCGACGCACTCGGTCTGGCCGACATCGAAAAGAAAATTGTGGAATACGGCACCAAGGCCAAAGACGGCAAGCTCGGCATTGAAGACATGACCGGTGGTACCTTCACCATTACTAACGGTGGCATCTTCGGCTCTCTGATCTCGACGCCGATTCTGAACCCACCGCAGACGGCCATTCTAGGCATGCACAAGATCCAGGAGCGCCCGATGGCGGTCAACGGTAAGGTCGAAATTCAGCCGATGATGTACCTTGCGCTGTCTTACGATCACCGTATGGTTGATGGCAAAGAAGCTGTGCAGTTCCTGGTCGCGATCAAGGAAATGCTGGAAGACCCGGCGCGTATTCTGCTGGACGTGTGAACTGACACTTAACGAATCGGAAAACGGGATAAATTATGTCTGATAAGTACGACGTCATTGTCATTGGCGCGGGCCCTGGCGGCTACGTGGCCGCAATCAAGGCCGCTCAGCTTGGTCTCAAGACAGCCTGTGTTGAATCCTGGCTCTCTGAAGATGGTAAAAGTACGGTTCTTGGCGGTACCTGCCTGAACGTTGGCTGTATTCCGTCCAAAGCGCTGCTGGAAATCTCTCACAAGTTTGAAGAGGCCAGCCACGACTATGAGAAGCAGGGTATCATCGCTAAAGACGTCACAATAGACCTCGCCAAGATGATGGAAAGGAAAAGCGGTATTGTCAGCCAGTTGACCGGCGGCATTGGTGGTCTGTTCAAAGCCAACGGTGTGACCTCGATTCAAGGTCATGGCAAGCTGCTGGCTGGCCGTAAGGTCGAAGTCACTGACAAAGACGGAAAGACCAAGACCTATGAAGCCGAGAACGTCATTCTGGCCAGTGGTTCGAAGCCCATTGAGATTCCGCCTGCACCGTTCGACGGTGAGTACATTGTCGACTCCGAAGGTGCTCTGTCGTTTACCGAGGTGCCTAAACGTCTTGGCATCATCGGTGCCGGCGTCATTGGTCTGGAGTTGGGTAGTGTTTGGGCCCGTTTGGGTTCAGAGGTTACTATTCTGGAAGCGCAGAGCAGCTTCCTGCCGGCCGTTGATCAGCAAATTGCCAAAGATGCACTCAAGCAATTTCAAAAGCAGGGCCTGAATATTATCCTGGGCGGCCGTATGACGGGTGCAGAGGTCAAGCGTAAGCTGGTTAATGTCAGCTACGAAGACTCCAAGGGTAAGCAGGAGGCCAAGTTTGACAAGCTGATCGTTGCTGTTGGTCGTCGCCCCTACACCGACGGTTTGCTGTCAGAAGATTCCGGCGTCAAACTGGATGAGCGTGGCTTTATTTTTGTGGATGATCACTGCAAAACCGAAGCACCGGGTGTGTGGGCGGTTGGCGATGTTGTTCGTGGACCTATGCTGGCACATAAAGCGTCTGAAGAGGGCGTTATGGTTGCTGAGCGCATTGCGGGCCACAAGCCGCAAGTGAACTATGATTGCATCCCCAATGTGATCTACACCGCACCGGAAATTGCCTGGGTTGGTAAGACCGAGGAAGAGCTGAAGTCCGAAGGCGAAGAATATAATGTGGGTGTGTTCCCGTTTGCGGCCAACGGTCGTGCCATGGCGGCTAACTCTGCCAGTGGTATGGTCAAGATCATCGCAGACGCGAAAACCGACCGTATTCTGGGTTTCCATGTGATTGGTCCTCAGGGGTCTGAAGTCGTTGCTCAGGGAGTGATCGCCATGGAATTTGGTTCCAGCGCAGAAGACCTGGCATTGACCTGTTTTGCGCATCCGACTCTGTCTGAGTCTGTGCATGAAGCGGCCTTGGCCGTTGCTGGTGGCGCGATTCACGTCGCCAACCGCCGCAAAAAGAAGTAACGCAAGACCGGAAGTCGGGGCGCCAGTGAAGGCGCCCCGCTGCCATCAAAACGGCAGGTTTCCGGGTGCGTAACCGGTGGGTAAAGGTGATCCCTTACCCGCCAGAACGAATTCGCTCAAGGTGCGCCAATGGCGTTGCGCCTGCGGGTTCTTTTCCGTACGTGGTTATCCTCCATCAAATGACGGGACACTAACTATGAATTTGCACGAATATCAGGGCAAGCAGCTGTTTGCTGAATACGGGCTGCCGGTATCTAAGGGTATCGCCTGCGATACTCCGAAAGAAGCAGTCGATGCGGCTGGTGAAATCGGTGGTGACGCATGGGTTGTCAAGGCACAGGTTCACGCGGGTGGTCGCGGCAAGGCTGGCGGTGTAAAGCTGGTCAAGAGCAAAGAAGAGATCCGTGAGTTTGCCGAAAAGTGGTTGGGTCAGAAGCTGGTCACCTACCAGACAGATGAACATGGCCAGCCGGTCAGCAAGATTCTGGTTGAATCCCTCACCGACATTGATCAGGAACTGTACCTGGGCGCGGTAGTTGACCGCGGTACCCGTCGTATCGTGTTCATGGCGTCTACTGAAGGCGGCGTGGAAATTGAGAAGGTTGCAGAAGAAACGCCTGAGAAAATTCTGAAGGCCGAAGTGGACCCGCTGGTTGGCGCTCAGCCATACCAGGGTCGTGAGCTGGCCTTTAAACTTGGCCTGGAAGGCAAACAAATCGGTCAGTTCACCAAGATCTTTATGGGCCTGGCGAAACTGTTCGAAGATTGCGATCTGGCGCTGGTTGAAATCAACCCCCTGGTTATTACTCCGGCAGGCGATCTGCATTGCCTGGACGCCAAACTCGGCGTAGACGGCAACGCACTGTATCGCCAGAAGAAGATTCATGAAATGCACGATCCTTCTCAGGAAGATTCCCGTGAAGCCGAAGCGGCCAAGTGGGAACTCAACTACGTAGCCCTGGAAGGCAACATCGGTTGCATGGTTAATGGCGCTGGTCTGGCCATGGGCACCATGGACATCATCAAGTTGTCTGGCGGTCGCCCTGCGAACTTCCTGGACGTTGGCGGCGGTGCCACCAAAGAGCGCGTTTCTGAAGCGTTCAAGATCATCCTGTCTGACGACAATGTACAAGCCGTACTGGTTAACATCTTCGGTGGTATCGTTCGCTGCGACATGATCGCAGAAGGCATCATTGGTGCGGTCAAGGAAGTGGGCGTCAAGGTTCCTGTGGTCGTTCGCCTGGAAGGCAACAACGCCGAACTGGGTATCAAGGTACTGGCTGACAGTGGCCTGAACATCATCGCCGCCACCAGTCTGGCGGATGCCGCAGAGCAAGTCGTTAAAGCCGCAGGGGGTAAATAATGAGCATCCTGATCAATAAAGACACCAAAGTTATCTGCCAGGGCTTTACCGGCGCGCAGGGTACTTTCCACTCTGAGCAAGCCATTGAATACGGCACCAAGATGGTTGGTGGCGTCAGCCCCGGCAAAGGTGGCACCCAGCACCTGGGCCTGCCTGTGTTCAACACCGTCCGTGAAGCGGTTGAGCAGACCGGCGCAGAAGCGACTGTTATCTACGTACCCGCTCCGTTCTGTAAAGATGCCATCATTGAAGCTGCAGACGCCGGCATCCAGCTGATCGTGTGCATCACCGAAGGCATCCCGACCATCGATATGCTGTACGCGAAAGAATACGTTGATCGCAAAGGCGTCCGCATGATCGGTCCGAACTGCCCGGGTGTGATTACCCCGGGTGAATGCAAGATCGGCATCATGCCGGGCCACATTCACAAGCCAGGCAAAGTCGGTATTGTGTCCCGTTCAGGCACTCTGACTTACGAAGCGGTCAAGCAGACCACAGACTTCGGCTATGGCCAGTCTACCTGTGTAGGCATTGGTGGTGATCCGATTCCGGGTTCCAACTTCATCGATATTCTTCAGCTTCTGCAGGACGATCCGCAGACTGAGGCCATCGTGATGATCGGTGAGATTGGTGGCACGGCTGAAGAAGAAGCCGCCGCGTTCATCAAAGAGCACGTTACCAAGCCTGTGGTTTCTTACATTGCCGGTGTTACTGCACCTCCAGGCAAGCGTATGGGCCACGCAGGCGCCATCATCTCTGGTGGTAAGGGTACCGCAGACGAGAAGTTTGCGGCTCTGAATGATGCGGGTGTTAAAACCGTTCGCAGCCTGGCCGAAATTGGCAAGGCACTGAAGGAAGTGACGGGCTGGTAAGCCGCTTCACTACCTTGGCCAAAACCCCCGGATTCGAAAGAATTCCGGGGGTTTTGCGTTATAGGGTCAAGGTTTTACCGGTGTTTGTTTAACGCAGGCGGGTGTTACGACTATAATGGCCGGTCTGCTTGATTTCGGAAGCCTCGTTTTGTGGCTATATCAGGCGCCTAATAAACAGAAAGAAGGAGTTTGTGCTTTGAGTTCTGTCGATTCCCAGCAAAGAGTGTTGTCTGGTATGCGTCCGACCGGCAAGTTGCACCTCGGCCACTACCACGGTGTGCTGAAAAACTGGGTGAAACTCCAGCACGAGTATGAGTGCTTCTTCTTTGTCGCCGACTGGCATGCGTTAACTACTCAGTACGACGACCCCTCCGGTATCGAACAAAGTGTCTGGGACATGGTGATTGACTGGTTGGCCGCCGGCGTTAATCCCGGGTCTTCCACCATGTTTATTCAGTCTCAGGTTCCTGAGCACGCTGAATTGCACTTGTTGTTATCGATGATTACACCTTTGGGATGGCTGGAGCGCATTCCGACTTACAAAGACCAGCAAGAAAAGCTCCGCGAGAAAGACCTGGCCACTTATGGTTTCCTGGGTTATCCATTGTTGCAGACAGCTGACATCCTGATGTACCGCGCCGGTAAAGTGCCGGTAGGCGCAGATCAGGTGTCCCACGTGGAAGTAACGCGTGAAATCGCTCGTCGATTCAACCACATTTATGGTCGAGAGCCGGGTTTTGAGGTTCAGGCAGAGGCGGCCATCGTCAAGATGGGTAAAAAGAATGCCAAACTGTATCGCAGCCTGAAAAAGCGCTATCAGGAAGAGGGCAATATGGAAGCTCTTGAAACCGCCCGCGCCTTGTTGAAGGAGCAGCAGAACATTTCTTTGGGCGATCGTGAGCGTTTGTATGGTTTTATTGAGGGTGGCGGTAAAGTGATTTTGCCGGAGCCTCAGCCGCTTCTGACACCAGAGTCGAAATTGCCAGGATTGGACGGGCAGAAGATGTCCAAATCCTACAATAACTACATTGGCCTGCGCGAACAGGCCGACAGCGTATCTCAGAAAATTCGCACCATGCAAACCGATCCTCAACGAGTTCGCCGCACAGATCCGGGCGAGCCGGAAAAGTGCCCGGTATGGGGCATGCATAAAGTCTACTCGGATGCCAAAACCTGTGAGTGGGTTCAGGAAGGCTGCCGCAGTGCAGGCATTGGTTGTCTGGATTGTAAAACGCCTCTGATTGATGCGGTCATTGAAGAGCAGCGTCCCCTGCATGAGCGAGCTCGGGAATATGAGAAAAACCCGGATGTGGTGCGTTCAATCCTTGAAGAAGGTCGTGAAAACGCCCGTGACGCGGCCCGTGATACGCTGGAGGAAGTGCGCGCAGCCATGGGTCTCAGCTACCGCTGAGTGTCTGTGATCAGCGGAGAAGGGCATGACAGACGATACTGACGAATTGGCCAACATGATTCCCGACTCCGGGGAGCAGGTGCCGCTGGCGTTGGTGTCTGGCAAGCCGTTGGTTGATCTGCCGAAAGATCTCTATATTCCTCCGGATGCCCTGGCAGTGTTTCTTGAAGCCTTCGAGGGGCCTCTGGACCTTTTGCTGTACCTCATTCGGCGCCAGAACATGAATATTCTGGACATCGATGTCAGTGAGATTACTCGGCAATACATTGATTATATTGGGGCGGTCGAAGCGTTGCGCTTTGAACTGGCCGCAGAATATCTGGTGATGGCCGCTACCCTGGCGGAAATCAAGTCGCGCATGCTGCTGCCGCGCCAGGAAAGTGGCGACGACGAAGAACTCGATCCGAGGGCAGAGCTGATACGACGCCTGCAGCAGTATGAGCGGTTCAAGAAAGCGGCTGAAGACATTGAGGCTATGCCAAGGATGGAGCGCGACATCTTTTCAGGGTCAGCAGCCTTGCCCGAAATGCCGTCGTCGCAGCCGCATCCGGAAGTCGACATGAGAGAACTGCTGTTGGCGCTGCATGGGGTGCTCAAGCGTGCCGATCTTTTTACCAGTCATCATGTCGAACGAGAGCGGTTGTCCACTCGGGAGCGGATGTCTCACATCCTCTCGGTGCTTCAGGGTGATCGTTTTGTGACGTTTGAAAGCCTGTTCACGATTGAAGAGGGGCGTCTGGGCGTAGTAGTCAGTTTTCTGGCGACACTTGAGTTGGTGAAAGAACAGTTGATTGAAATTGTGCAGGCTGAGGTTTTAGGTCCTATTCATGTGCGGGCCAGGTCTGCCAGCTAAGGGAAAGCCGGAGCATGAACGAAGAGCATCTTGCGCGTATCCAGGCCATTGCTGAAGCCGCCTTGTTGGCTGCTGGAAAGCCGCTGTCAGTGGAACAGCTGCGTGAACTGTTCACGGAAGATGAGCGACCGGCGCGGCAAGTGATGGAGCACGCTTTAATGCTTCTGGAAAAGGCGTGTGAAGGGCGCGGGTTTGAACTCAAAAGAGTGGCCAGCGGCTACCGTCTCCAGGTGCGAGCAGAGTTTGCGCCTTGGGTCAGCCGGTTGTTTGAGGAAAAGCCCCAGCGTTATTCCCGGGCGCTTCTGGAAACTCTGGCACTGATTGCGTATCGCCAGCCGATAACCCGGGGTGAAATCGAAGATATTCGGGGTGTTACGGTAAGCAGCAATATCATTCGTACGCTGCTTGAGCGAGAGTGGGCGCGAGTGGTGGGGCACCGTGATGTGCCTGGCCGGCCAGCGATGTACGCTACCACCAAACAGTTTTTAGACTATTTTAACCTCAACGGCCTTGATCAGCTTCCACCACTGTCGGAGGTGCGGGATCTTGATGAAATTGGCCGGGAAATTGAAAAGAATATGCAGGGAGAGATTCAGTTTGAGTCCTCCGAAGGTGATAGCCGCAACCAGGACGATCCTCAGGATGGTTCCGCCGCGTTACCGGAACAGACAATCCACTGATGCCCTAAGGCCTCAGCTATTCAGTAAGGAAGTATTACATGGCGGCATCTAGCCCCGGAAAAGCAGGTTCCAGAAGCAAATCCGCCCAAGGCGACCAATCCGTGCCTGGCGGGCCTGAACGTGTTCAGAAGCTTCTGGCCAGAGCCGGCGTGGGTTCACGTCGGGAAATTGAAGGCTGGATGGAGGCTGGGCGCCTGCTGGTCAATGGCAAGCCTGTCCAGGCCGGGCAAAAGGCAACCACAGAAGATAAGTTCGAGCTGGACGGTAAGGTGTTGGACGTCGCGTCCGCAGCTCAGGTGGTTCGTCGAGTGTTGATCTACAACAAACCGGAAGGTGAGGTGACCAGCCGTAAAGATCCGGAGGGCCGGCCCACGGTATTTGACCGCTTGCCCCGCCTGAAGGATCAGCGCTGGATTTCAATTGGTCGGCTGGATATCAATACCACCGGTTTGGTGATATTCACCACCGACGGTGAGCTGGCAAACCGACTGATGCATCCGTCCAGCCAGATTGACCGCGAGTATGCGGTTCGGGTGTTCGGTGAGGTAGACGATGCGATGCAAGCACGGCTGCTGGAAGGTGTGTTGCTGGAAGACGGCATGGCCAGATTCTCAGACATCTCACCGGCCGGTGGCAGCGGGATCAATCGATGGTTTCACGTTACCCTGCTTGAGGGTCGGAACCGTGAAGTCCGGCGACTGTGGGAATCGCAGGGAGTCAGGGTTAGTCGCCTGAAGCGTGTTCGTTATGGCCCTATCTTCTTGCCGAGCCGACTGACTTTGGGTAAGTGGGAAGAACTGGAGCAAAAGGCTGTTGATACCCTAAGCAAGGTGGTCGGCCTGGCTTCGGTAGACATTCCTCAGAAAACACCCAGTGAGCAGGCCGAGCATGATCGCAAGCGCCGAAAGAGCCCGGGTAAATCTTTGCAGCGCTCCCGTAAAGGCACTTGGCAGGTAAGCGATTCTGCGCCGGCAAAGTCAAAGCCGAAGCGTGATGACAGAAAAAGCTCCTTAAAATCAACGAGACCGGCACGCAACAACAGGGGTTGATGCAGTCCGCCCATCGACTACGAGATCGAAGCGAAGACCCGTGTACAGTTGCGGCCCTGGGCTTTCGCCCGATATAGGGCTTCATCGGCGCGGGCAAGCCATTGGTCCGGTGATTCATCGGTCAGGTGCATGGCAACTCCACAACTAGTGGTTGCCGTCAGCGGTGTCTCACCGCCATCAACCCGTATACTTTCCACTGCCAGCCGAATGCGCTCGGCTACGTCTCGTGCTTCTCGCTCGTTGGTGTGGGGCAGTAATACGGCAAACTCTTCTCCACCAAAACGGTAGACGGTGTCGGAATTGCGAACCGCCTGTTCCAGTTTCTCTGCCGTTTTCGTCAAGATATGATCGCCCACAACGTGGCCGTGGTTGTCGTTGATCTGTTTGAAGTGATCGAGATCGCACAGAATAAGGCTCCAGGGCGCGCCGTGGCGGTCGGCTAATGCGCCAGCTCGCTCCAGTGCTTCGTACAGCGCCCGTTTGTTGCCAATACCGGTTAGTGAGTCGGTCAGTGCTGCCTGTTCAATGGCAATATACTGGCAAGCGTTGCGCAATGGGCAAATGGCTGCGGCGAGCATCATTTCCAGGCCGGTTATTTCTTCATCGCTGAACTTGTGTCGCCTATGAAAGGCAAGGGTGCCGTAATGGGCGCCTTCAAGGGTCAATCGATATTCACAGCGGTGAGGGCCGCCCATGCCGGTTGAGAACACGAAGTCCTGACGTGCAATACGGTGACGGTAATTGAGGGCATCAAAAGGGATGGCGGCGGCGATTTCCTCCGCCACAATGCCCAGCTGAGTTTCCAGCGACAGGGTAGTCGATAGCCTCTTCGCCATGCGTGTAAGCAGATCCGGTGAGCTGCTCCAGTCTTGAAAAGACTGTTTCAGGGCGGCCAGCTGGGCCGGTCGAGTCTTTGAAGGCTGGATAGAAGTCAGGTATTTCACGGCAACTCACTCTATTTCGTGAATAGGATGAAAGCTTCTAAGCATAAGTTGTGCCTACAATAAAAACCTAATAATAATTAGTTAGTTGAATGTCATATCTAAAAACAATGTTAACTATTATCTGGCGCTGATGCCGGAAGCGTCATTATTTCGGCAGGGTTTTGCCGTCAAAAAAGACCTGCAATCAAAATGTCAGACAAGGGTGGGGCTGACCGGCGGCTGTGATAAACTTCTGCGCTTGATCATGTCCTGTCGTTATAAGTGAGCATCAGGTTTATGAGATTTCAGGCACCGGAAAGCCTTTCAGAGCAAATAGCGCAGCATATTGGACAACGGATCATCGTACGTGACCTCAAGCCTGGCGAACGCATTCAGGAATTGAAGGTTGCGGGTGATTTGAACGTGAGCCGCGGCTCCGTCCGAGAAGCCTTGCTGATTCTGGAGCGGCGGCACCTGGTGGAGATTTTTCCTCGCCGTGGCGCGGTTGTCTCCGGGTTGACGCCGGATTCTGTTGATGCTCTCTATGACATCTACATAGACCTGCTTTGCATGCTGGGGCGTAAGGTGCTGGAGCGTTGGTCGGGTGAGGAGCTTGGCGGTGTGATGAGCCAGGTCAAAGAACTTCAGGCCGTGATTGACGCTCTGAATTCTCACGAACCGGATGCTGCCGAGCAAGTGATTGATGCGGGTTTTGGGGTTATGCGTTATGCCTGTCGGCTGATTGAGAATCCCTTTCTCGAAGAAACCTTGGAAAATTTTCGGCCAGCGATCAGTCGTACCTATTACGTTGCGTTGGAGCACTTCAGAAGCGAAATTGAAGAAACCGGCACGTTTTTCCGACATTTGGCCGACGCCGCCGTCAAGGGTAACAGCGATCTGCTGCAACGAGTCATTCAGGAATTCGGTGAACATCAAAGGCAGCAGGTTTTGAGCATTCTCACGGAGGAGTCCGCCTGATATGCGGCTCAAGTCGATCAAGCTGGCCGGTTTCAAATCGTTTGTAGACCCGACGACGGTGCCGTTTCCATCCAACATGACAGCTGTGGTTGGGCCGAATGGCTGTGGTAAATCCAACATCATCGATGCCGTGCGCTGGGTGATGGGTGAAAGCTCTGCTAAGTACCTGCGGGGTGAGTCCATGACCGATGTTATCTTTAACGGTTCCAGTGCCCGCAAACCGGTTGGGCAGGCCGTCATTGAGCTGGTGTTCGATAATACGGATGGTACCGCACCTGGTGAGTTCGTTAAGTTCACTGAGATCTCTGTAAAACGCCGGGTATCCCGGGAAGGCCAGTCCGAGTATTTTCTGAATGGCGCTAAATGCCGGCGCCGCGACATTACCGACCTGTTTATGGGCACCGGTCTGGGCCCTCGCAGTTATGCCATCATTGAACAGGGCATGATCTCCCGCCTTATTGAAGCCAAGCCTGAAGAACTCCGGGTGTATATTGAAGAAGCAGCGGGTATTTCCAAATACAAAGAGCGGCGGCGCGAAACTGAAAGCCGGATCAAACGAACTCGGGAGAACCTCGAGCGACTCACGGACTTGCGAGAAGAGCTGGGCCGACAGTTGCAGCATCTGGAACGACAAGCCGCTTCAGCAGAGAAGTACAAGGCGTATAAACAAGAAGAGCGGCAAAAAAAAGCAGAACTCACGGTGCTGCGCTGGCAGGGGTTGGATAACGACCTGCAGTCATGGCGCAGCAAGACTCGCGATACCGAGCTGGAGCTTGAAAAACTGCTGACGGAGCGGGTCAACCTGGAAACGTCGATGGAATCTCTGCGAGAGGATCATCACGAGCGCACGGAGCACTTTAACCGTGCCCAGGCCCGATATTACGAAGCGGGTGCGGATATTGCCCGAATTGAACAAAGTCTTGAGCATCAGCGTGAGCGTAGCCGCCAGACCGCAACCGAGCTCGATCAGGCGATGGCCAATCAGCGTGAACTCAGTCGCGAACTGGAGCTGGACGAAGAAAAGCTGGCCGCCATTCAGGACGAGCTTAATATGACGGAGCCAGAGCAGGACGCCCTCGCCGGTCGCGCTGAGGAGTCGGGAGAGCAACTGCAGCAGGCCGAAGATGCGATGAGCAACTGGCAGCATCGTTGGGAAGCATTTAGCTCACGGTCGGCCGATACTCGACGCCAAGCCGAGTTGGCACAGTCCCGTATCCGCTCTCTGGAAGACGCCACCAGCCAATTGCATAACCGCCGAAGCAAACTCCTGGATGAGCGAGCATTGCTCGAGGGTCAACTTGACCGTGCCGAGCTGGATGAGCTGCTGGAGCAACAGGAAACGCTGGAACTACAGCGTGAAGAAGCCGCCGAGCGAATTCAGTCCGTGCAGGACGAGGTGTACGAATGCCGGCAACAACTGCGAGATGCAGAGCAGAGTGCATCAGAGCAGCGCCAGCAGGTTCAGAGTCTGCGGGCTTCCCTGGAATCTCAGCAGGCGCTGCTGGATGAACAGATGGGCGGACAGGACGGTGCCCTGCAGGCTTGGCTGGGTGAGCATGGCTTGTCCGAAGCGCCAAGGGTGGCGGGCGCACTGAGCATCGAGGATGGTTGGGAATTTGCGATTGAACAAGTCATTGGTCGATTCAGTCAGGGGCTTGCGTTACCCGCTCTGGACCATCTCACGGATGTTCTGAAAGAGGCTCCGAAAGGTCTGGCCCTGGTTTCCTGCTCAGCCGTTGCGAACGAAGACAAGAGCGGGCTGGCGGCCAAAGTCTCCGGTGTGTCGTCGATTGTGCAGTTGCTTGAAGGCATTGATATCGCGGAATCGGTTAGCGACGCCCTGGATCGAAGGGTTGATCTTGCCGGAGGGCAAAGCCTGATTACCCGTGATGGGGTCTGGGTTGCCCGGGACTGGGTATTGATGCCGGATTCTGATGCCGGTCAGGTCGGGGTCATTGAGCGGCAGAAGAAAGTCAGTGAGCTGTCAGCGCAGTTGGTTGAGGCAGAAGAACGGCTGGAACAGGCTTCTGCAATACGGGTGCAGCTTCAGGAAAGATCGGAACGAGCAGAGTCGTCCAGGGAAGAGGCCCAGAACCGCCTGAACGAAGCAGAGAGAGAGCTAGGTATGCTGACCTCACGGGTCAGCGGTGTAAAGGCTCGCGCCGAGCAGATTGATCAACGCCTGACCAGAATTCGCGACGACATCGAAGAAGTGGCAGCAACCCTCGAAGAGCAGCAGGACGAGCTTGAAGGCGTTAAGGAAGAATGGAATCTGGCGCTGGCCTCAACCGAAGACAGCGACGAAGAGAAAGAGCGGCTGTTGCAACAACGGGATACCTTGAGGGAAAATCTCGATGGGCTACGCCAGCAAGCCCGCCATGATCGGGACCACGCGCATCAACTCCAATTACAGCTGCAAACGCTGCAAAGCCAGCGGGATGGCCTCAGGCAGACCATTGACCGGATGCAGTTGCAGAAAGAGCGCCTGGAAGAACGGGTAGAGTTGCTACGGGAGTCTCGCGAAAGTGCCGAAGACCCTCTGGAAGACCTCCAGTTACAACTTGAGGGTTTGCTGGAGCGTCGCCTGGCGGAAGAGGAAAATCTTGCGGCGGCGCGAGATGCGCTGGAGGATACTGACCGGCAAGTGCGAGAGCGAGAGCAGGGCAGAAGCCGCACGGATCATTTGGTGCAGGACGTTCGTTCACGCCTTGAAACACTGAAAATGGAATCCCAGGCGCTGGAAATCCGCGCTGGTAACCACATCGAACAGCTTAAAGAGCTCAATGTGAAGCTGCATGATGTGTTGGGCCAGCTGCCGGAAGAAGCCGATGAAAAAGCCTGGGCGGACGAGCTGGAAAAAATCGGCAACCGCATCCAGCGTCTTGGTGCCATCAATCTGGCCGCCATTGATGAATATCAGGTTCAGAGTGAGCGTAAAAATTACCTGGACGAGCAACACAACGATCTTATAGAAGCCCTGGAAACACTGGACTCGGCCATTCGTAAGATCGACCGGGAAACTCGCCAGCGTTTCAAGGAAACGTTTGACCAGGTGAATGGCGGCCTGCAAGCGCTGTTTCCCAAAGTGTTCGGGGGTGGAAATGCCTACCTGGAGCTGACCGGTGAGGATCTTCTGGAAACCGGAGTGGCTATCATGGCCCGGCCACCGGGCAAGAAGAACAGCACTATCCACCTGTTGTCCGGTGGCGAGAAAGCATTGACTGCCATTGCGCTGGTGTTCTCCATCTTCCAGCTTAACCCGGCGCCGTTTTGTATGCTCGACGAAGTGGATGCACCGCTGGACGATGCCAATGTTGGCCGCTACGCGAATATGGTGAAAGAGATGTCTAAACAGGTACAGTTCATCTACATTACCCACAACAAAATCGCTATGGAGATGGGCGATCAGTTAATGGGTGTAACGATGCATGAGCCAGGTTGTTCGCGACTGGTGTCTGTAGACGTCGATGAGGCTGCGGCATTAGCTGAGGCCTGAGGCTTGGCGAAATAGCCGCCAACCATGACAATAACGCCATCTCGGCCCAGTGTGCGTTGTATTCATTACGGGCTTTTCTTAGAGTAGCAACGTTCCAAACTGCAAACAGGACAGCAGCATTATGTCACTTAGGGAATGGTTAATTGCCATAGGTACCCTGGTTATACTTGGAATCGTAATTGATGGTGTTCGGCGTATGCGCCGGGCCCGCAAGGAGTCCATGGCAATCTCATCGGGTATGGGCGCGGATGACCTGAAGGATTCGCCGCTCGATGACGACTACAATCCTGAGCTACCTAACGGTGGTGCCCGCACGATTTCCAGGGGAACTCTGGAGGCTCGTGGTTACTTTACGTCTGATACGTCAGAAGCGTTCGGCAGCTCCGATGATGACGAGGTGGCACCAGAAACTGGCTGGGGAGCTGCTGATGACAGCATAGACGATCTTGCGATGAGTGAGCCTCGGGAGTCTCGTGCTGAACCCGATCCTGAACCTTCGCAACCGAAGCCAGCTCAAGAGCCTGCCCCCGTTGTCTCAGCGGACTCTAGCGCCAGTATCCAGCCTGAGCCTGAGCCTGAGCCCGCAAAACGTGTCGAGCGGCCATCCGTCAAAGCGGCTGTGGACGAGCCGCCGGTAGTGACCTCTGAAGTGGAAGAGGACACGGCCAAGCGGTCGATCGCGAAGCCCCGCAAAAATCAGCCGCTGGCAGGTGCCAACCGCCCGGAAGCCCGGGAAGTTCTGGTCATTAACGTATTGTCTCGCAGTGGGTCGCAGTTTGAGGGTGCTGTTCTTAAAAAATTGTTTGAAGCCTGCGGTCTCGAGTTTGGCGATATGGACATTTATCATCGGCATGAGGGAACAGACACCACCACGCCGGTTCAGTTCAGCGTGGCCAGTGCGGTAGAGCCGGGTACGTTCAAGCCCAACGATATGCCAACGCTCAGTACCCCGGGAATCAGTTTTTTCATGAGCTTGCCCGGCCCTACCAATGCCATGCAGGCCTTCGAATTCATGCTTGAAACAGCGCAATGCGTGGTGCGTAACATGGGCGGGGATCTGAAGGACGAGCGCCGAAGCGTGATGACGCCCCAGACCATTGAGCACTGCCGTCAACGAATCCGCGAGTTCGAACGTAAACAGCGTTCCCACCGGGTGTAACGCTTAACCAGGACACCCAACCTGATGACACAAGTCTCTGCAGAAATCCGGCAGCGTGTGGAAGAACTGCGCGCTGTCATCGACGACCATAACCATTCCTATTACGTGCTGGACGACCCCAAAATTCCTGATGCGGAGTTTGACCGCTTGTTCCGGGAGCTTCAAACGCTTGAAGCCCAGCATCCGGAGCTGGAGTCTGACGATTCGCCCACCCGCCGGGTAGGCAGTGCTGCCGAAACCAGTTTTCAGGAAGTGGTGCACCGCCTGCCCATGCTCTCATTGGACAACGCCTTCAGTGAAGAAGAACTGAGAGAGTTTGACCGCCGTGTGCGGGACCGCTTGGCGACGGAAGACCCTGTCGAATACGTGTGCGAACCAAAACTGGACGGCTTGGCGGTCAGCCTGCATTACGAGAATGGCGCTTTAACCCGAGCCGCAACCCGAGGGGATGGTTACACCGGGGAAGACATCACCGCCAATATACGCACCATTCCGTCGGTCCCGTTAAAACTCAGAGGCAACAATATTCCTGAGTTGGTGGAGGTGCGTGGCGAAGTCTATATGCCAAAAGCCGGTTTTGAAAAACTCAACGCAAGGTTGGCAGAGCAGGGCGAGAAACCTTTCGTTAATCCCCGCAATGCTGCCGCTGGCAGCTTGCGCCAGAAGAAATCCACTGTCACCGCCCAGCGGCCGCTGGAATTGTGTGCTTACAGTATGGCGGTCACCGATGAAACCCTGTTGCCCGCGACCCATTGGGACAGCTTGCAGCGCGTAAGAGAGTGGGGTTTTCGGATCAACCCGGAGATGCGCAAAGCGCAGGGAGCAGAGGCTTGCCTTGACGCCTACAGCGCGTTGATGCAAAAGCGTGAAAGCCTGCCTTACGAGATTGATGGCATTGTGTTTAAAGTGAATCGGTTGGACCTGCAGCAGCAACTTGGGTTTGTTTCGAGAGCACCACGCTGGGCCATTGCCCATAAGTTCCCTGCACAAGAAGAATTGACGGTTATTGAAGGTGTGGAATTTCAGGTGGGCCGGACCGGTGCCGTTACCCCGGTTGCCCGCCTCAAGCCAGTGTTTGTGGGCGGTGTGACGGTATCAAACGCGACCTTGCACAATATGGACGAGGTTCGGCGCCTGGATGTCCACATTGGCGATACGGTTTTCATTCGTCGGGCTGGAGATGTCATTCCTCAGGTTGTCAAAGTGGTTCCGGACAAGCGCCCGGAAGGGGCCTGTGAAGTGCTTATGCCCAGCCATTGCCCGGTGTGTGATTCTGACATCGTACAAATCGACGGTGAAGCCGTGGCGCGCTGCTCCGGCGGGCTTTTCTGTCCGGCCCAGCGTAAAGAGGCGATACGGCATTATGCGTCCCGCAAGGCCCTGGATATCGAAGGCCTGGGCGACAGGCTGATCGAGGTGCTGGTAGACGAAGGCATGGTCCAGACGGTGGCGGATTTGTATCGGCTTACCCGATTTCAGCTCTCAAGTCTGGACCGTATGGGCGACAAGTCTGCAAATAATCTTATTGCTGCCATCGATCGTTCACGCCATCCCGTGTTGTGGCGGTTTCTTTATGCATTAGGCATTCGGGAAGTGGGTGAGGCCACGGCCAAAAGCCTGGCTTCGTATTTCGGGTCACTCGAACTCATTTCTCAGGCGGATGAAGACGCGCTGCAACAGGTTGCGGATGTGGGGCCCATTGTGGCGGGCCATGTGCGAAGCTTCTTTGATCAGCCTCACAACCAGGAAACCTTGCAGGCTCTGAAAGACGCTGGCGTGGTTTGGCAGGAGGCGCAGGTTTTGGAGAGGGTTGCGCAGCCCCTGGCAGGCGAAACCTGGGTGTTAACCGGAACCCTCTCACAGATGACCCGTGATCAGGCTAAGGAAAAGCTGGAGATGCTGGGGGCCAAGGTTTCTGGAAGTGTCTCGAAGAAGACGGCCTGCGTCGTCGCCGGAGAAGCGGCCGGTTCTAAATTGGCGAAAGCAGAGCAACTTGGTTTACCCGTGTTGGATGAGGTCGGTCTGCGGGCATTGCTTGAGGAGCATGGCCTGACCGTCTGAGTTGTAGATGCCGGCCTCGCCGGCGAATCTGAGAACTGGTGCGGATTCCCCAGGTTTCAAATTGGCTACCACGACGTTGCTCTGTAACGGTGTGTCCAGGGATACGCTCAAAACTGGCTGATCGGGAACGATGGGCTTGTGCCAACGGATGTCAATGTCGGGCATGGTGGTCGTTTGTTTATGGCCGGTCACCACAATGGTGAGTTACAGGTAAGAATCCACGATCAGACTGGAGCCTTATTGGGAGATCCGGTTCGGGTTGCCACGCTTTCTGGGTCTCTCAATCACGCAGGCAGCGGGCGTCGTGATCATATCAGACAGCGCCCTCATGCCGGCCGGCACTGGCGTAGAGTTTCAGGTAGTCGGTACTGGTGACAATACCGGAGGGTTTACCCTGAGCATCGACCACCAGTGCCGCATTGAGCTGGTGGGCGAGCATAAGCCGCGCCAGCTGGTGCGCGTCGGTTTCCGGTGATGCAGTCAAAAACGCAGGTAACTCAATGTGGGTCAGGGTTTGTGTGATTGCTGAAGAGTCCTGATCGTGTAACCAACCCAAAAGCCAGCGAAGATCGATCAGCCCGGCAACGTTTTTGTCTGCCGTGATAACCAAGTGATGAATACCATTGTCTTCCATGCTGGCTAAGGCCTCTGCGACGGATGAGGTTGCCGGTGCAGAATACAATGCGGGTGAGCAGATATCCGATACCGGCAGATATACCCGTTCTTCACGCCGTTCACCGGCGGCCGCCGCACCATATTCCTGCAACGCACGATAACTGCCGCTGTTTGCTGCCTGCTGGAATTCGCCGTCTGTTGCGTCGCTGTGGTGAGATGAGATCGCCCCGGATTCCGTCAGCTCGGTTACGTCACCAATTCTGCGGCTGCGGAACGCCTCGGGTAACCGGGTTCCGATGGGGCGTCCTGGTTCACTAACGTGAATGGACATTGCATTTCCTCTTGTGTCTGACATCTGCAATCGCCGAGTGCAGATACACTTATTTAACATTAACGGCTGAACCCAATAAACCTGAAGGGTTTGCGTATTACGTTAAGGTAAGTTATGCCCGGTACAGGCGTGCCGTTTCGAGTCGTTTTGCCAGCTGCACAGATACGCTTTGCGGCTGGCCGGTGATCACGTCGGCCAGGTACTCGGCCAGTAGTGGTGCCCAGGCAAGGCCCTTGCTGCCCAGTCCGGTCATCAGGTAGATCCCATCCACCGGTGCGCCATGTTTGTCGTGCAGTCTCCCGGCGACCGGCTGATAGTCATGAGTGGTGCAGCGAAAGGCCACCCTGGCTTCCAATTGATCCGTCGGCACAGCCGCGCCGGTGGCAATGGCCGGCAGCATGCTTTGCACCTCGTTCAGATTTTCCTGATTGCTTCGGCCTGTCGGCGTCGGGTTGCTGTCTCTGAGATCAAAGGTGGCACCGGTTGTGGCGTTGCCATTGCTGGCCGGGTTCAGGTACCTGTTGCCGCAAATGACCGTTCGGGGCAAATTAAACAGTGGTTCTGGTAATTGGGTGGTCTGGCCCCGAATGGGCTTCAATCGCAGTTCTCCGGGCACAGGCACCAGTGCGGCGGATTCATGGCCGCCTGCAATCACGATGCGGCTGATTTGTTGGTCCTCGCTCCGGTTGTTGCGAAGACACCATTGCCCGTTGCAGGGAAAAATGCTGGCAATCTGTTCATCAAACCGCGTTTCGATCAGAGGGTGGTCCGCCAGATTCTGGCAAGCTTTGGCTGGCGCTAACCAGCCGGAGTTAGGGAACCATAGCCCAGAATGTTCAAGGGCAATGCCGGCAAGTTCTGTCGCTTGTTCAGCTGTTACTGGCACCAACAGATCACTGGGGTAAGTATTGCGCTCATTAAATCGACGCTGGCGGTCAGCCTCCTGTGGGCTGGTTGCCAACTGAAGCAGCCCCGTGGGGTGCCAGAAATCGGACTGACAGGCCCGGTAGTAGCGCTGACTAAAACTGAGCGCGGTGGCCGCGAGTTCTGTTTGAGTGTTGTATTCCACCCCCAGCTTTACGTACAAAGCCCCTTGAGGGTTGCCGGATGCCGCAGACCCCGGTTGTGCTGCTCGATCGATCAACAGCACGCGTATGCCACGCTCAGCCAGATTTCGGGCCAGCAGGGTACCGGCTATGCCGGCGCCGATGATAGCAACGGTCTCGAAATTCTCCGTTGTAACAAGTGGCTTTCCGGCGGTGAACGCCCCGGTGAGCATGTCTCGTTTATAGCCAAAGCCTGGCTGCAGGGTTATGTCAAACCCGACGTCTGTGAGGTCGCGTTGTATCTGAGGTACAGACGTAAACGTCGCCAGAGTTGTGCCGGCTTTGCTGTGCTCGGCGACCTGTTCAAGGGTTTCTTTCAGCCACATTTCTGGATTGTGCGACGGCGAAAACCCGCCGAGGAACCAGGCGTCCGCGATGAAGGACAGATCGCGCCAGGCATTCAGCGTGTCACCAAAATACAGTGTCAGGCGAACCTTGCCCTTCGCCAAAACCAACCGGTGTGTGCCTTGAATCAGTGGCGGATAATGGTCGATCAGTTCTGCAGCCTGGTGTTTTAGCTCAGGCCAGTGCGACAGGGCTCTTTTAAGATCCGGGCGGGTTAGGGGGTATCGTTCAACAGAGACAAAGTGGAGAATGGCGTCGTCTTCGGCAGGTCTTTGTGCTTGCCACTCTGCCCAGGCAGCCAGAAAGTTCAGGCCGGTACCAAAGCCGCACTCGGCGATGACAAAATGGCGGTGGGACGGTAGCTCCCGAAAGCGGTCAGACAGGTGATTTTGGCCGATAAAGACGTAACGTGATTCAGCCAGACCGTTGTCCCTGTTGAAGTAGACGTCACCAAATCTGGTGGATTCCGGTATCCCATCTCGCCAGATCAGCTCCGCCGGCTCCATCGCCGGCGGCAAGGGTTTGCGTTGCATGGGGTTCAGTCTTCAGCAGTGACCAGGGTAACCTTTTCAATCGTGATAGGTTGGACCGGCACATCGGCCATGCCCTGGCTGCGGCCTGTCTGAGCTCCCGCAATTCGGTCGACAACGCCCATGCCATCGGTCACTTTGCCGAACACGGCATAACCGGGCCCGCGCACACCGGCGTTCAGGAAATCGTTTTTCGCCACATTAATAAAGAACTGGGAAGTCGCCGAATCCGGTGCGTTGGTGCGAGCCATGGCGATGGTCCCGCGCAGATTCGGCAGCGTAGCGACACCCTCGTTAACGATCGGTGCTTTAGTGGGCTTGCGGGCCATGTTTTCATCAAAGCCGCCGCCCTGAATCATGAAGCCAGCAATGACTCGATGAAACACGGTGCCATCGTAGAAGCCCTCATTAACGTAGGTCAGGAAGTTCTCGACGGTTTTGGGAGCAACATCCGGTCGCAATTGCAACTCGAAGGCGCCTTCAGAGGTGACGATACGAACTTTAGGCAACTCGTCAGCCTGCGCTAACGCAGGAAGTAGCCAGGCAGATACAATGGCAAAGAGGACAGATGCCACAATTGATGCGCGTTTTACGGAATTTGTCATTTAACATGCACTCACGGTTTCAGTTGTTGTTTGGAATCCTGAGATAATCCAGCCAGAACAAATCGATCGAAGATCTTAACAGATCTTTACCCTTATCAGTGCAATCAGAACATCTTGTCCAGGAGTACTGAACTACTCTTGACGTTATCTATTTGTACCGGCCCGGTTGTACGGTGATCACTGTGAACGAAGGAGGAGTCTGGTGAGAATCCGTAAGGGGTTTGAAGAAAAGTCCCGGCTTGGCCGGTAGCGAACATCTTCGTGCCAGTGCTCAGCTTTTTGGACTCGGACCT
>NZ_JACUUB010000111.1 GCF_014859525.1 Marinobacter sp.
AATTGGAGGCAAGGCTGTAACGCTGCATTACGACCCTGAGGTGCCATCCGCGGAGTTGCGTGATGAATCCGGCACCTTGTTGCCGGCAACGCGGGCTTTCTGGTTTGCCTGGTACACCTTTCACCCGGAGACCGCCGTGTTTGAGGCAGAGTGAACATTGGCGGTGTTAGTCCGGCTCGCTGCCTTTGGTCCCACGGTTGTTGAGCGCCTCAGCCACCCTCTCATCAATCTGCCTGAGAAACTGTTCATCGGGCCGGCTGGCGGAATGCACGCTGAGCAGGTTGCTGCTGGCCCTCAAGTTACCAATAAACGTCCGGCAGTCCTTGCACATCATCAGGTGCATTTTTACGGTCAGACTCTGCCGGCGGTTGAGTTCGCCATCAATGTAATCACTGGCGATTTCGGCCAGGTCCCTGCACATTAACATTCGCCCGTCTCCTGGAAGGTTTCCACCATGAGAAAGATCTTTTGCCTCGCACGGTGTAAAAGTACACGCAGGTTAGAGGCACTGACATCCAGAATGTTACAGACATCATCCGATTTATGCTGGTGGGCTTCGTAAAGCATCAGCGCCGAGCGCTGGGTTTCCGGCAGGGCAGAGAGGTGTTTGTCCAGACAATCGCTGAGGGCACCGTTCTCCATCAGTGTGTCTGCGGAGTCATGGAATTGCAGTTTGGGGGGGAGATCCCAGCGCCCTGTAGCGTTGAAGCGGTTGGCCAGTTCCGGCTCCAGGCTTTCCGAGAAATCCATGGCCACTTCCCGCTTGCTTGACCGCAATTTGTTTTTGCATCGGTTGGCAACGATCCTATGCAGCCAGGTTTTAAGGCCAGAGCGGCCCTCAAACTTCTGGATGGCGTCTATCACTGTTACCCAGCAGTCCTGCACAACCTCTTCGGCGCTGGAGTGGTCCAGATAAAACCGGGCTACCGCCAGCATGCCGGGTGAGTATTCACGTACGGCCTGACGATAGGCTCCGGGGTCACCCCGTTTAAGGTCGTCGATGAGTGATGTGTCAGCTTCCGGGCGCGCCGCTGTGTCCATGGGTTTCCGTCCCTTGTCGGTATGGGTTTGGCTATTCATCTTTGTATAGGGGTTCGGAATCGTTAAAAGTTCCGGTATTCTGTAGCGAATGTTCAAGAATATTAGTCCAGGTGCGCTGTAACATCCAGCCGGTGATCGTGTCTTGGCTATAACAACGTATTGGTTTATTCAATTCTTACAGGCATGGATATGAATCGCAGCAAGCTTTTACTTCTTTTGATTATCGCCGTCATCGTTGGGATCTTTCTGGGATTCGACGGGCACAAACTCCTCACCCTGGAAAACCTCCAGTCGCATCAGAGTGCCATCGGGCAGTGGATTGACCAGAATCTGGTATTGGCCGTCTCAGGCTTCGCCCTCGTTTATGTGGCCGTTACGGCCCTGTCGCTGCCCGGCGCCACCATTATGACCCTCGCCGGTGGCGCCTTCTTCGGGAACATCTATGGTTTGGCGGCGGTCTCGATTGCGTCAACCATTGGTGCTTCCCTGGCCTTCCTGGTGGCCCGGTTCCTGATGCGGGATACCCTGCGCAAGCGCTATGCGGAAACCGTATCCAAAATGGACCGTGGCATCGAGAAAGACGGCGCCTTTTATCTGGCAACCCTGCGCCTGGTCCCGGTGTTCCCCTTCTTCCTGATCAATCTGGCCATGGGCCTGACCGCCATGAAGCTGCGCACCTATGCTCTGGTGAGTTGGATTGCCATGTTGCCGGGTACCTTTGTTTATGTGAATGCCGGCACCCAGTTGGGTCAGATCCAGTCCACCGGTGACATTGTGTCGGCTAATTTGCTGCTGTCTTTTGCCCTGCTGGGTTTGTTTCCGCTCATTGCCAAGTTTGTGGTGGGCTTTATTCGCCGCCGCAAGGTGTATGCCGGCTGGCAGAAGCCCGATCATTTTGACTACAACCTGCTGGTGATCGGCGGTGGTTCGGCCGGTCTGGTGTCGGCCTATATCGCAGCCGCCGTGAAGGCCAAGGTGGCCCTGATTGAAAAGCACAAGATGGGTGGCGACTGCCTGAACACCGGGTGCGTGCCGTCCAAGGCCTTGATCCGCAGTGCCAAGGCGGCGGATACGATGCGCCATGCCAACCGTTACGGGCTGGAATCGGTGCCGGTGAAAGGCTCGTTCAAGAACATTATGAACCGGGTCAAGGATGTGATCGCGAAAGTCGAGCCCCACGATTCCCCGGAGCGCTATCGCAAGCTGGGTGTGGACTGCATCTCCGGCGAGGCGAGTTTTGTATCGCCGTGGGAGCTGGAGGTGAAGCACAACGATGGCCGTACCGAACGCCTCACCGCCCGCAGCATTATTGTTGCCACCGGCGGCAAACCGGCGTTGCCGCCGATCCCCGGCCTGAAAGACATGCAGCCACTGACGTCCGATAACCTGTGGGAACTGCAAGAGCAACCGCAACGCCTGCTGGTACTCGGGGGTGGCCCCATTGGCTCAGAGCTGGCGCACGCGTTTGCCCGCCTGGGCACCCAGGTCACTCAGGTGGAGCGGGGCGAGCGACTGCTGGCTAAAGAAGATGCCGATGTCTCTGAACTGGTGCTCAAACAGTTTGAAGCTGACGGAATTGATGTCCGGCTGAAACATTCTGCGGCTGAGTTCCGTATGGAGGAAGGAGAAAAGGTTGCGTACTGCGATCACGAGGGTCAGAAGGTTCGCATTCCCTTTGATCAGGTGCTGGTGGCGGTGGGTCGCGCGGCGAATACCTCCGGTCTGAACCTGGAGCGGATTGGCATCGACACCTTGCCGAACGGCACCGTGCCGGTGGAAGAAGACATGAGCCTGCGTTATCCGAACGTGTTCGCCTGTGGCGATGTGGCAGGGCCTTACCAGTTTACCCACGCAGCGGCTCATCAGGCCTGGTATGCGGCGGTGAACGGGCTGTTTGGCCAGTTCAAACGGTTCAAGGTGGATTATCGGGTGATGCCCTGGGTGACGTTTACCTCGCCGGAAGTGGCGCGGGTTGGCCTGAGTGAAGCCGAAGCGCAGGAAAAGGGCGTTGCCTATGAGGTTACCCGCTATGGCCTGGACGATCTGGACAGAGCCATCGCTGAAAGCGAGGACTATGGCTTTATCAAGATCCTGACCCCGCCGGGTAAGGACAAGATTCTGGGCGTGGTGGTGGTGGGCGTTCACGCCGGAGAGATCCTCGCCGAGTTCACGCTGGCAATGAAGCATGGCCTGGGGCTGAACAAGATTCTGGGCACCATTCACCCCTACCCGACCTGGAACGAGTCGGCCAAATACGCGGCGGGTGAGTGGAAGCGGGCCCATGCGCCGGAAGGTATTCTGAGACTGCTTGAGAAGCTCCACGGCTGGCGCCGTGGTAAAGGCCGAAGCCAGCAGGCAAAACACAAAGAAGTAAGCGCAGGCTGATAAATTCGGGTGATGGCTGTAACAAACCGGCCTCGCCCGAGTCTGTGGCTAAACGTATCGAACGACTGAGGAGCAGCTATGCCCCTGATTGAAACCCGCCCGGCCCGCAGTAAACGCATTCCGGCTGTGGAAGTGCTGGAACCCCGGGCTTTTGACAGCTGGACCCACACCCGCAACGGCGACCCCCGGGGCTACATCGACGCGGACAAGCTCAAAGAGCTGTGGATCCACACGGGCACCGCCTGCAATCTGGCCTGTCCGTTCTGCCTGGAAGGCTCACACCCCGGAGATGGCCGCATTCCGGGCATGAAGCTCAGTGATGTGAAACCGTTTATCCACGAAGCCATCGACATGGGCGTGGAGCAGTTTTCCTTCACCGGTGGTGAGCCGTTTGTGATCCGGGATTTCGTGAATATCCTGGATTACGCCAGCCAGCACCGGCCCTGTTTTGTGCTGACCAACGCCACCGAGCCGCTGCTGAAACGCCGGCACCAGGTGCTGCCATTACTGGACAACCCTTATCCGATCCATTTCAGGGTCAGTCTGGATTTCCCCGACCGCGCCCGGCATGACAAGGATCGCGGCGACGGCAGCTTTGACCAGGCGCTGGAGGGTATCCATTGGCTCATCGAACAAGGTTTCAAGGTGTCTATCGCCCGACAGACTGACCCCGGCGAAAACCCGGTGGAGGTGGAAACCGCGTTCCGTGCCATTTTCCGGGACTGGAACATTCCGGAGGATCTGGCATTTACTGCGTTTCCGGATTTGGGCACGCCCGGCTCCGAAGACGGCAGCCCGGAGATTACCGAAACCTGCATGGAGAAGTACCCAACCAAAGAGGCCCGTTCCCACTTCATGTGCACCTACACGCGCATGCTGGTTAAGAAGGGCGATCAGGTTCGGGTGTATGCCTGCACGCTGGTGGATGATGATCCGCAATATGACCTGGGCGGTTCGCTGGCGGAGAGCATGGAGGAACGCATCATGTTGCGGCATCACCGGTGCTTTTCCTGTTACCGGTTTGGTGCGAGCTGCTCGGCGCCTGGTTGATTTCTTGTTTTGGAGGTTTAGAGGGCACCCTCCACCGATCAATGACTTACACTAAAACGACGGAAAAAAATGAACATTACTGAAGCCTCCCTGTTCTGGGGATTTCTCTTGGTGTACGGCGTGGTGATGTACGTGCTGTCACCCAAGAGCAAGAACGCCAATTCGTTTTACAAGGGCGCGGATGATCACGGCAACCCGGTGAGTCAGTGGTCGCTGACGGCGAGCATTTTTATCAGCTGGATTTTTGCCAAATCCGTGACCAATGCCGCCAACCTGGGTGCAGCGTATGGTGTTGTTGGCGGTCTGGCCTATGCCAGTTACTGGTTGTCGATTCCGGTGGCAGGTTACGTGATCTATTTGATTCGAACCCAGACCGGTGCCCGCAGCTTGCAGGAATTTTTAACGTCCCGTTTCGGCCGCCTGGCCAGCCTGGCGTTTGCGGCGGCGATTCTGATCCGGTTGTATAACGAAGTCTGGAGTAACACCGCCGTGGTGGGCGGTTATTTCGGGTTGCCCGGTGACTGGGAATACTACGCCGCGGCGATGCTGTTTACCGCATTTACCCTGGCGTATAGCCTCAAGGGCGGACTGCGGTCGTCAATTTTCACCGATGTCATCCAGACCTTTGTGTTTGTGTTCTTTGTCGGGGCCGTGCTGTTTATGATCATTCCGGCCAACGATACCAGCGCGCTGCTCACCAACGGCGAGTTCCGCCTGAACGCCGGCTTCGATCTGTTGCTGGTGGCCTTGCTGCAGCTGTTCAGTTATCCGTTCCACGATCCCGTCCTGACCGACCGGGGTTTTGTGAACAAAGAAAAAACCATGCTCAAGAGCTTTGTGGTAGCTGGCCTGCTGGGCTTTGTGGCGGTGTTTATCTTCAGCCTGGTGGGTGTCCATGCCCGCCTGAATGGCATTGAAGCCATGGGTAATGCCCCCGCCGCCGTCGGGCAATCGCTTGGGCTGGCGGCGTTGTTCTTTATGAGCGTTATCATGATGACTTCGGCCGGTTCAACGCTGGATTCCACCTTTAGCTCGTTGGCGAAATCCTTGGCAGTAGACTTGCCCCGACTGGCTCGTCGCGCCAAGAACAAGCTGCCGAGCGTTCGCGTGGGTGCGGTGGTGATGGTTGTGTTTGCCTTGCTCGGCAACCTGCCGATGTTCGCTGGCACCGACATTCTCAAGGCCACGACCATCTCGGGCACCATGGTGATGGGTCTGGCACCGGTGTTCCTGTTCTATGGCTTTACCCAGTGGTCGCCCTGGAGCTTCCATCTCAGTTTCTGGACCGGGCTCGGGCTGGGTGTACTGCTGGCGGTAGGCCTGATTCCATCGAGTTGGGCGATTGGTGATGGCGCCTATGCCATGTTGCTGGGTGTGAATGCCTATGGCTTTCTGATCTGCACGGCCGGTTTCTT
>NZ_JACUUB010000112.1 GCF_014859525.1 Marinobacter sp.
CGGCCATGGTTTGGGGCAGGACCATGCCGGTGCCGGCCATAAACAGGGCCTGGGGGACGACCACGGCCCAGGGGTTGTAGACGTGGTGGTAGGCAAGCAATGCCATGATGGCGCCGGCGGTGAGGGTGGTGCCCAGGCCGTAGAGCAGGATCTGGTCTGGGAGGTAGCGCCCGGCGAGGCGGATGGAGGCGATGTTGCCGAGCAGGTAGCCACCGGCAGTGATGGCGGTGTACAGGCCGAAGTGTTCCGGCGCAACGCCCAGAACGTCGATCAGTACGAAGGCGGAGCCGGACAGGAAGGCGAACAGGCCTCCGTAGATGGCAGCACTGGTTAGAGTGTAACCGATGAAGGTCATGTCGGTGCTGATGCGGCGATAGTTACGCATTAAGTGGCAGAACCGGAACGGCTGGCGGTGTTCCGGGCGCAGGGGTTCGGGGATGCCGAAGGCGATAACGGCCATCATGATCAAGGCGTAGACCGCCATGACGATGAAGATCCAGTGCCAGTCCATGGTGGCTACAATCAGGCCGCCAAAGGTGGGTGCCACGGCCGGTGCCAGGGCCATCATGCCGGCGAGCAGGGCGAGGATTCTGGCTGCATCTCTGGGGATGTATACGTCGCGGACGATGGCCCGCGCCAGTACCGGACCTGCGGAGCCGCCGAGCGCCTGAAGGAATCGGAACACCTGCAATGTTTCGATGTTGCGGGCCAGCGCGCAACCAATGCTGGCGAGGGCGAAAAGCAGCATGCCGCCGATCATCACAGGCTTTCGGCCAAAGCGATCGGCCAAGGGCCCACACACAAGCTGAGCAAGGGCAAAGCCGATCAGGTAAATACTTAAGGTGAACTGGACCTGACCCGTATCGGCTTGAAAGTCCGCGCCGATTTGCGGCAGGGCCGGCAGGTACATATCAATGGCCATCGGTCCGAGGGCGACCGCGGCGGCGAGTAAAATAGTGGTCCAGATACTTGTCAGTGCGAGCATTGTTTGTTGAGGGCCATGATGACGTTTGCGAGGCTGGTGTGAGGAGCATCCTTCCGGAACTGTGCGGAGCCATGGGTGGAGCGCGACAGCGCTTCACGGGCTGGCCATGGATGGCCTGCCCAGGACTCTCAGCGCGACGCAGGAGCAATTAGCGCTGAGAGGCGGAGCCCAGGCGTCACATGGACGTGCCGAAGGAGCGTGTTTCGGAAGGATGCCCCTCACACCAGCCGACCTGCTGCGAACGTGAAGTCTAGGCCGACAAGGCGATAAAAATAACGGCTTAACCTTTCATGCCATACATGAATGAAATCGATTGATTAATCGTGAAGACCGTTCATGGTGGCGGCCACCGAGTTCACTTGGTTGCGAACCCATCGGTGGGCAGGGTCTGTCTGGTGGCGGCGGTGCCAGAGCATCAAAAGGGTGAAGGGGTTGTACTGGAACGGCAGGGGCACGTAGGCAAAGTCTCGCATCAGCTGGGTGCTCATGCGCTCAGGGGCAGACGCGAGTAAGGTGGTACCGCGCAGAAACTCGGGCAGTCCGGAAAAGTTTGAGACGGTGACCACGCTGCGCCGTTTCAGCCCCCGTGCCTCCATGGTGCTGTCCAGCCCTGGCTTCTCGCCAGTGGCGAACAGCACGGTGATGTGGTCGGCATTCATGTAATCCTTCAGATCCGACGGCGCTTGCCGTTGATTTTGGTCGTAGAACACCACCATCCGGTCCGCCATCAAGCCCCGTTGCATAATGTCCGTGGTTTCCGGCGCGAACGGGCTGATCACCAGATCGCAGGCCTCTTTGCGCAGAAGATCGGCATTGGGAATACCGGAAGGAATTACCTGCAGGTGAATACCCGGCGCCTGGTCCCGGAGCATCTTCACCAACCCCGGCAACAGCAAATCCCGCTGGTAGTCGTTAGCGGCAATGGTAAACGTAAACTCTGCGGTGGCTGGTTCAAACGGTGGTCCCGAGGGCAGGGTGCGCAAGTCGTCCAGTAGCTGACGGATGTGCGGCCCGGTACGCAGGGCGTAGTCGGTGGGCACAATGCCCCGCCCGGATTTCACAAACAGGGGGTCGCCAAAGGCCTGGCGCAGACGTTCCAGAGTATGGCTTACCGCCGACTGAGTCACCCCCAACCGGACGGCCGCACGCGACACACCGCCTTCGTCCAAGACGGCAACGAAGGTGGTAAGGGATTTCAAGTCCAGATTCAATATATCAACGGGCTTCATGGTTTCAGTTTAGGCGAGCGAACCGGCTAAGTCACCAGAGAGTCGGAACCGACTGAGCGGTTTTGCCACCAAAGTCCGGTTGGCCTAAATTGAGTAATCGTTCAATATTGGAACATACTTCCCCGCAACAGGAGCAAACATGAAAACCACCCTGGCGTTTGATGTTTACGGAACTTTAGTCGATCCGATGGGCATGTCCCGGCTGCTTGAGCGGGATGCGGGTGAGGGAGCCGCAGCGGTAGCTGCGCTTTGGCGAGAGAAGCAACTGGAGTTCTCGTTCCGGAAAGGGTTGATGCGAGTCTACGAAGACTTCGGTGTATGCACCCGCCAGGCCCTGCGTTATGCCATGGCGGTTCATCAACTGGAGCTGACCAAGGCGCGGGAAGACCAACTCATGGCTGCCTACCTGTCCTTGCCCGCGTTTGACGATGCCTTACCGGCCCTGCAGGCACTGAAAGGTCAATACCCCCTGTTCGCGTTCTCCAACGGCAGCTATCCGGCACTGGAAAAAGTGCTTGGTCACAACAACCTGCTGGACCAGTTCGATGGTTTGGTCTCGGTCGACGATCTTAAAACCTACAAGCCCGACCCGGCCGTCTACACCTACGCCCGCCGCGCCACCGGCGCCTGGGATAGCCCCCTTTGTCTGGTTTCCAGCAACGCCTGGGACGTGATTGGTGCCAGAGCCGCAGGACTTACCGCGATCTGGGTAAAGCGCGATGCCAACAAGGTATTTGAAGACTGGGGAATTGAGCCGTCAGCGGTGATCAAAAGTCTGTCGGAATTGAAAGAAACGATCGAAAATCTCCGATAAACCGTGAATGGGAGTGACATTTTACCGAGCCAGCGAAAATCGGCAGGAATACAGCTCAGAAGTCAGCGAAGGCAGGGGTTGGGGTAGGCTTGCTAAAAATGTGCGGAGCCATGGATGGCGGAGCCCAAGCGCCCCACGGATGGGCCGCAGGAGCGTTTTTTGGCAAGCCTACCCCAACCCCTGCCGACAAATTCCAAAGCCAGTAAAAATCCAAAGTCAGTCAGAATGAGCCGCCAGCCACTCCGCCAGCTCCAGCCAGGAAGCCTTGGGTGCCTTACTGCCGGCAAGAATCCCCATATGCCCCCCAGGCGCTACCCGAAAGGTCTTATCGGTGGAGCTGACATGATCCATCACGCGCTTCGCCGCCCCCGGCGTTGCCAGCGTATCCTCCTGACCAGCAATCGCCAGTAAGTTGGCATTTACATTCTCCAGCCGGGCGAAATCGTCGCCGATCTGGATCTGCCCCTTTGCCAGCTGATTATCGATCCACACCCGCACCACCGTGTCCTGAATGATCCCTCCAGGGTAGGCCACCATCCGGTCCAGAAACGCCGACGTGGTGGCATGGTTGGTCACAAACTCCCGATCCCCCAGGCGCACAATCAGCTCCCAGTAGCCCATCACACTGCCAACCGGATTGCTCAGCTTGAAGCCGATGGTATTCGCCCAGCCCGGGGTGTGAAACCAGTGCGGCTTCATACTGTGCAACTGAAACCCCGTGCGTTTACGTACCACACCGGCCACATCGGCGATGCGCTGGTACATCCAGCCGATGGCACCGGAGGCATGGCTGTCGATGGGCAGGCCCAGCACAATGGCATTGCGAATGTGTTGGTCTTTGCTCAGAGCTGAGTAGAACAGCGTGAACATACCGCCCATACTCCAGCCATGCAGCGACAACTCCTGCTCGCCGCTGTGCTCCCGAACCCGGTTGAGATAGGCTGGCAGCAATTCCGCCACATAGGTGTGCATGTTGAAGTGGGTATGTTCCCGCTTTGGAACCCCCCAGTCGATCAAATAGACTTCAAACCCCTTGGCCCGAAGGAACCGCACCAGACTGCGCTGGGGGAACAGATCGTAGATCAGCATGTTCACTGCCAGAGGCGGGATGATCACAATGGGCGTACGATGAATGTTGCGCTCCACCGGAATCACCAGATCGTCCAGCTCAATGAAATCCTCTTGCAGGGGTGGGTAATAGCGAAGGCTCACCAGTCCGTCGAAGTGCAGCGTCTCAAATGGCGTCTGCCCGGCCTGCACCAGGCTGGCGGCGCGGAACACCCGGTCGAAGGCGTTGCCGGCATAGAGCGTACCCTGGCGGGCCAGGCCGGTTGCGGTTTCGAGTGCGTTGGTCAGGGGGTTGGGCATGACGGCTTCCGGCAGTGGGTCGGTTCAACAGGTGTTGCCAGCATAGGCGGATGATCATCGCTAGACCATGGCGAAACCGTCACATTTGATCGGCGCGAAGGTCACTTCAGGCCTCTGCCCAATCCCGTCGACGGTTGCTATCATGGCGGCCATCGGAAACAACAACCTGAAACAGGACCACCATGCTCAGCTTCCTGCCCGCTCCTTTGATTGGCGTCATCAATTCTATTCTGTTGGGCCTGAACACCGTGTTCTGGTGTCTGCTGCTGTATATTCCGGCCATCCTGAAGCTGATTATCCCGCACAAGGGTTTCCGTGTGCTGTGTACCAAAGCCATCATCTGGATCTCGGAATCCTGGGTGGCCTGCAACACCGGCTGGATGAAACTGACCCACGGCACCCGCTGGCAGGTGACCGGGGCCGAAAACCTCAAGCGCGAAAGCTGGTACCTGGTGCTCAGCAACCACCAGAGCTGGGCCGATATCTTTGCCATGCAGCGGGTGTTTAACCGCCGGGCGCCATTCCTCAAGTTCTTCCTGAAACAGCAACTGATCTGGGTGCCGGTGATCGGTCTGGCCTGGTGGGGCCTGGATTTTCCGTTCATGAAGCGCTACACCCGGGAATACCTGATCAAACACCCGGAGAAGCGCGGTGAGGACCTGACCGCTACCCGCAAAGCCTGCGAGAAGTTTCGGTTTACCCCGGTCAGCGTGATGAACTTTGTTGAAGGCACCCGCTTTACCCAGGCTAAACACGACAAACAGAAATCACCGTACCAGAACCTGCTGACACCCAAAGCTGGCGGCGTGGCGTTTGTGCTGGACGCCATGGGCGATTCCATCGATACCCTGGTGGATGTCACCATTGCCTACCCGAGCGGAGCGCCCACCTTCTGGCAGTTTATGTGCGGCCGCGTTACCGAAGTTCACATGGATATAGACACCCGGGCTATTCCGGAGCACCTCAAAGGACGAGATTATTCCAGTGACGCTGAGCATCGCCGGAACGTGAAAGATTGGCTAGGTGAACTCTGGCAACGAAAAGACGAGCGCTTGAGCCGCGAACTCAGCGGCGACAACCAAGAGGGCTGAGTCAGGGCTCGTCCTCGTCTTTCACCTCATCCGGGTGCTCTCGCTTGTAACGCTCCCACTCTTCCCAGTCATGGGGCGTGCCGGCGTGGGGCCGGCGCAGGTGTTTGGCGTGCTCCATGGCATTGTGCCGCAGACTGTGATCGGGCTCTTCGTCTTCTTTGTCAAAGCCGTATTTCTTCAGGAAGTCCTGAGGACTGATGGGCATGACACACCTCCCTTACAAGGTTTACTCCTGAAATATACGGTGTGCCTGCGCAACCGGTTTTTCAAGCGTTATTGGCGCCGTCCGGGCCGGTGGCAATTTCTTCCGCCGACAGCAGCTTGAAGTTGATCTGCCGCCGCTCGTCGTCCACTCCGACAAAGCTCACGGTT
>NZ_JACUUB010000033.1 GCF_014859525.1 Marinobacter sp.
CTCTGGGTGCTGGCCTATCTTATATTCATGGTTCGTTATACCGCGATCCTCGCCAGTCCACGAGCCGACGGCAAAGAGGGATGAACCAAACTCATCCAGATTTGTCGCTTTGGGGAACATCAAGTTTGCAATCATCCACTAAAGGTCAATAGCTCTTCTCGTAACACGCGCTAAAGTAGTAACACATCATTTTGTAACAGAGACACAGGCAACATGTACCCTGATCACTTTGACAAAGAAGACCTGATCCGCTGCGGGCACGGGAAACTATTCCCGGGCGCCATGCGCCTGCCCACCGATGAAATGCTGATGGTTGACCGTATCATCCACGTGGGTGCGGATGACGGCCTGTACGGCAAGGGCAGCCTGGTGGCAGAACTGGACATCAACCCGGATCTCTGGTTTTTCAAAGTTCACTTTGATGGCGATCCGGTCATGCCCGGCTGCCTGGGCCTTGATGCCATGTGGCAACTGGTCGGCTTTTTCCTGGCCTGGGGTGGCGGTGAAGGCAAAGGCCGCGCACTGGGCGCCGGCGAAGTAAAGTTCTTTGGCCAGGTGCTGCCGACTAACAAGAAAGTCACCTATCGCCTGGACATCAAGCGCCTGATTCGCCGCAAGCTGACCATGGCCATTGCAGATGCCCGAATGGAAGTGGACGGCAAAGAAATTTACACTGCCAAAGACCTGCGTGTTGGCCTGTTTACGTCTACAGATGACTTTTAGGAGTTAGCAAGATGCGTCGTGTTGTAATTACCGGCATGGGGATCGTCTCCAGCCTTGGTACCAACCAGAAAGAAGTAGCCCAGTCCCTGCGGGAATCCCGCTCCGGCATTGCGTTCAGCGAGGAAGCACGGGATAGCGGCCTGCGCAGCCACGTTGCAGGCAAGATTGACCTGAACCTGTCGGAACTGATTGACCGTAAAATCTGGCGTTTTATGTCTCCTGCTGCCGGCTATTGCTATTTATCGGCAAAAGAAGCGATCGAACAGGCAGGCCTGACCGATGAACAGATTCGCGCCAACACCACCGGTGCGGTCTTTGGCACCGGCGGCGCCTCGACTGTGGAGCTTCTGGACGCCATCGATACCCATCGTGACAAAGGCATCCGCCGGGTTGGCCCTTACCGGGTGCCCCGTACCATGGGCAGCGCCATCAACGCCTCCATCACCACCGCCTTTGGTATTACCGGCATCAATTACGGCATCACCTCGGCCTGCGCTACCAGCGCCCACTGCATCGGTCACGCGGCCGACCAGATCGCCCTGGGCCGCCAGGACGTCATGCTTGCCGGCGGCGGTGAAGACATCCACTGGACCCTGAGCCTGATGTTCGACGCCATGGGCGCGTTGTCCACCAAGTACAACGACACCCCGGAACAGGCATCACGTACCTACGATGCGGACCGCGATGGTTTTGTCATTTCCGGTGGTGGTGGCGCTCTGGTACTGGAAGCACTGGAACATGCCGAAGCCCGTGGTGCGACCATCCTTGCTGAACTGGTTGGCTTTGGTGCAACCTCCGACGGTGCCGACATGGTCGCACCAAGCGGCGAAGGCGCTATTCGCTGCATGAAGCAGGCGATGGCCAATATTGAGGGTGAAATCAATTACATCAACACCCATGGCACCAGCACCCCGGCTGGCGACATCACCGAACTGAAAGCTCTCAGGGAAACCTTTGGCGACAAGATTCCGCCACTGAGTTCCACCAAACCCCTGTGCGGTCACGCACTGGGCGCAGCGGGCGTTCATGAAGCCATCTATTCCCTGATCATGCAAAAAGAAGGCTTTATCGCACCGTCTGCCAACATCCAGAATCTCGATGAAGGCGCCACCGGTTACCCCATCGTTCGCGAACGCATGGATAACCAGAACCTGGACCTGGTGATGAGCAACAGCTTTGGCTTCGGCGGTACCAACGCCACCCTGATCTTCAAGAAAATCTGATCAGGACAGCCTGAGTGAACGGTATTCAGCCGGCGGAGTGCCCATCCAGCGCTTGAACGCCCGGCTGAATGCACTCAGCTCCGAAAAACCGAGTTGCTCGGCAATCTCTACCAGTGGCTTGGTTTTATCCTTCATGTACGTGATCGCTTGGTCACGACGAACCTGTTCCAGCAAAGCGGCAAATGTCAGCCCTTCCTGCCGTAACTTCTTGTGCAAAGTGTAACGGCTCATGTTTAATTGCGCTGCAACCGTCTCAACCCCCACCTTGCCACGCGCCAGCTGAGCCCGGATCAAAAAACTCACCCGCATACTGAGTGAACGCTTTGACATCTCAGGCTTCAGGGACTCTGATGCCATGCCAACTCCTCCTGCCATTCTGTTAAAGCTCCATCCAAAATTCTGACCAGCGTACACGTGTTAGCCGAATGTAATCAATACGACCTTTGAGCAAGATCAATGGAACTGTGACCGGCTTCAGGCAAAATTTGAACACCCATTACGCCTACCCGCAACCACCGATGATCTAAACCTCCCGGAGACACCATGACCACCCCGGAACTGCTCGCGCCCGCAGGCACCCCCGAACACCTTGAAACCGCCTTTGCCTACGGCGCAGACGCCGTCTACGCCGGCCAGCCCCGCTACTCTCTGAGGGTAAGGAACAATAGCTTCAAAGACGTTGCCGCCCTGGGCGCCGGCATCGAACGCGCCCACCAGCTGGGCAAACAATTCTACCTAGTCTCAAACATAGCACCTCATAACGACAAAGTACGCAGCTACCTGCGAGATCTGGCGCCGGTGCTCGAACAAAAACCGGACGCCCTGATCATGTCTGACCCCGGCCTGATCATGCTGGTACGGGAAACCTGGCCCGATCAACCCATCCACCTGTCGGTGCAAGCCAACGCCGTCAACTGGGCCACCGTCGAATTCTGGCGCCGCCAGGGCATCAACCGGGTGATTCTGTCCCGGGAACTGGCGCTCAACGAAATCCGCGAAATCCGCGAAAAAGTCCCGGCCATGGAACTGGAAGTCTTCGTCCACGGCGCCCTGTGCATGGCCTACTCCGGCCGCTGCCTGCTGTCTGGCTACATGAACCATCGCGACGCCAACCAGGGCGCCTGCACCAACGCTTGCCGCTGGAATTATAAGGAAGTGGCACACAGCACAGACCAGACCGGTGACCTCATCGCCACCTCAGCAAACAGCGCCGTGCAGTCATTTGAACCCAAGGAAATCCTCCTGGAAGAACCCAACCGCCCGGGCGGCTACATCCCCGCCTATGAAGATGAACACGGCACCTACATCATGAACTCCAAAGACCTGCGCGCCGTGCAGCACGTTGCAGAACTCATCAACATGGGCGTGCACTCACTCAAAATCGAAGGCCGCACCAAAAGCACCTACTACGTCGCCCGCACCACCCAAGTATACCGCCAGGCCATCGACGACGCCCTAGCCGGCAAAGCCTTCGACATGCACATGATGGACGAGCTCGAAGCCCTCTCCAACCGAGGCTACACCGAAGGCTTCCTGCGCCGTCACGTGCCCCAGGAATACCAGACCTACGAACAGGGCTCCTCCTACCTCGGCACCCAGCAAGTTGTAGGCACCATCACCGACATCGACGACCGCTGGCTCATCATCGACGTCAAAAACAAATTTGCCCCCGGCGACCAACTCGAACTGATCACCCCCGCCGGCAACCTCCGCTTCTCCGCAGCCACCATGGAAAACCGCCACGGCAAAGCCATGGACTACGCGCCGGGTAGCGGCCATACCGTTAAGATCCCGAAGCCGGAAAATTTGCCGGAGAACCTGGACTTCACCTATCTGACCAAAGTCTATCAAGGCAATAACCCGCCCTCTTAGTGCCCCGAAGACCGATTAAGGTATAATCCCTACACGACCAATTTAATACCTGACTAAATTACTCTGGTATTGTATAATCCTTCTCCAGAAGCAACGGGACACACCAAAATATCGGCCCTCCCGTCATCCAAAAAGCGATTGCAAGGCGTACTCAAGGACACGAGCGACCATTGCAGCACCAGCAAACCGAAGACATCCGCCGACACCACCCAGCCAAAGGTATGTTCGGCGAAACACAGGGCAACAAGCCCCAGATGAGAGACTTACGGAGCGACGATCATGGCGACCACCGACACCGAGGTGAAAGAGCTGATCAAACGGGAATACGAGCACGGATTTGTTACCGAAATCGAATCCGACACCTTCGAACCCGGCCTCAATGAAGACGTAATCCGCCGCCTGTCTGAACTCAAGCAAGAGCCCGAGTTCATGCTCGAGTGGCGCCTGAAAGCCTATCGTCGCTGGCTGGAAATGGACGAGCCCGAGTGGGCCCACGTCGACTTCCCCAAGGTGGACTACAATTCCATCTCCTATTACTCCGCGCCCAAGCGCCCGGAAGATATGCCCCAGAGCCTGGACGAAGTCGATCCGGAGCTGCTGCGCACCTACGAAAAGCTCGGCATACCCCTGCATGAGCGGGCCAAACTGGCCGGCGTAGCAGTTGATGCCGTCTTCGATTCCGTCTCCGTGGCTACCACTTTCAAAGAACCGCTGGAAAAAGCCGGCGTGATCTTCTGCCCCATCTCCGAAGCGGTACAAAAGTACCCGGAGCTCGTGAAAAAGTACCTGGGCAGTGTAGTGCCGGCTGGCGACAACTACTTTGCCGCCCTCAATTCTGCGGTCTTCTCCGATGGCTCGTTCGTGTACATCCCGAAAGGCGTCCGCTGCCCTATGGAACTGTCCACCTACTTCCGCATCAACGCCGCCAACACCGGCCAGTTCGAGCGCACCCTGATCATTGCCGAAGAAGGCAGTTACGTCAGCTACCTCGAAGGCTGCACGGCACCGATGCGGGACGAAAACCAGCTGCACGCAGCGGTGGTGGAACTGGTCATCCTGGACGACGCTCAGATCAAATACTCCACGGTACAAAACTGGTATCCAGGCGATGAAAACGGCAAAGGTGGCATCTACAATTTCGTCACCAAGCGTGCGGCCTGCATCGGCAAGAACGCAAAGGTGTCCTGGACCCAGGTAGAAACCGGCTCCGCCATCACCTGGAAATACCCAAGCTGCGTGCTGCGTGGTGATAACAGCGTTGGTGAGTTTTATTCTGTCGCGCTCACCCACAATTACCAGCAGGCCGACACCGGCACCAAGATGATCCACCTTGGCAAAAACACCAAGAGCACCATCATCTCCAAAGGCATCTCCGCTGGCCGCAGCTCCAACGCCTACCGTGGACTGGTGAAATTCGGTCCGGGTGCAGACGGAGCGCGTAACTTTACCCAGTGTGATTCGCTGCTAATCGGCGACCGCTGTGGCGCGCACACCTTCCCGTACATCGAAAGCAGGAACAAATCAGCCATCGTGGAACACGAAGCCACCACCTCCAAGGTCAGCGACGAACAGATGTTCCTGTGCCGTCAGCGTGGCATCGACCCGGAACAAGCCGTTTCCATGATCGTGAACGGCTTCTGTAAGGAAGTGTTCAAAGAGTTGCCGATGGAGTTTGCGGTAGAAGCCGGCAAGCTGCTGGAAGTCAGCCTTGAAGGTTCCGTTGGTTAATTTATTTACTACAGAATTCCCGAATACAGAGAGACGCTACCAATGCTGAGCATTAAAAACCTGCATGCCTCCGTCAACGGAGAGGAAATTCTCAAAGGCATTAACCTCGAGGTCAAAGCCGGGGAAGTTCACGCCATTATGGGACCAAACGGTTCTGGCAAAAGCACACTGTCCCAGGTGCTGGCAGGCAACGAGACCTTCGAAGTAACCGCAGGTGAAGTGACTCTGAACGGCGACAATCTGCTGGATCTGGCCACCGAAGAACGTGCCCGCGAGGGCGTCTTCCTGGCATTCCAGTACCCGGTAGAAATTCCGGGCGTGAGCAATCTGCAGTTCCTGCGCACCGCCGTCAACGCCATGCGCAAGCACCGGGGCGAAGAAGAAATGAACGCCGCTGAATTTATGAAGCTGGCCAAAGAGGTGTCCAAACAGGTTGATCTGGACCCTGCCTTCCTCAAGCGCGGCGTTAACGAAGGCTTCTCTGGCGGTGAGAAAAAACGCAACGAAATCATGCAGGCTCTTTTGCTGCAACCAAAGCTGGCAATCCTCGACGAGACCGACTCAGGCCTCGACATCGACGCATTGCAAGTGGTGTCTAACGGCGTCAACGCACTTCGGGCTGACGATCGCGCCATTCTCATGGTGACTCACTACCAGCGTCTGCTGAACCACATCGTGCCAGATTACGTGCACGTGCTGGCCGGCGGCAAGATCGTCAAATCCGGCGGCCGCGAACTGGCCCTTGAGCTGGAAGAGCGCGGTTACGGCTGGTTGGGCATCAAAGACGAAGACACCAGCAACTGATCAGGAGGTCGCGGAATGAAACCAGCACCAACGCTTTCCAGCGCCTTCCTGCATCCGGCCGGGCAAACCCTGCCTGAGCCCTTGCTGGCGCTGCGTAAACAACGGGCTAGCGCCTTGATTGACATGCCCTTGCCTACCCGCAAAACCGAGAACTGGAAGTACTCCAGCAAGTACCTCAAGTTATCGGACGACATGGCGATTTCCCTGCCGGCGGAGGGCAAAGCAGGCACCAGTCTGGCGATACCCGGGTACAAGGTCGTGTTTATCAACGGTGTCATGATTCCCGAAGCCAGCGAGTATCCGGATCTGGACGGCATCGTGATCCAGAGCTTCAGCGACCTCGATGCCAATGAAGCTCAGGCGCTGTCTATGCAGCTGGGCAGTGCGCTGGATCATGAACAAGCTCAATTCGCCCGCGTGAACGATGCCCGCTTTGAAGACGGGTTGCTGATTCGGCTCAAGCCAGGTGCGGTACTGGATCAGCCCCTGTTTATCATCCACAACACAGAAGCAGATGCCTGTGGCTCGGCCTACCCGCGCATCTACGTGGAAGCCGGGGCCAACAGCCAGATGACTCTGGTGGAGGAGTACACCTCCAGTGGCGAGGCCTCCGCTCTGGTCAATACTGTGACCGAGTTCAATCTGACGGATGGCGCCAACATCACCAGCATCCGCCTGAACATGGAAGGCGAGAATGTTCAGCACATCGGGGCCACCGGGGTCCTGCAAGGGCGCAACTCTCGCTTTGAGAGTCACTGCGTCGGTTTTGGTGGCCAACTACGCCGGCACGACCTGCAAGTCCGCCTCGAAGGCGAAGGCGCGGAGACCAAGCTCAATGGCGTGGTGGTTACCCAAGGCAAACAGCACTACGACAACCACACATCCATTGACCATGTGGCCGCCAACTGCACCAGCGAAGAGACCTATCGCAACATTGCGGCAGACCAGTCCCATGCGATTTTCAATGGTCGGATTCATATCCACCAGGACGCACAGAAATCCAGCGCGGATATGAACAACAAAAACCTGTTGCTCAACAATGGCGCTGAAATCGACACCAAGCCGGAGCTTGAAATCTACGCAGACGATGTGAAATGCGCCCACGGCGCCACCATTGGTCAGCTAGACGAGACATCACTGTTCTACCTGGTGTCTCGCGGCATTGGCCGCCGGGAAGCAAACGTGCTGTTAACCATGGCGTTTATCAACGAGCTGGTCAGCCAGATTCCGGTCCAGGCCGTGCGCGAAACCGCTCAGCTGCGACTGAATGATTTCTTCGAGCAAACCTTCCAGGAGATCTGAAGGCATGAGCGATCTGTCCGTGGCAAATAACACCGTAACCAGAGCGTTTGACGTAGCAGCCATTCGCCGCGACTTCCCGATCCTGGCTCAGGAAATTAACGGCAAGCCGCTGGTGTATCTGGACAACGGTGCCTCAGCCCAGAAGCCCCTGGCCGTGCTGGACGCCATGGATCGCTATTACCGTGAGATGCATTCTAACGTGCACAGAGGTGCGCATACCCTGGGCGACCGCGCGACCTCCGCCTTTGAAGGTGCCCGGGAAATTGTTCGTCATTTTCTTAACGCACCCAGCACCCAAGAGATCATCTGGACCCGTGGCACCACCGAAGCCATCAACCTGGTCGCCAATGGCCTGGCACCGCGCCTGAAAGCCGGCGACGAAATTCTGGTCAGCCATATGGAGCACCACGCCAACATTGTGCCCTGGCAGATGCTGGCTGAGCGTACCGGTGCCAAAGTGGTGCCCGTGCAGGTAACGCCCGAGGGTGAGCTGGATCTGGATTCATTCAACAGCTTGCTCACCGAACGCACCCGCATTCTGGCCATTACCCACGTTTCTAACGTGCTCGGCACGGTTAACCCGATCAGATCGCTGATCGAGCAAGCCAAAAAACTGGGCGTGATAACGCTGATTGATGGTGCCCAGGCGGTACCGCATTTCAAACCCGATGTTCAGGCTTTGGACTGTGACTTTTACGTGTTCTCAGCTCACAAGCTGTTCGGCCCCACC
The DNA here is from genome assembly GCF_014859525.1 of Marinobacter sp. Lineage (GTDB taxonomy): Bacteria > Pseudomonadota > Gammaproteobacteria > Pseudomonadales > Oleiphilaceae > Marinobacter. The sequence continues at coordinate 8,383 of NZ_JACUUB010000033.1, forward strand.
GGTATCGGTGTGCTTTATGGCCGGGCACAATTGCTGGAAGACATGCCCCCCTATCAGGGCGGTGGTGAGATGATCGAGCGGGTGTCTTTCGAGCGCACCACATGGAACGTCTTGCCCTACAAATTTGAAGCGGGCACCCCGGCCATCGCCGAAGCCGTCGGCCTGGCGGCTGCCATCAATTATCTGGACGGCCTTGACCGCAGAGCCATGGAAGTGGCTGAAAACGCCCTGCTTACCCGCGCCAATCAACTGGTGGAAACCGTGCCCGGCATGGAGATCATCGGCACCGCAAAGCAGAAAGTACCAGTGATGTCTTTCAAGATCGCCGGCCTGCATCCCAGTGACATTGGTACTCTGCTGGATCAGCAAGGCATCGCCATCCGTACCGGCCATCACTGTGCCATGCCACTGATGGATTTCTACGGAGTACCCGGTACAGCCCGGGCTTCATTCGCGTTCTACAATACGCTGGAGGAGGTCGAGAAACTGTTCACCGGCCTTCAAAAGATCCAGCGTCTGTTTACCTGAGGAGGTGGACACATGACAGCCGAAGTCTTCACCCCAAGCGATGTCAACGTGACCATGACGCCAACCGCCGTCAAACATGTGCGCAAGCAACTGGATAAAAGACCGGAAGCCAAAGGCATTCGCCTGGCCATCAGAAAAAGTGGCTGCTCCGGCTTCAAGTATGAAACCCAATGGGTAGAAGAAAGCACATCCGACGATCGAATTTTCGCGATCGATGGCGTGGATGTGTACGTGAAGCAGGAACACCTGCCCCTGGTAAACGGCATTGAAATAGACTTTGTTACCGAGGGAGTTAACTCCCTGTTCCGTTTCCGCAACCCCAACGCTACGGCGGAATGCGGCTGCGGCGAAAGCTTTACGGTGACATAAACAGAGGCCTTTTTAAGCATGCAAGAACGGGAAGTTGTCCTGACCAAGCGCGAGGTGGAAGCCCGCCTGGTCCCGTCCGGCACGGAAATCATGATTCCGTCGGACACCTTTGTCACCATCACCCAATCCCTGGGCGGCACCTTTACGGTCGCGGTCAACGGCAACCTTGCCCGCATTGAAGGCCACGATGCCGACGCCCTGGGCAAACAACCTCTCGAAAGCAGCTTCGACACGCCCGAAGACGGCAGCGTAAACGAAAACCAGGTTTGGGAAGCGTTACGCAACTGCTACGACCCGGAAATCCCGGTCAACGTGGTAGACCTGGGTCTGATCTACAACTGCAACATCGAAAACGGGACCAAAGACGGCAATCACATCAACATCACCATGACCCTGACCGCCGCAGGCTGCGGCATGGGCCCGGTGATTACCGAGGATGTGAGACGCAAGGTGGAGCATGTTCCCAACGTGGACAAAGTGACGGTAGAGCTCACCTTTGACCCGCCCTGGAACAACGACATGCTCACCGATGAAGCCAAACTGGAATTGGGAATGCTATGACCGCCCACGAGCAGCAATTTCTGGACAACCCTCTCGGCACCAAAACGACTCTGGAAGACGTTATCGACGCTTTCGACTTTCTGGATGACTGGGAAGATCGCTACGCCTATATCATTGACCTGGGCAAACAGTTGCCGGCATTTCCCGATGATGAGCGAGTCGAGGATAATTACGTGCATGGCTGTCAAAGCCAGGTGTGGCTGATTCACCACCACGATCAAGACAGTGACAAGCTGCTACTGCTGATTGATTCTGACGCCATGATTGTACGCGGCCTGGCAGCCATCATTTTGGTCGCCCTGAACGCCAAGACACCCAGAGAACTCCTGGCCGTCGACATCGACGAGTTGTTCGAGCAACTGGACCTTTTCCGCCATATCTCCCCGACACGGGGCAATGGCCTGCGAGCCATGGTTGGCAAGATCCGCGATATTGCCGCAGCCGAAGTGGCCTGAGCTCACCAGATAATGGCGATGTCGTCGCGCTGAAGGTTTACCTGTCCACCAGTCATCGGCAACCGACCCGTGCTGAAATCCGGGTGCACATTATCCAGAGTGATAGAAACCCCGGCATCCGTGAGTTCTGGCGTACCGTCCAGCGAATCAAAATAACGCTGGCTGCGGTATATATTCAGCTCGTCTCCCGGCTGCAGTCCGGCGGTAGCGCCGGAAGCCAGGGTTACCCGGTCACCCTCAACCCTGGTTACCCGCGCCATAAACGGCTGACACGCTAACGCATTGTTCACCGCAGCGGTCATGTCATCAATAACTCCGGTAACCGCCTGCCCCCACTCAGACTTCTCAAAACCTGCAGAGGCAAAGCCACCGCTGCCACTGCCTTTTGGATCCCAATGGGCAGAGGTTGCGAAGCGCTGCTGGAAGACCGGTGAGCCACTGAACCCATCGAATACCATTACTTCAGCCTCAAAGCGGCGAGTGGTGTCCACCAGGCCAGCCCTGCGCTGCATGCGATTGGTAATCGAGCTGCCCCAGGCATTGGGATCAGACAAACCGATATCACGGATCACACCAGACACCACAAATTGTGCACCCAGTTCACGGGCCAGCTGTACCACGTTGGTCAAATGATTGGCCGTCAGGTTTTTTTGAGACGTGGGTGCATCCGCCAGATTACCGAACAGTTGCAACGACGTTGCTCCCAGCACCTGCATACGACCCTGTGCCTGCAAGCGGGCAACCAGTGCCTGCGGCAACTTCTCGCCGGCGTCGTCCAGTGCCTGACTGCCACCCTGGGCGGGCATCGTAATCGGAAAGCCGGTCACTGCAACCCGCTTGCGCAGTCCGCTGGCATCACCGGCCTTACAGCTGGCACGGTCAGCTGCGCCCGCCAGTTCAGCCCGCACAATCACCCTTAACAGATTGCCACTGCGATACTCATCAATAATGGTGGCATTACGCAGTTGGGCTCGAGCTGACAACCGGGTTTGGGACTGCGTCAGCTTGCCATTCTCCAGGGTATCCTCTGTGCTGATGCTGGCCTCATACTGCAGGGCGAGATCCCGCATGGCCGCTTGCCGGGCCTCGGCACGGGCCTGGTCCAGATTGTTCTCCCGGATATTGGCATGGCCCACACCCTCAAGCATGGCCGCATTCACCACGCCGGCACACAACCAAAACAGCAATAAAACAATAAGTTTCATAGGTCTCCCGCAACGCGCCAGAGCAACGGCGGTTTAGTCCAGGTAGTAAAGTGAGTTGGTGCGGCGCGCTTCCACATCGCCTACCCGGTCGTTGTGCCTGGGCATGGGAATAACACATACATCCCGCACCTGATCATCGGCCACGCGAGACACACATTCACGGAATCGCGGCTCCAACCTGAGTTCCATAACGGTTTCGACCACACCGTCGCTATGCTCATTGACGGCCACCATCCGGGCACCGCGAATATAGCTGTCAACGTAGGTGCGGAATGTATCGTTGTGCACCACAAAATCGTTCACGGTAGAGCTGCCATAGATCACCGTACCGTATACCCGCTCAGCGAGGTTACGGTATGCATCCAACTGGGAAGCACGTCGCGCCATCAAGCGCTTACGGGTATTTAGCCGATCTTCCCGAACGTCCTCATAGGTACCAAAGCCACTGACCCGAACCGTTATCGGCTCGAACGTGTTTGAGTCGTCCTGCGTGCTATGCTGATAACCGCCCACCGGCGCGCAGGCTGCCAATGCAAAAGCCAGAACAGGCACGAGAGTCCATCGCAGTGTCATTATCTTGTCTCCGAGAAACACTTTTGCAAGCACCATGGAAAAATCACGCCAGCATTAACAACCCCATGATCTAAAATACTTTTCTAAAAAACTCACACTTTATTTTGCCGCCAGGCGGCAACACGCTGCCTTCGTTTACAGATAGAGAACAAACCGTTACCGGTTGTGAGCTGTGTCATAGAAAAAACTGGGCTAACCTTGCGGCTAATTAATTATTTGTACCTGCACCATAATAACCTCAGGACTGTTCATGAACACAAACCGCCTCAGTAAGCTGTCTCTGGCCGTCGGCCTCTCTATTGCTACCACCTCGGCCCTTGCCAGCCCTCAGGGCGCAATGTCTGCGCGCTCCTTTGCCATGGGCGGCACGGGTGTTGCGGTTGCTCATCCATCTGCAGCGCCTCTGGCCAACCCCGCAATGATGGCTGCGCCGCAACACGAATGGGCGGATGATTTTGGACTAATGCTGCCTTCGGTTAATGCGCGCTTTGCAGATGAAGAAGACGTTATTGATCAGATTGATGATATTCAGGATGTGATTGATCAGTTCGACGGTCAAATCAATGGTTTTAGTGCTGCCCTCTCACCAGAAGACGTTGAGCGCTTTCAGAACACAGCCAGGGATCTCAGTAACCGCCTTGAAGCATTCAGCGATGACACCATGCGTGTCAACCTCGGCCTTGGCATTGGCATAGCCTTTCCCAGCCCACGCCTGGCTGTTGGTGTGTTCACCACGGGTAATTTGACCGCCTCCGTCCGTGGTGAGCTGGACAACCGTGACCAAGCGTTGCTGGACAGCATTAGCAATGCCCAAACGGCCGCCGACATAAATACTATCCTTAACGATAACGATCGGGACATCGAATTCAATTCCCGCGGGCGCATCCTGGCATCCGCCGTCATCGAGGCTGGTGTCAGCTTTGCCAGCACCTTCCAACTCAACAATGGCGATGCACTGCAAGTTGGTGTGTCGCCAAAATACGTCGAGCTTCGCACCTTCCAGTACACTGAATCAGTGTCAGGATTTGAGGATGACGAATTCGACGGCGACCAGTACCAGACTGACAAGAGTGGATTCAACCTGGACGTCGGTGCCGCTTATGCCTTCGGCCAAAATCGCGAATGGAATGCCGGCGTTGTCGTTAAAAACCTGATCCCGATGGAGCTGGACTCCGCCCAGAGTCGCCCCGATCTGGGCGAACAAAAGCGCACGTTTGAACTCGACCCCATGGTCACCGCCGCCATCGCCCACAAGGGCAACTACCATGTTGTCACCGCCGAACTGGACCTGACCAAGAAGAAAGCCTTCGGTTTTGAAGACGATACCCAGTGGCTGGCTGTCGGCGCCGAATTCGATGCCTGGCGTTACGCCCAACTGCGCGCCGGTATCCGACACAACCTGGCCAGCAACAGCGACAACGACGGTATTGAAGAAGATACCCAGTTCACCGCTGGCCTGGGCCTGAACATTCTCGGTGCGCGTCTTGATATCGGCGCGCTGTACAGCAGTGCTGACGTGGGTGCAGCCATCGAGCTCGGAACCTCCTTCTGATCTCGGCATAGTCTCATGAGCCCGGCCTGCCTCTGCAAGCCGGGCTTTTTTGTGGCTGACAGCTTCATAGCACCGGAATTCACTGGCCGGGTTTGCCTACGGCAGACTGTGGCCGGATAATCTACCAATCTGCCCAACCCACAAACCAAAGGAAACCCCCGCTTCATGCAAACCTATCTGGTAGGCGGCGCCGTTCGGGACAAACTGCTTGGCCTTGAGGTAAAAGACCGCGACTGGGTCGTTGTGGGCAGCTCGCCAGATGAAATGCGAGCGAAGGGTTTCAAACAGGTAGGCGCCGACTTCCCGGTGTTCCTGCACCCGAAAACCGGTGAGGAATATGCCCTGGCCCGCACAGAGCGCAAGCAGGGCCGGGGTTATCACGGGTTTACCGTGTACAGCGCGCCGGATGTCACGCTGGAGCAGGATCTGAAGCGCCGCGATCTGACCATCAACGCCATGGCAGAGACCGAAGATGGCCAGCTGGTCGACCCCTTCCATGGCTATGCAGACCTGCAGCGGAGAACACTTCGGCATGTGTCGGAAGCCTTCGCTGAAGACCCTCTGCGCATTCTCAGAACGGCCAGATTCGCTGCTCGCCTGCAACCTATGGGCTTTACCATTTGCCAGCAAACCACGGCGCTGATGCGCACCATGGTTAACGATGACGAACTGGCAGACCTGGCCCCGGAAAGGGTATGGCAGGAGGTGCAACGCGCTCTGCACGAACAGGCCCCTGGCGTATTCTTTGATGTACTCAGAGAACTGGGCGCGCTGGACCGGTTGATTCCAGAGCTGGCAGACACACACACTTTCCGCAACGGGCTGCAGGGCCTTCATTGCGTTCATTGCCGAGGCGGCACCACCGCCCAGCGATTTGCCGCCCTGCTCTGTTCGGTACCGGAGCCGGCGGCACTAAGCCGCGCAAAAGCGATGAAAAGCCCCAACGATTGCCGAGAGATGGCGCACCTCGTCTGCCTGTTCACGCATCGTCTGGCCGATCATAAAGCCCGGGCAACCACACCGGAAGAAGCCATGGAGTTGCTCGATCAGGCCGACATCTGGCGCCGGGCCGACCGCTTCGAACAACTGATCGACACGTTATCCTGCACCACCAGCGCTGAATTGGCGGAGTTTATCGTGGCACTGCGTAACGCGGCTAAAGCGGCTCTGGATGTCCGCCCACAAGCCCTGATCAAACAGGGCTTCAAAGGCAAGGAGCTGGGCGCTGCAATCCGTAATGAGCGACTGCAACGTATCACGCAGGTACTAACTCAATAACCTAGAGGAAATAGCCATGACAGCGCCTGTCGCTCTGATCACCGGTGCGGCTCACCGGCTTGGTGCCCGCACTGCAGAAACCTTGCATGCTCGCGGCTGGAACGTGGTTATTCATTATCGCTCGCGGGCAGACCAGGCTCAGCAGCTGGTCGACAAACTGAACCGGGAACGTGCTGATTCTGCGACGTCTGTGCAAGCAGACCTGAACAACACTGGCCAGATCGCTCACCTGGCCAGGGCTGCCTGCCAGCAATGGCAGAGACTGGATGGCCTGGTCAACAACGCTTCGGTGTTTTATCCCCGGGCAACCGAGGCGTCAACCGAAGACGACTGGGAGGCCATTATGGGGGCAAACCTTAAGGCGCCTTTCTTCCTGCTCCAACACTGCCTGCCAGAGCTGAAAAAATCGGCCGGTGGCGTCGTCAACCTGATCGACATCTATAGCGAAAAGCCTCTGAACGACCACCCTCTGTATTGCGCCAGCAAAGCTGGCCTGGCCGCGCTGACCCGATCCTGGGCGAAAGATCTCGCGCCACTGATCCGGGTTAACGGGGTATCGCCGGGCGCGATTCTCTGGCCCGAAGGTGGTGCCGAAGTCAACCAATCCCATCAACAGGCCATTCTCGACAAAACGCCGCTGGCTCGTACCGGCAATCCGGATGACATTGCCGGCGCCATTGCCTACCTGTTGTGTGACGCGCCCTTTGTTACCGGACAAATTCTGTCGGTCGACGGCGGCCGCAGTCTCAACATGTAACCACGGCACAGCGACAACCCGACCTTGGTGGTTTTGGCGCGCACTCGCTTTCCCGCTACAATGCTCCCATTATGAACATGCCGGCAGGCCAACTTCAGAGCCTGCCCATAGCGACGGAGATTTCCCATGCGTGATGTTGTGATTGTTGCCGCAAAACGGACCGCCATTGGTAGCTTTGGTGGTGGCCTGTCCAGCCTGCGGGCAGACCAGCTTGGCGCTGCTGTGATCAAAGCGCTGATAGAAGAAACCGGCGTCGCGGGCGAGCAGGTCGGCGAAGTTATCCTGGGCCAGGTACTCACCGCCGGTAGCGGTCAGAATCCGGCTCGCCAGGCGGCTATTCACGCTGGCCTGCCCGCGTCTGTGCCCGCCATCACCATCAATAAAGTGTGTGGCTCCGGCCTGAAAGCCGTGCACATGGCGGTTCAATCCATCCAGTGTGGCGATGCCGAAATGATCATTGCCGGTGGCCAGGAAAGCATGAGCCAGGCCCCGCACGTACTGCCTAACAGCCGCAACGGTCAGCGCATGGGTAACTGGACCATGATCGACACCATGGTCAACGATGGCCTGTGGGACGCCTTCAACGATTACCACATGGGCATCACCGCCGAGAACATCGTCGACAAGTACGGCATCAGCCGGGAAGAGCAGGATGAATTCGCCGCTGCGTCTCAGCAGAAAGCCGTCGCCGCTCAGAATGCCGGGTACTTTGATGGTCAGATTGTGCCGGTCAGTATTCCCCAGCGCAAAGGCGATCCGCTGATTGTCAACAAAGACGAATGCCCTCGAGATGGCGTCAGCGCTGAGGGTCTTGGCAAACTGCGCCCGGCTTTCAAGAAAGACGGCTCGGTCACCGCCGGCAACGCCTCATCGCTGAACGATGGCGCAGCTGCGGTCATGGTATGCAGTGCCGACAAAGCCAAAGAGTTGGGCCTGACCCCACTGGTCACCATCAAAGCTCACGCCAGTGCCGGCGTTGACCCCTCCATCATGGGTACTGGCCCGATCCCCGCCAGCACACGCTGTCTGGAGCGAGCCGGCTGGTCCGCTACCGATCTGGATCTGATTGAAGCCAACGAAGCCTTCGCCGCTCAGGCCATCTCGGTCAACCGCGACATGGGCTGGGATACCAACAAAGTGAACGTAAATGGCGGCGCCATCGCCTTGGGCCATCCAATCGGCGCTTCTGGCTGCCGCATCCTGGTCAGCCTGCTGCACGAGATGGTGCGCCAGGACGCCAAGAAAGGCCTGGCCACACTGTGCATCGGCGGCGGCATGGGTGTTGCCCTGGCCGTTGAGCGCTAAAGCAGGTGCTTCACGTTGTACTCTACGAGCCGGAAATACCGCCAAACACCGGCAATATCATCCGGCTGTGTGCCAACACCGGCTGTCGGTTGCATCTGATCGAACCTCTGGGTTTTTCCCTCGAAGACAAGCAGATGCGCCGGGCGGGGCTGGATTACAGCGAGTACGCCAGCGTGAAGACCCACCCGAATTACGCCAGCTTTATGGCGTCCGAACAGCCTGCGCGGCTGTTCGGGCTCACCACCAAAGGAACGCGCCACTACCATGAAGTGGCCTTTCAGGACGGCGACTATCTGATGTTCGGGCCAGAAACCCGAGGCCTGCCGGTTAATGTGCGCGAAGAGCTGCCACCAGAGTGCCGCCTGCGGGTACCCATGCAGCCCGAGAGTCGCAGCCTCAACCTGTCCAACACAGCTGCTCTGGTGGTTTACGAGGCGTGGCGTCAGCTAGGATTCACCGGCGCGCTCTGAGTTCAACAAACAAGACACAAAAAACCGGCCTTGGCCGGTTTTTTGTGTCATCAAAGCAGGCTGTCAGCAGCTGCTCAGTGAGTTTGCTCTTCTTTTGTTTCGCCTGCGGCTTCTTCCTGCTTGCGCTTGAGCGCCTGGGCGTAGATCGCGTCAAAGTTCACCGGCGCCAGCATCAGTGCCGGGAAGCTGCCCTTGTTAACGATACCGTCGATGGCTTCACGGGCGTAGGGGAAGAGAATGGTCGGGCAATAAGCGCCCAGCATCTGGCCTAGCTGCGGGCCTTCAATTCCAGACACCATGAATACGCCGGCCTGCTGGATTTCGACGATGTAGGCAACCTTTTCACCCATTTTTGCCGTGACCGTCAGGGACAACACCACTTCATACTGGTTGTCGCTGATTTTGTTGTGGGCGGTGTTCAGATCCAGGTTTACCTGAGGCTTCCACTGCTCCTGAAAAACCGTCGGAGCATTCGGGGACTCAAAAGACAGGTCCTTCACATAGATACGCTGAAGGGCAAACTGGGGTTGGTTCTGGTTTTCGTTGCCTGCGGCTTGCTGATTCTCAGCCATGATCAGTCCTTTCGTTCTCGTAGTATGGGCGAGGCCCGTTGTTATCGTCACGTGCGCCGGAACAGTCTACTTCCAGGTTCCGGGCGGTAATATGAAACAGTGCGTCAGATCGCCAATCAGATCAAGCCCTGTTACTTTTTCACCAGGGGCAGATTACTGGCTTTCCAGTCTGCAATACCACCGTTCAGCCGCAGCACATTGGTATAACCCTCGGCATTGAGTTGCTTGACCGCCATCGCAGAATGCTGCCCCATCTTGTCAGCCACAATAATCTGCTTTTCCTTAAACTTGCTCAATTCATTGGCACGGGTTTTGATGCTGTTCAGCGGAATATTAACAGAACCCGTAATCCGACCCTCACCGAACTCCTTGCGGTCACGGATATCCACCACCACCGCCTCATCTTTATTGATCAGTGATACCGCACCTTGAGCCGAAATCTTGGTTCCCCCCCGGCGCGACTCCAGCACCAGAATCGCAATCAGAAAGGCCACGAACAGTGATACCAGAATGTAGTGATTAACAACGAATTCAAACAAACGGTCCATGCAACTACCCTGAAAATTGGTTTGGCCGGATTATACACACCCACGCGCGGTCAAAGAAGGCAAGCTAAACCGCGTGGCCTGCGCAAATGAAAACGGTTACAATCTGAGCCCTCTTTGATCTTGTTACTTCGCAACCAACCGGACGAAATAATGACCGAGACGCGCAAGCCCACTGCACTGATTATTCTCGACGGCTGGGGCCATCGTGACCCGGCTGAAGATAACGCCATCTCCAATGCCCAAACCCCGTTCTGGGACAAGCTCTGGCAGAACCAGCCCAAAACTCTGATCAATACCTCCGGCATGTTTGTGGGATTACCTCAGGGCCAGATGGGCAATTCGGAAGTTGGCCACATGAATCTCGGCGCCGGCCGGGTGGTGTATCAAAGCCTGACGCGGATAGACAAAGACCTCGAAGACGGCCACTTTCAGAGTAACGAAGCCCTGTGCACCGCCATCGACAAAGCTGTTGCCAACAACAAGGCCGTACACATCCTTGGCCTGTTGTCGCCCGGCGGTGTTCATTGCCATGAAGATCACATGCTCGCTGCCGCCGAACTGGCCGCCAACCATGGCGCCAAAGAAGTCTATATTCATGCCTTTCTGGACGGCCGCGACATGCCACCGCGCAGTGCCGGGCCGTCTCTGGAAAAAGCCGCTGCAAAAATGAAACATCTTGGCGTTGGCCGGGTCGCCACGATTGTTGGCCGTTATTTTGCCATGGACCGCGACAACCGCTGGGACCGTGTAGAGTCTGCTTACAACGCCATGACACTGGGCGACACCGAGTTTAGTTTTGAAGATCCGATCGTCGCACTCGAGCACGCTTACGAGCGTGGCGAAAACGACGAGTTCGTCAAAGCCACCCGCATTCGCGCTGAAGGCCAACCGGAAGGCACCATAAACGATGGTGACGCGGTATTGTTCATGAACTTCCGCGCAGACCGTGCCCGGGAAATGACCCGCACCTTCGTAGACAAGGGTTTTGACGGCTTCGATCGCCGCAAACATCCCGAACTGGCTGACTTCGTGATGCTCACCGAATACGCCGCCGACATCAAAACTTCCTGCGCCTACCCGCCGGAGCAACTGACCAACGGCTTGGGCGAATATGTAGCCGCCATGGGCAAAACTCAGTTACGGATTTCCGAGACTGAAAAATACGCCCACGTCACCTTCTTCTTTAATGGGGGCATGGAAACCCCGTTTGCCGGTGAAGACCGGATTCTGGTGCCGTCACCAAAAGTAGCGACTTACGACCTGCAGCCAGAGATGAGCGCACCAGAGGTAACCGACAAACTGGTCGAAGCCATCAAGAGCGGTAAATACGACCTGATTATCTGCAACTACGCCAATGGCGATATGGTTGGCCATACCGGCAAGCTGGACGCTGCTATCAAGGCGGCGGAATGCCTAGACCAGTGCATACAGCGCGTAGTCGACGCTCTGGATGAAGTCGGTGGCGAATCACTGATCACCGCCGACCATGGCAACTGTGAGCAAATGACAGATCCTAACTCCGGCCAGGTCCACACCTCGCACACCATCGGCCCCGTGCCGCTGGTATACACAGGCCCTCGCAAAGTCACTCTGAAAGATGGCGGCAGCCTGTGCGACATTGCGCCCACCCTGCTGACCCTGATGGGAGACAAGCCGCCGCAGGAAATGACCGGGCACAGCCTGGTAATCACAAACTGATCCGGCTGCGATCAGACATGCTGATGCGCATTGCAGCAATGGCCCTGGCCCTCATCCTGGGGGCCACGCTCGCTCATGCCGGGCAAGACGTTACCCCGGCCCAGGTGGACGCGCTGAAAAAGCGCATTGCCAATATTGACAAGTGGCTGGTCAGCGCTGAAAGAAGCCGCTCGGATCTTGAAAAGCAGTTGGTTGCGAACGAACGCCGCATCAGTGAACTGACTCGCGAACGCCGCAATCTGAGAGCTCAGGCCGACGAGCAACAGCAGCAGCTGACCGAACTGCAGAAACAGGAAAACGAACTCGCGACAACACTGGAACAGCAACGCGAGGGCCTGAAAAAACAAATCCGCGCTGCCTGGATGGAGGGCGACGCCCCCGCCCTGAAGATCCTGCTCAACGAAATCGAGCCCGGCATGATCGCTCGCACCATGACCTATTACGAGTACCTGAGCCGGGATACGGTTGGGCGCCTAGAGGCCTTTCAAGCCAGCCTCAGGGAATTGAGAGCGGCCAGGGCTGCGGTTCAAACCAGCCGTGTAGAGTTAGCGAAAACCGAAGCGAGCCTGGAGCAGCGTCAGCAACAGCTGGCAGATACCAGAAAAGAACGCGAAAAGACCCTGACCGCCCTGAACGCCGACATACGCAACCGCCGCGGCGAAAGAGACGATCTGGACGCTGACCGAAAGCGCCTGGAGAAGCTGCTCGAGGAAGTACAGCAAGCCATCGCCAGCATACCTGCCCCCAACGAATCCAGGCCATTCAAGTCTCTTCGCAACAATCTGCCATGGCCCGCCAAAGGTCGTGTCGTCAGCAACTACGGCGCTGCCTATGCCGAGGGCAAATTACGCCGTAACGGCATCATCATGAATACCCAGGAAGACGCCGAAGTTAAAGCCATACACTACGGGAGGGTGGTTTTCGCCAACTGGCTCCGGGGGTTTGGTCTGATGACCATCATAGATCACGGCGATGGATACCTGACACTCTACGGCCATAGCAGCAGTCTGTTTACCGCGCCAGGAGACTGGGTAGCCGCCGGCGAAACCGTCGCTCTGGCCGGTCGCACCGGCGGCACAGACGACCCGGCGGTCTATTTTGAAGTGCGCCAGAACGGCAAACCGGTCAACCCCCGCAGCTGGCTTGGCAAACCCTGAAGCAAAGGGCTGACAAACGGCCTGTCGAGCGCCATACTGTCTTGAACATCAGCCAGTCCAACTTGCGGAAACACAACAGGATATGTGAATGAAACGGGTCAGAAGTACACACCAGAACTCGCCACTGCGTTGCATTGCCTTGATCGCCTGTTTTTTTGCCGCTTCGTCCCTGGCATGGGCACAAGACCAGGACGCACAGACCCAGCAGATCCTGGATAGCATTCAGAACGGCGAACGGGTTCAGATTCAACTGCCTGATCCAGAAGAACAGTTACCTCTGGACGACCTGAGAAAATTCACCGAGGTCTTCAGTCGCATCAAAGCGGCCTACGTTGAGGAGGTTTCGGACCGAAAATTACTGGAAAGCGCCATCAAGGGCATGCTCTCCGACCTGGACCCTCATTCCACTTACCTCGCTCCGAAAGATTACGAAGAGCTCGAAGAAAGCACCTCCGGTGAGTTTGGCGGCCTGGGCATCGAAGTGGGCATGGAAAATGGCTTCGTGAAAGTGATCGCGCCTATCGACGATACCCCTGCGCAGCAAGCAGGCGTCCTGGCTGGCGACCTGATCATCAAGCTGGGCGAAAAACCGGTCAAGGGCCTGTCGCTTGAGGAAGCCGTCAAACTCATGCGCGGTAAACCCGGCACCGTGCTTACCCTAACCATCATGCGGGACGGTGAAAGCGGCCCCATCGAAATTGACGTAACCCGTGCCATCATTAAAGTCACCAGCATCAAGTCCCGGATGATCGAAAATGGCTACGGCTATGTTCGCATCACTCAGTTCCAGGCCGAAACCGGCCGTCAGTTCCGGCAAGCATTGTCCGCACTGGAAGAGCAGCACGGCAGCGAACTGGACGGACTGATTATCGACGTTCGCAATAACCCGGGCGGCATTTTGCAGGCGGCGGTTGAAACCACCGATGCGCTGCTGGACGAAGGCCTGATTGTTTACACCGAAGGCCGTGTTCAGAGCTCACGCCTTCGCTTCAGCGCCAAGGCCGGCGACATAATGGAAGGCACACCGATAGTGGTTCTGATCAATGGTGGCTCAGCATCCGCCTCTGAAATCCTGGCCGGTGCTCTGCAGGATCACGGTCGCGCAGTGATCATGGGCACCCAGTCGTTCGGCAAAGGCAGTGTACAAACCGTTATTCCTCTGGACGAGACCCACGCCATAAAAATGACCACGGCCCGTTACTACACTCCTGAGGGCCGTTCAATTCAGGCCACAGGCATCAAGCCCGACATCGTCGTTCGCCCGGCAGAATTGACCGAACTGGACGGCCGGCCATTCTTCACAGAGGCTGACCTGAGCGGTCACCTTCGAGGTGATAACGAAGACGGGGACCGTGACGAGCAAGTGCCAGATACCGAAACCCGGTCCTCTGCTGCAGAACGTGATTACCAGCTTCGTTCTGCTCTGAACCTGCTTAAAGGCATGAACATTCTTAACCGTAGAGAGCAGGGCAAACGTCAGTGAACTGTGTGAAAACACTGGTACTACTTGCTGGCCTGATTGCCAGTCCGGCAGTGCTGTCCGCAGGGTCCGCCAGCGAACAGTACCCGCCAACCATTGCCATCATTATTGACGACATGGGCCACAATCGTTACGAGGGTGAACGGCTGGCGCAGATGGATCAGCCGCTGACGCTGGCCTTTCTGCCCTACCTGAGGCACACCGTTCCTTTAGCCAAGCTGGCTTACCAGCAGAACAAGGAAATCATGCTGCACGCTCCCATGGCCAACACTCGCAACTTTGGCCTTGGCCGTGGGGGACTGACCCCCGACATGGACGAAGCCACGCTGACCCGAACCTTGAGGCGTTCACTCCAGTCAATCCCTCACGTGAGCGGTGTTAACAACCACATGGGCAGTCTGCTGACCCAGCAGTTGCAACCCATGGACTGGGTGATGAAGGAGCTTTACCGATACCCGGTGTATTTTGTTGACAGCCGTACCATCGCCAACTCGATCGCAGGGCAAGTGGCACAGGCCTACCAGATTCCCAGCCTGACCCGGGATGTCTTTCTGGATCATGAACAAACCGAAGAGTTTGTGGACCAGCAGTTCCAGCTTCTGATCAAAACCGCCAAAGAAAAAGGCACTGCCATCGGCATTGGCCACCCCCATAAGGTGACCGTGGACTATCTGGAGAAGCACTTGCCGAAACTGGATGAACAGGGCATTGCCGTGGCGACTGTGAGCGGCATCTGGGCCATGCGAAATGGCAACCGGGAGATGTTTGCGGAAGGAGAAAAGCAACCGGTGGCGCTGTCTGTTGCCCAAAGTAACAAAGACTAGTCTTAGCCACGAACACCCACGGACACGCCAAAAATCCTTTAGTCCCGAACTTCGATACCCTGTGCCTTCATAAAGGCCTTGGCCTCGGGAATGGTGTGCTGGCCAAAGTGGAATATAGACGCTGCCAGAACGGCATCGGCACCACCCTGAGTAACGCCATCGGCCAGATGCTGCAGCTCACCCACACCACCTGAGGCAATCACCGGTACCGCCACGGCATCGCTGATCGCACGGGTCAGTCCCAGATCAAAACCGATCTTGGTGCCGTCACGGTCCATACTGGTCAGCAGCAGTTCACCCGCGCCCATCTCCACCATCTTGCGAGCCCACTCCACCGCATCCAGCCCGGTCGGCTTGCGGCCGCCGTGGGTGAAGATTTCCCAGCGGGGTTCTTCGCCTTCTGCACTCACCCGTTTGGCGTCAATAGCCACTACAATGCACTGCCGGCCAAAACGCTCCGCTGCTTCTTTCACGAATTCCGGATTAAAAACCGCTGCCGTATTGATCGATACCTTGTCAGCGCCGGCATTGAGCAGCTTGCGGATATCGTCCACGGTGCGCACACCTCCGCCCACCGTCAGCGGAATAAACACTTCGGCCGCCATGCGCTCGACGGTTTCGTAGGTGGTGTCGCGGCTTTCG
Organism: Marinobacter sp.; assembly: GCF_014859525.1. Taxonomy (GTDB): domain Bacteria; phylum Pseudomonadota; class Gammaproteobacteria; order Pseudomonadales; family Oleiphilaceae; genus Marinobacter. The sequence continues at coordinate 24,357 of NZ_JACUUB010000033.1, forward strand.
CTGCTGGCGGTGATGTCCAGGAAGGTGATTTCGTCTGCACCCTGCTCGTTGTAGCGGCGGGCGACTTCTACCGGATCGCCGGCGTCACGGATATCCACAAAGTTGACGCCTTTAACCACGCGGCCTTTGTCGACGTCCAGACAGGGGATGATGCGTTTTGCCAGTGCCATAATACGACCTCAGTCTCGCAGGCTGTCGCAGAAAGCCTGGGCTTCCGCAACGTCCAGGGTGCCTTCATAAATGGCGCGACCGGTAATAGCACCGATCACGCCTTTGTCGGCTACGGTGGCCAGGCGCTTGAGATCATCCATGTTGGTGACGCCGCCAGAGGCAATCACCGGAATACCACCCTCCTCTGCCAGCTTTGCTGTCGCCTCTACGTTCACGCCCTGCATCATGCCGTCGCGGGCGATGTCGGTGTAAACGATGGAAGACACGCCGTCGTTGGCGAAGCGTTTGGCCAGGTCTACCGCCATGACTTCAGAGACTTCGGCCCAACCGTCGGTGGCTACGCGGCCGTCTTTGGCGTCCAGGCCAACAATGATGTGACCGGGGAATTCTTTGCACATTTCGGTGACGAATTCAGGCTCTTTGACGGCTTTGGTGCCGATGATCACCCACTGTACGCCGGCTTTGAGGTAGGCTTCGATGGTTTGAGCCGAGCGGATGCCACCGCCGATCTGAATGGGCAGATTCGGGTATTTTACGGCAATGGCTTTGACGATTTCGCCGTTGACCGGTTCGCCGGCGAAGGCACCGTTGAGGTCGACCAGGTGCAGGCGGCGGGCGCCGGCGTTGACCCATTTGGTGGCCATGTCTACGGGGTCGTCACCGAATACGGTGGAGTCTTCCATGCGGCCCTGGCGGAGTCTTACGCATTTGCCGTCTTTGAGATCGATAGCGGGGATAATCAGCATTTTGTTCTTCCTCGGAGTTTGCCGTCTGGGAGATGGCCGCCCGCCCACTGCTACGGGGAGAGCCCTCCGGGACACGCTGTGAATACGTTCGTGTACGCTTGACTGCAGCATCCCTGCTGCAGACAGTCCCGGAGGGCTCTCCCCGCATCAGCGGGCTACTCGTTTCTTGCCCGCAACATCATCCGAGCAGCAACGAACGAGTTTCTCCCTTAGCTTTTTCCAGTCCAGTTCGTGAAGTTTTCCAGCAACTGCAGGCCTGCCCGGGCACTTTTCTCCGGGTGGAACTGCGCTGCAAATATATTGTCCTTTGCCACCGCTGCCGCCAGGTCAACGCCATAGCGGGTGCGGCCGGCCATGTCGGCGTTGCCTTCGGCTTCGGCGTAGTAGCTGTGCACAAAGTAGAAGCGGTCGCCGTCCGGGATGTTGTGCCAGAGCGGGTGGTCTGCGGTGTGATACACCTGGTTCCAGCCCATGTGGGGCACTTTCAGGCGTTCGCCGTTTTCGGTCAGGTTGTCACCGAAGTAGCGGACTTCCGACGGGAACAGGCCAATGCCTTCCACGCCCCCGTTTTCTTCGCTGCGGGCCATCAGGGCCTGCATGCCGACGCAGATGCCGAGGAACGGGCGGTCCCGGGAGACTTCTTTGACGAGTTCAACCACGCCCAAACGGTGCATTTCGGCCATGCAGTCGCGGATGGCGCCAACGCCGGGCAGGATCACACGGTCGGCTTCGCGGATTTTGGCGGCATCGTCTGTGACCAGTACGGTGCAGTCCGGGGCCACGTGCTCCACGGCCTTACGGGCGGAATGCAGGTTGCCCATGCCGTAGTCGATGATGGCGACGGTCTTCATGGTGGATCTGTTCCTTTCGGTGACCGGTTACAGGGCGCCTTTGGTAGACGGAGTAATACCCGCCATGCGCTCGTCCATTTCAATCGCCATGCGCAGTGCGCGGCCGAAGGCTTTGAACACGGTTTCGATCTGGTGATGGGTGTTCTTGCCCTTCAGGTTGTCGATGTGCAGGGTCACCATGGAGTGGTTGACAAAGCCCTGGAAGAACTCCCCGAACAGATCTACGTCAAAGCCACCCACGCTGGCGCGGGTGTAGGGCACGTCCATGAGCAAACCTGGGCGGCCAGAGAGGTCGATGACCACGCGGGACAGTGCTTCGTCCAGGGGCACGTAGGCGTGGCCGTAACGGCGGATACCTTTTTTGTCACCAACAGCCTGCTTGAAAGCCTGACCCAGGGTGATGCCGATGTCTTCCACGGTGTGGTGGTCGTCGATGTGCAGGTCGCCCTTGCAGGTGATGTCCAGGTCTACCAGGCCGTGACGGGCAATCTGGTCCATCATGTGGTCGAGAAAGGGCACACCGGTATCAAAATTGGCGTTGCCTGTGCCGTCGAGGTTGATCTCGACAGAAATCTGGGTTTCAAGGGTATTGCGCTCTACCCGTGCCTTGCGTTCAGCCATGGAGACTCCGTTGTAAAAACTGGCTTGATACCGAAATACTGAATACGGCGATTATACCCATTTAAACATCCAGAGTCCCGCAACGGGATCAATCACCCCGATAGCTCAGAACGCCTTCTTGAGGTTGCTCATGTAAGTGTCAACCAGGCTGTTGAACTCGTGCTTGATGACCGGGCTGATGGCCAGTTTGAGCAGGCTGGGCAGAGGCACCGTCAGCTGGGCGTTGGTTTGGAAGCGCACCTTGGTGGCGCCATCACCGTTGGCGGTAATGGTCCAGGCACCACTGACAACGCCATTGCCTTCGCCTTTCACCGGTGTCCAGGTGATCTTGCCGGCATCTTTGTCTGCGTGGTAGGTACAGGCATAGACCGATTGGATGGCGTGTTTGTCGACACCCACTTTCTCCATTTCCCAACGGTAGGCATTGCCGCCCAGGTCGATCAGCTTATCGACTTTCGGAAAGTGGCTGGCAGACCGGGGAACATCTGCCAGCAGATCGAATACTTCGTCATAGCCTGCCGGAATCTCAATATCCCGGTTTAGCTCAATCGATACGGTAATGGCCACAGCCAGCTCCTTTTTATGCTTATTTGCGCTTATTAATGCAAGCCAGAGTTATCGTCTGACTTCTGGACAAGGTGTATTTTGACCCAAGACTAACGCATTGTCATATTCCTACGCTGTTAATTTACTAACCCTGCGTTATCCTTTGGGTTATTCACCCGAAACAAGACAGGCACCCCACCCTGCCGGGAAGACAAGGAACTCGTACCATGAAAGTTATCCGCTATGCGCTTTACGCCGTGATCGCCCTGATTGTACTGGCCATCGCGGCTGTTGCCATTGCTGTTGCCGTGATCAATCCGAATGATTACAAACCCCAGATTGAGGCCGCGGTTGAGAAGCACACCAACCTCGACCTTATCCTGGAAGGCGACATTGGCTGGTCTTTTATTCCACTGGGCCTTGAGCTGAACAATGTCGAGGCCACTCTGGAAGGCGAGCGGCTGGTTGCGCTGGAGCGCCTGGTCGCCCAGATCGATTTCTGGTCGCTGATTGCCATGGCGCCACGGGTGAATACCTTCCTGCTGGATGGCCTGGATGCGCGGCTGGTGGTGAACGAGCAAGGCGAGGGTAACTGGACGCGAATCATGCCCGAAGGTGAGCCCTCTGAAACCGCCGAACAGGCCGCCGCTGAACCCACAGAAACCGCAGAAGACACTGGCAGTGGCGAGATGCTCGACTTTAACGTTGAGAACATCGAAATCACCAACGCCCGGGTTCACTACAACGACCTCAGCACCGGCCAGTCCGTGACCCTGGAAGATTTCACGGTTTCCGCCAGCAACATCACCCTGGGCTCCGAGTTCCCCCTCGATATTCGCTTTAAGGTGGAAACCGCCCAGCCTCAATTTGCCGTTGATGGCAGCATCAGCGCCCGTGTGAACGCCAATCAGGCCCTGAACGAATTTGCAGTATCCGGCCTCAAGGCTGTCTTTGACATGAACGGCGAACCGTTTGGTGGCAAATCCGTGAAGGCGGAAGTGGCCGGCTCGCTGCTGGCCAACCTGGAGGAAGAGACCGCTTCCCTGAACGACTTCACCGCCAGCCTGGCCAACCTGAAGCTAAGCACCAACCTGAATGTTAGTGGTTTTGGCGATCAGCCAGCACTGGATGGCCGCCTGGAGATTGCCAGCTTCTCGCTCAAGCAACTTCTGAGCAATCTGGGCCAGCCGGCAATAGAGACCCAAGACCCGGATGTGCTCAAGGCCATCGCGCTATCCACCAACCTGGGTGGCCAACCCGGCACCGTTGCCCTGAGTGACCTGAAAATCACGCTGGATGACACCACCTTCAATGGCGGTGGCAGCTACAACCTTGCCAACGGCGGGCTGACCTTCAACCTGCAAGGCGACAAGATCAACGCCGACCGATACCTGCCGCCAGCCTCCGATGAAGAGGAAGCTGCTCCGCAGCAAACCGCCGAAGCCAGCCCGGAGGGCGATCTTCTGCCACTGGAAACCATCCGCGACCTGCTGTTGGATATCGATTTTGGCCTGGGCGAACTGATCATCAGCAATCTGACCATTAACGAGATCAAGGCCAGCACCACCGCCAAAGACGGCCTGCTGCAAGTGGACCAGTTCAGCGGCAAGCTCTATGACGGTAGCTTCGGCGCCAACGTCACCATTGATGCCCGCACCGACAACCCTAAGTGGCGGGTTCGCTCCGACGTCAGCAACGTGAAAACCTTGCCTCTGCTCACCGATCTTGCCGAGGTCGACATGCTGTCCGGCGCGGCCAATCTGAAAGTGGCCGTCGACACCAACGGCAATCGCATTTCAACCCTGCGCAACAACGCCAATGGCGAGATCAGCTTTAATCTGGCTGAGGGCATGCTGCGCAATATGAACCTTACCCGCATGGCTTGCCAGGGCATTGCGCTGGCCAACCAGGATTCCCTGAGCACTGCGGACTGGGGCGAGCACACTCCGTTCAACGATATGCGCGGTACTCTGAAAATTGATGGCAACACCCTGAACAACACAGACCTGGTTGCCGCACTGGCCGGCATGCGCCTGGAAGGCAATGGCACCGTAGATATGGAACAGAGCCTTCTTGACTACGAACTGGGCCTGCGCATTGTGGGCGACATCCACCGCGACAACGCCTGCCGGGTAACTGAATACGTTCAGAACGTGGTGATCCCTGTAGAGTGCCGTGGTAATTTCGTGGAGAACCCTGCTGGCCTGTGCTCATTTGACGGATCACGCTTCCGCGACACGCTGAAAGATATCGCAGCCAATGCCGCACGAGCCCGCGTTCAAGAAGAAACCGACCGCGCCAAGCAGAGGGCGGAAGAGCGGGCTCGCGAAGAAATCGACAAGCGCCTGGGTGAAGACGGTGACCGCGTTCGGGATGCAGTACGAGGATTGTTCAACCGATGAGCGACCGGTTCGCCGATCAGTTACTGGCATGGTACGACCAACACGGCAGGCATGACCTGCCGTGGCACCACAACCGCAACGCCTACCGGGTGTGGGTCTCTGAAATCATGCTTCAGCAGACCCAGGTCACCACCGTGATCCCCTACTTCGAAGCCTTCATGGCGAGCTTTCCTGATGTTCAGGAACTGGCCACCGCACCGGAAGACGATGTGCTCAGCCACTGGTCTGGCCTTGGCTACTATGCCCGCGCCCGCAACCTGCACAAAGCCGCCAAACAGGTGGTTGAGGAATTCGGGGGCGAGTTCCCCTGCGATCAGGAACAACTCGAACCCCTCACCGGCATTGGCCGCTCAACCGCTGCGGCCATCATCGCCCAGGCGTTCGGAAAGCGAGCCGCCATTCTGGATGGCAACGTAAAACGGGTTCTCGCCCGCTATCACGCCGTACCCGGCTGGCCGGGGCAAACCTCGGTGCTGAATACACTCTGGGAACACGCCGAAGCCCACACGCCCGATGACCGGGCCAGAGACTACACTCAGGCCATCATGGACCTGGGCGCCATGGTCTGCACTCGCAGTAAACCGGCCTGCAACACCTGCCCAATCAGCGATGGCTGTGCAGCCAGGGCCCGCAGCGAGGTAACGCTCTACCCTGGCTCGAAACCGAAAAAAGCCAAACCGGAAAAAACCACCTGGATGCTGATTCTGGAAGACGGCGAGGGTCGCATCCTGCTGGAGCGCCGGCCACCCAGCGGCATCTGGGGCGGCCTGTGGAGCCTGCCAGAGCTGGACCCGGCTTACGGCTCGGAAGAACTGCAGGATGCCTGCGAGAAAGCACTGGGCATCACCTGCCAAAACCCGGACCTGATCAGCGGCTTTCGCCATACGTTCAGCCATTACCACCTGCATATCCAGCCCGCACGAATGCCCGTCATCGACGTATCCGGCATTGCTGATTCCGACCGGCACCGCTGGCTGCATCGCGATGAAGCATTGTCTTTGGGTTTACCTGCCCCCATTCGCACCCTGCTGACAGAACCGGAGCAAACCACCCTGCTCTGAATCCTGCAATTGCAGATGCTCAAGTCACACTCGGAACTGATCTGTTATCATTCGCCAAACTGAACATCAACACAGGAGCCGCCATGAGCCGCACCGTATTCTGCCGCAAATACCAGAAAGACCTGGAAGGACTGACCATGCCGCCCATGCCGGGCCCCAAAGGCCAGGACATCTACGAGAACATCTCCAAGCAGGCCTGGGACGAATGGCAACACCAACAAACCATGCTGATTAATGAAAAGCACCTGAGCATGATGGACCCGAGCCACCGGAAATACCTGCAAGCCCAGATGGGACACTTCTTTAATAATGAGCCTTTCGACAAGGCTGAAGGCTACGTACCACCGGAAAAATAGCCAGGTTGATCAAGGTCTGTACAGCCGCAAAATCTTTGAGAATATTTTTACCGGCCAGCCTTGACTCCCAAACCCTAAACCGGTTTAATAGCGCCCCGTTGAGGTACATAGCCCAACACGCCCGGATAGCTCAGTTGGTAGAGCAGAGGATTGAAAATCCTCGTGTCGGTGGTTCGATTCCGCCTCCGGGCACCA
>NZ_JACUUB010000113.1 GCF_014859525.1 Marinobacter sp.
CGGGCAAAAGTAAAACTGAAGGGCAACAAAAATCACTTTGGCAGTTTGTACGCGGGTGCGTATTTTCTGGTTGCCGAGATTCCGGGTGGCGTGATGGCATTGTTTGATCTGGGCCCGGCCTATACGCCGATACTCAAGGAAATGACGCTCGAGTTCCTGCTCCCGGCCAATTCAGACGTGACGGTGGAATTCGCCTTGCCAGCCGAGGCCGTAGCGGCCATCCTGGCGGATGCAGATGCCACGGGGCGTGCAAAATTCACCCTGGAAGGCGTGCTGAGGGACGAAGAAGGCAATCATGTGGCGACGTCGCTCGCGCATTATCGAGTCCGAAAGAAAGGCTTTCAGCCTCAGGGTTGAGCAATATCCTTCAGCGTTTGCAGGAACACTTCACCGTACTTTTCAAGCTTCGCGGCCCCTACGCCGCTGACTTCTGCCAATTGCTCCAGGTTTTCCGGGCGGCGTTCGAGCATATCGAACAGGGTTGTGTCATGAAAGATCACGTAGGGAGGCACGCCCTGTTTGTCCGCCAGCGCCTTTCGGCAGGCGCGAAGTGCGTCCCAGCCGTTATGGTCCGTAATCTGATCGCGTACGTCCTGACCACCGCGTTTGCCATTCGACCTGGAGGCTGCCGTCTTCTTCACGACAGGGTCTTTACGCAGCTCAATGGCTTGCTCACCTTTAAGCAGCGGCCGACAAAGTTCCGTCAATTGTAATGCCCCATAACCGTCAGGATCGGCTCTTAAATAGCCGTTCGCTACCAGCTGGCGATAAACCGACTTCCACTCATTAACCGACAGATCGGTACCAATACCATAGGTGGAAATGGCCTGGTGACCAGATTGCAAAATCCGTTCATTCTCGGATCCTCGTAGCACATCAATGAGGTAGTTCACGCCGAATCGTTGGCCTGTTCGGTAAACACACGACAACGCTTTCTGGACGGCTACAGTGCCATCCCAGGTTTCCGGCGGGTTCAGGCAGGTATCACAGTTGCCGCAGGGGTGCTCAAGGGCATCGTCAAAATAGCGGAGCAGCACCTGCCGCCGGCATTGGGTGACTTCACACAGGCCTAGCATGGCGTCCAGCTTCTGGCGTTCAACTCGTTTGAATTGATCGTTACCCTGAGAGGCTTCGAGCATCTGCCGCAGTTTGATAACGTCTTGCAGGCCATACACCATCCAGGCGGTGGAAGGTTTGCCATCCCTGCCGGCACGGCCGGTTTCCTGATAATAGGCTTCCAGGCTCTTGGGCAGGTCCAGGTGGGCAACAAACCGCACGTCGGGTTTGTCAATGCCCATGCCAAAGGCAATGGTGGCAACGATAATCACGCCGTCTTCACGCAAAAACCGATCCTGATGCCTGGCTCGAGACTGGGCATCCAGGCCTGCATGGTAGGGCAGTGCGGTGTAGCCTTTGCTGGCCAACAGCTTCGCCGTTGCGTCAACTTTGTTCCGTGACAGGCAATAAACAATGCCACAATCATCTTCGTGTTCAGCTTTAATAAAGTCTAATAACTGCTTGTTTGCATTAGTTTTAGGGGTAATCCTGTACTGAATGTTGGGCCGATCGAAACCGCTGACAAAGTGCTTTGCCTGAGTCAGCGATAAGCGCTCGGCGATTTCTTTGCGGGTACGCTCATCTGCAGTCGCGGTCAGGGCGATGCGAGGAATACCGGGAAATTCCCCGGCAAGCATACTCAACTGCAGGTAATCGGAGCGGAAATCGTGCCCCCATTGCGACACACAGTGGGCTTCGTCAATGGCAAACAGCGATAAGGAAGCATTGTGCAGTAATTCAATGGTGCGCGGTTGGATCAATCGCTCTGGCGCGCAATACAGCAGGTCGAGTTCGCCGGTCATCAGCGCATATTCGGTTGCCCGGGATTGCTCAAAATCCATGGTGGAATTGAGGAAAGCGGCTTTCACGCCCAGTTGTTGAAGCGCAGCTACCTGATCCTGCATCAAGGCAATTAATGGCGAGACGATGATCGCTGTACCCGGGCGGACCAGTGCCGGCACCTGATAGCAAAGCGACTTACCGCCCCCGGTGGGCATCAAAACCAGGGCATCACCACCATTCACAACCTCATGGACGATGTCACCTTGTAATGGACGAAAACTCTCGTACCCAAAAACCTCATGCAGAACCTGTTCCGGGCTCCGATTGGCGGCAGAGGGTGGTTCGCGGGTGAGTTGGTCGAAGTCCTGGTCCGGATACATGATTGTCGTCAGCCTTCACGAGGGTATGAAATTCGGTCCGGAATGATAACAGATCCTGGGTGGGGATTGGTCGACACGCCATTGTGGTGGAAGCAAAACGGTAAAAGAAAGGATACAATGGCACCGCTTCAGAGACTTTGATTAATCGTTTCGAACAACAACAGGGCTTGCATGCAGGAATTTGACGCAATCCGACCCTACTCGGATGAAGAAACCGCCCCCGCGATCCAACGACTGGTCAACGACCCAGATTTTTTAGACATGGTTGGACGCTTTAAGTCGCCGGTGGCGGCAAAATGGGCACCTGCGGTATTGCGGGTTTTCGTTCGCCGCTGGCTTGCGCGCCGTTTTGGCCATTTTCATCGGGTTGACGATTTACAGGCTGGCCTTTCAAGCTACGTCGGCGATCTGGTCCAGAGCACCACCTCCAGGGTGACTCATAGCGGTCTTGAAAACCTGAGCAAGCACTCGTCCCATCTGTTTATTTCCAATCACCGGGACATCGTTTTTGATCCCATGGTGGTGAATTATTTGTTGTTTCAGAACGGGTTCCATACCACCCGGATCGCCATCGGCGACAACCTGCTTGCGAACCGGGTGTTTGCTGAAATGATGCGTCTGAACAAAAGCTTTGTGGTACGCCGCAACATAACCAGCCCGCGGGAAATGCGCGATGCCTATCTCACGCTGTCGAGTTTTATCAATCACAGCATTGATCACAATGACAGCATCTGGATTGCCCAGCGTGAAGGTCGTGCCAAAGATGGCATTGATGCAACAGACCCCGCGATTATCAAGATGTTCTACATGAGCCGTAAAAAATCCGGACTGGGCTTTGATGAGGCGATGAACAAGCTGCACATTGTTCCGGTCTCAATTGCCTATGAGTATGACCCCTGCGATGCCGACAAGGCGCGGGAGCTGGAAGTGCGAGCCCGCACCGGTGCCTATCAAAAGGCGGAAGGCGAAGACACGAACCAGATCATGAAGGGACTGACCGGGTACAAAGGTCATGTGCACGTGCATTTTGGTGCGCCCATTGCAGACGCGCCGGATAACCCGAAGTCGCTTGCGGCACGAATTGATCATGAAATGCACGCGAACTACCACTTACACGCATCCAATCTGGTGGCCCATCAGATGCGCGGCATACATCCAGGAGCCCATGAGACTCCGGACAGCGTCAGTGAGAGCGTTGTGACGGCAGAAACATGGTCTCCGGCAGATCTGGAAGCCGCCAAAGCCGAGATGGAGCGCCGCCTTGCGTCTTGTGATGAGGCCATTCGCCCCTATCTTCTGAACATGTACGCCAACCCGGTGGTGAACGCACTCGCGGCTAATAATATCGGCGAGCACATTCCAGAAACGGCAGAGTGACTCAAGCCCAGATCATATACCCCATTTCCAGCGGGTGCGTGAGTGCCGGATGGTGAGGGTAGACTCGCAAGCGCAACGTTTGCAGGCCCGGGTAGGGTGGTTTTATGTCGGATGCATACACCGCATGTCCATCCTCTTCGCCGGTTGCCTCAAGGATAAAACGATCGGCTCCGGGTTCTGCGTAGGTCCCTGTGCATTCCGGAGTAACCAGGCATTCCACCCGGACATCACCGGGAGCTAGCCCATTCAGCGCAACAGAGAGTTTCAGTTCAACAGACTCGTCCCATGCGCAGCGATCATCCACACAGCCTTTTACCGTTACTGAAACACCATCCCAGGCGTCTCGTACCCGAGCTTTCCAATCCGCCAGCTCGCGTGCGACCTTGAATTGGTCTGCCATCATCAGCCGGCCCTGATGGCTTGCCGGTTGATAGTAGTTTCGGGCATAGTCCATCACCATTCGCTGGGCATTGAATCTTGGGGTAATGGTTTTCATAGATGCTTTCGAGCGCGTTACCCAGCCTTTTGAATAACCTTGTGAGGCGCGGCTGTAATACAGTGGGACGACTTCATGCTCGAGCAAATCCAGTAGATCCCGGGCTTCTTCCCGGTTGCGGAATTCCTGATCGAGCCCGGTATCTCTGGGGGTGATTGCCCATCCGTTGGTTTTGTTATAGCCCTCACCCCACCAGCCGTCGAGTACACTCAGGTTGAGTGCGCCGTTTACCGCTGCTTTCTCGCCTGAAGTGCCACTCGCTTCTTTCGGGTATTCCGGTGTGTTCAGCCACACATCCACACCGCTGAGCAACCGGCGCGCCATAGCCTGGTCGTAATCTTCCAGCAGGATTATGTGTCCCATCAACGCAGGCTGCATGGACAAGCCATGAATGACCTTGATCAGTTGCTGGCCCGGATGATCCTGGGGGTGGGCTTTACCCGCAAATACCAGAACGACAGGGTGGTCCGGGTTGGTCAGCAGTCGTTCCAGTCTCGGAAGATCAGAGAAAATCAGGGTGGCGCGTTTGTAGGTAGCAAAACGTCGGGCAAAACCAATCACCAGAGCGTCTTTGTCGGGCGAGATCAGTTGCCGGGTCATCCTTTCGGTGACCGAATAGCCGGTCCCGTTGCGCTTGTGCTGGCGCTTGAGACGACGAACGGTAAACTCCGCCATTTGCTGTTTCAGAGCCTTGTGAACACTCCAGTAATGATAATCCGGAATCTGGTCAACGAAGCTCCAGAAGGCCGGGTTCAAAAGTTCGCTCTTCCATGTTGGCGCCTGAATATCAAACAGGCTTGCCCATTCCGGAGCCAAAAAAGTCGGCACGTGCACACCGTTTGTGATGTATTCGATGGGGTTTTCCCTGGGTGGAATCTGCGGCCAGATACTTCCTTCCATTTCGGACGCTACGCCGCCATGGATGCGGCTTACCCCGTTATGAAAGCGAGAGCCACGTAGCCCGAGGCAGGTCATGTTGAAACTGTCGTTACCGTTCTTGCCACCCAATGCGAAAATCCGGTCAAATTCCAGTCCAGACTCTTCCAGGTATGGTCCCAGGTTATGAGCCACAAGGTCTCTGGGGAAGATGTCATGGCCTGCCGCCACTGGCGTGTGTGTTGTAAACAGAGTTGCTGCTGCGACGGCTTCAAGTGCCGCCTCAAACGACAGCCCGTCTGCCATGGCCACTCGGCACCGCTCCAGAATCTGGAACGCTGCATGGCCCTCATTGATGTGCCAGGCCGTAGGTGTTATCCCGAGTTCCGCGAGTACACGGGTGCCGCCAATACCCAGTAACATTTCCTGACTGATGCGGGTGCTGGAGTCTCCGCCATAAAGCTGCAGGGTTAAATCCTGATCCTCGAGACTGTTCTTGGTGGTATTTGAGTCCAAAAGGTAAAGGCGAATATGCCCAACCCGAGCCTGCCATACCCGCGCATGAACCTCCCGGCCGGGGAAGGGCACAGAGACCGTTAATTGCTGGCCGTTTTTCTCAACGGGAGTGATGGGCAGCTCGTCACTGGAGTGACATTGATACCTTGCAACTTGCTGTCCCTGCGCATCAATGGTCTGGATGAAATAACCTTGCTGGTAGAGCAA
>NZ_JACUUB010000114.1 GCF_014859525.1 Marinobacter sp.
CACGGACAACTCAGGAAAAGCACCGTCTTTTCGTCCGTAACGTCTGTGTTGTCCGTGGCTACTATCCTTCAGCTTTCTGGTTTTTCAAGATTCCTCAAACCCTGCCGTGATTCCCTCTGTTATTCTCAGCTAGACTACCGTTACCCTAGACGCGGAGTTCGCCATGCTGACCCTCTATCCTGAAATTCAGCCTTATGCCCGCCACCACCTTGCGGTGGAGGAGCCCCATGAGCTTTATCTGGAGGAATCCGGTAATCCGGACGGTATCCCTGTGCTGGTGGTGCACGGTGGCCCGGGCGGTGGTTGTGAGGATTATCACCGGCGCTTCTTTGATGCTGAGCGTTTTCGGATCATCCTGATGGATCAGCGTGGTGCAGGGCGATCAACACCATTAGCTGAGCTGGAAGGCAACAGCACCGATAGGCTGGTGCAGGACATGGAAACCGTTCGCCAGTTTTTGGGTATCGACCGTTGGTTGCTGTTTGGTGGCAGTTGGGGCTCAACGCTCAGCCTGGTGTACGCCCAGCAGCACCCGAAGCAGGTGTTGGGTTTGGTGTTGCGAGGTATCTTCTTGTGTCGGCCCAAGGATATTCAGTGGTTTTATCAGGAAGGTGCCAGTCGGGTCTTTCCGGACTACTGGCAAGATTATCTGGCACCGATACCGGAGGCCGAACGTGGTGATATGGTTTCAGCCTATTACCGACGGCTGACCAGCGCCAATGAACTGGAGCAGATCCAGGCGGCCAAAGCCTGGTCTATCTGGGAGGGTCGCTGCGCCACACTCCACCCCAACCCGAAGGTGGTCGAGCACTTTGGCCATCCACACGTGGCTATTGCCTTGGCCCGAATAGAATGCCACTACTTTATGAATCAGGCGTTTCTTGAGCCTGATCAGATTGTTCGCGATGCCCGGGCGTTAGCGGGCATTCCTGGCATTATTGTTCATGGCCGATACGACATGGTCTGCCCGCTGGACAATGCGCTGGCGCTCAGTCAGGCCTGGCCTGATGCAGACCTGAGGATTATTCGGGATGCCGGGCATTCGGCGTCTGAACCTGCCATCGTTGATGCCTTGATGCGCGCCGTCGAAAGCGTGGTGTCGCACACCCACCCGACTGCCGGATAACGGAGTAACGGTTTCTTGATTTGAGGGGTTGCGACCTTCGATAAGCGTCGATACACTCTGCAGCGTTTTTCGTTGTTTCCCCCGAAGTTATTACTCAAGGGACTGAATGAAGGGTCTTATACAGCGCGTATCGGAAGCCAGTGTTACGGTCAATGGCAAGCAGATTGCCAGCATAGGCCCCGGGCTTTTGCTGTTGTTAGGCGTTGAGAAGGAAGACTCATTGATTGAGGCCAAGGAACTGTGCCGAAAAGTTCTCTGCTATCGAATATTCCCCGACGAACAAGGCCGGATGAACGTTAACGTTCAGGACTCTGGTGGGTCGATTCTTATTGTTCCGCAGTTCACTCTCGCCGCTGATACCGGATCAGGCTCTCGCCCTGGGTTTTCCCTTGCGGCAGCGCCTGAGCGTGCCGAGGCATTGTATCGTGACTTTTTGGCAGAGGCGCGGAACCAAATCGGTTTTGATCGCGTAGGTGAGGGGGAGTTTGGCGCTGATATGAAGGTGGCATTGGTTAATGATGGCCCGGTCACCTTTTTGTTGGAGTCTCACAAGAAACATTAATGCACTGTAATGAGGCTGGCGTTGCAGGGCTGCCTTTTTGTGGTGCGTTAAGGTGATGCTAGCGATTGGCAGATACCTGTGAAGTCTAATCGATATTGTAGTAACTTAATGTTTTTTAATAATAAAAAGGCTTTTGGCCTCTAACTTGATTGTTGTAAGGGTTAGTGTTTTTTAAGGCGTATTTGGCATAAGCGCTTTCCTTGAAAGCATCAAAAAGGCTAAATAGAAAATCTTAAGGGTTTGCAAAAAGACCCGCATTATATTAAAACAGCTTCATCACTTTGGGCTTTAAGAGTGTCCTGTAAGTGATTGAGATTTAAGGCTAGACGATTTCGTTGGCCGAAATAAAAAGAAAAAGTCGTAACCCTGTAGAAATAAAGGGGAAGCGGCCACGAGTTTGGCGAGAACAGTTCAGGCTGATCTTGCCAGCGAGAATCGGGAACTAGAACCCGTCGCACAACCTGAGTTAACTCTAAAAGGAAGACGCAACATGAAAAAAACGATCATTGCATCTGCGATTGCAGCCGCAACTTTCTCTGGCGCTGCTATGGCTGGCGCGCACGCTGAGAAAAACCTGCCGACCGTTTACGGTAACATTCAGTACGTTCTGTATCATGACAACATTGACGGTGGAAGCTCAGCCGTTGAGCACGCAGATAACGGTTCCACTCTGGGTGTGCTGCACGATCACGAGATCGCCCCTGGCCTGACCGGTTTCTTCCGACTCGAAATCGATCGTCTGGGTGCTGACGATATCTCCACTGAGAGCACTTTCCGCATCGACCAAGCTTACGTTGGTGTTAAGGGTGAGAACTTTGGTCAGTTGTGGGTTGGTACCAGCGACACTGTATACGAGCGCGCTGTTACTGAAATCTCAGAATTCTACGAAGTTGCGTTTCTGAACCAGTTTGTTAACTATGACACCGGCGAAGGCGACACCGTTCAGTATCTGTCACCGAACTTCGGTGGCCTGACCATCGGTGCGGCCGTTCAGATCAACGGTGACGGCGACGGCCAGGTTGATAAGAAATCTTACCCGTGGCAGCTGGCTGCTATGTATGAGGTTGATGCCCTTGAGCTGGCATTTGCCGTCGATTCGAACGACGGTGGTCGGGCTTATGACGGTTTCAACCGGGTTGACAGCGTAAACAACGAGAACACTTATGGCCTGCGCGCCAGCTACAATCTGGATAACCTGCGCCTGACCGGTGAATTCCACACTCGCAAGGACGTTGCTGATACGTTCGGCGTGATGGGTGTTTACACTCTGGGTAAAAACCAGTTTGCCCTGTCTTACGAGCTGACCCAGTATGACAACAACTTTGTCGACGCTGACCTGGCAGATAAAGATGTCGATACAGTGACTTTGCAGGCTCTCCATAACCTGTCTGACCACATGTACGTCTACTTCGAAGGCTATCTCGGTGGCGGTGATAATGGCGTATACGGCGTTGCAGACAAGAGCGAGCGCTCTGTTGCCTCTGTTGGCGCTGTTTACTACTTCTGATCAGCTAACCCGCTAATCACGTAGTGTCAAAAGCCGGTGACTCAGGTCACCGGCTTTTGTGGTTTCTGGCCTCTAACATTCCGGGAGACTCCTATGGCCATCGAGCTGGAGATCAAACTGACGCTGTCTGAGCAAGCCCAGTCGAAAGCCCTCGACTGGTTGTCAGTGCAGTCCGAAGCCGCATGCGGTAATCGAAAAGTTTTGGTTAATCGTTATTACGACACGCCCGATGCAGCTCTCAATCAGGCTCGGGCGGCTCTTCGGGTAAGGCAGTTTGGCGATCGTTACATCCAGACCCTGAAAACCCAGGGTGAATTTGTAGATGGTGCACATCGGCGTCAGGAATGGGAGTGGTCGCTGCCAGGGCCGGAGCTTGATGTGTCTCTGCTGGCCGAAACGCCATTGAATGGCCAGCTGGATTTGCAACAACTGGCTTTGGCGTTCGAAACTAACTTCACTCGTCAGGTGGTTATGTTGAACGCTGCCGATGCGGTCATCGAGGTGGCTGTGGATTCCGGTGAGATTGTCAGTGGTGGCTCGGTGCGACCGCTGCACGAAGTGGAGCTGGAGCTAAAATCCGGTCAACCGGCGGCATTAATGACCTGGGCCAAAGCCCTTGCTCATGAAGTGCCGGTGTTTTTGAATCTTATCAGTAAGGCAGAGCAGGGTTACTATCTTGCGGGCATCTATCAGCCGGATGAACTGATCGACACAGGCCCTATAGATGCCACTCGATTTCTTCGAGTGCTGAGCGTGTCATGGCTTACCGAGGCTGCGTTCAAGATTCCGGAGTCGAGTCTTGCTCTGTTGCAAGGCAAGGCCGAGGCTTCTGGTCTTCTCGATATCTGGAGAGAGGTAGAGTCAGAGGTGACAACGAGCGCGTCAACCCGGGACCTCATGGACAAGGTTCCGCGCTTGGGTGTTTTGCAGCTGGCTTTGGCTTCCGGTTAGCCCTGGCTCACCAGGATGAGTAGTAGAGGCGCATAAAAAGAGCCGGTAGTACCGGCTCTTCCTCACTCTCTATGGGTATTCTTGCCTTGTCCGGTTGGGATCAGAACGATTTTGTCCAGCCTACCCAGACCTGGGGCTTGTCTGCCCGACCAGTGCCAAACTCTTCGTTGTTCTTGCTGATGTCGGCATAATCAATGTTTAGGCTGAACTCGCCCAATTCACTGGCGTCTTTCACAAGACTGGCCGCGTAGTGCACGTAGCTTGCGTCTTTGAAACCAGGGTCGCCGTCTACGTCGAAGTCATAGTAGCCCACAGTAAAGCCGGCACTGAAATCGTTTGCCAGCGGCAGCGACGCAGAACCGTAATAGTAGATGTCGCCTTCATCGAAAACGTCATCCTGGTTTTCACTGTGCAGGGTGTAAGCAAAGCCTACTGCAAAGTTGCCCATGCCGATTTCGCCGTAGAGTTCAGCGAAGTCGATATTGTCGGGAGCATCGGTGTAGGCGTAATAAATGTAGCCGACATCGTAAGAAAACCCTTCCATTTCGCCAGCGAAGCCAAAGTACAGGTCAAGCTCGTGGGTGGCTTCATCACCAAAGTCTATGGTGGATACCCAGGTGCCGGCATAGAGGCCTGCTGCGCTCTCATAGTCTACGCCGCCTTGAATGGCTGCTGCGCCCTCAGTCTGGGTGATGCCCCGGAACATGTAGTTGCTGACAGCGCCAATATTTGCCGACACTTCTGCGTGGGCAATAGAGGGTACGGCCAGCGCTCCCAGGATAGCTGCACTCAAAACGGAAGCGGTAACATTAAAGGGTTTGCGTTTCATCAGACACCTCTTGTCTTAATCGTTGAAATCACTTTGTCGAATGCACGCAAAATGCCAACATTAAAAAGAATATATAAAACAAGATGTTGAAAAATTCAGGGGGCCAAATGTTAACTTGTCTACGACCTGGAGCACCAACCTGGGGCGCAAGTTCGCAGGATTTATCGAGGTTGCACCATCTTGTTGCGCTGGTTGTATTACAAGCCAAGAAGGGCGGTGGCAACACTGAAATAGATCAACACACCGCTCACGTCGGCGATGGTGGTGATCAGCGGCGTGCTTGCGGTGGCCGGGTCAAACTTCAGTTTGTCGAGCAAGAAGGGCAGTAGCATCCCGATCAGGCTGCCGACCATCACCACAATAATCATTGTGATCGCCACGACCGTTGCGATCTCCGGTCCGGCACGGAGAAAGCCGACGGCCATAACCGCTACGGCCATGGTGAGGCCAAGCCCGCTGGCAACCAGCACTTCTTTGCCCAGCAAACGGCCCCAATCTGCAATTGTGACGTCGCCGGTGGCCATGCCGCGGACCATGAGTGTGGCAGACTGGGCGCCGGCATTACCGGCACTGGCCACCAGC
>NZ_JACUUB010000034.1 GCF_014859525.1 Marinobacter sp.
TTAGCTCTTTGGCTGCCTTTTGAACAATGTCTGGAAGCAGTCGAACTCTCACAGACAAGTGGACGGTAGTCGGGTTCTACCGCGTAACTGTGGATCTTTCTAAAAAGAGGCGAAATTTCTCCCGGGGCAAGTGTTGGACTATCCGCCTGAGCGTTCGCTTTTGTGAATAGGCAACCTGAAGTCGCCGCTAAATTCAAAGAATGTTGCTGGCTGGCCAGGATTGCTCAGGCAGCAAGGTAGATCGCACATCGGTTTTCTTAAAGGCTCGGCCTGCTGCCTCTGCGATTATGTCCCTTCATTGTTCGATTCCTCTAATCACTTTTTTATGCAGATGTCACCTTTTATGGCGCTTGAATTGGTGCAGTTCATTGTTGTCGCCAGCAGTGCCACTCTATAGAACCATTCGTTCCGAAAGCATGAACATAGTGACATCCCGTTGCCTGGGGTTGATGTTTGCGTGGGGCAACGTACAGACGGTCACTTGATTCGAAGACATCCTTACCAGTGTCGGTTCGTTCGATGCGCATTATCTGCGCCCCGAATTAATACGTTCACCCTGGAAAGGATTTTCATCGCTCAGCAAAGGAGACCGCTGAATGGCCAGTCCCGATACTTCACGGAAAGACTTCCCAAAACTGAAAGCTCATATCGACGCACTGAAGTCTCAGGGAGTTAGTGTAACGCCTGACGCATCCACCCGGCACTTGCACAATGGCATGGATACATCGCTTCCACCGGCTGACCTGCACGGTGCCTATGTCAACAATCGTCCGCTTCCTACTGAAGGCATTGCTAACCGGCGTGCCTGGATTATTGGTAGTGGTATCGCCGGCCTGTCCGCCGCGTTCTTCCTGATCCGCGATGGGCATATGCCAGCCGGAAATATTACCTTTCTGGAAGAACGGGACATTGAGGGCGGCTCACTTGATGGTGCTGGTAATGCCGAAGACGGTTATATCGTTCGCGGTGGCCGGGAAATGGAGATGACCTACCAGAATTTCTGGGATGTATTCTCCGAGATACCGGCTCTGGAGCTGCCCAGGCCCTTCACCGTGCTGGATGAATACCGGATCGTAAACGATGCCGACAAGAACTGGTCCAAGGCACGGCTGTTGGAGAAACAGGGCCAGATAAAAGACTTCGCGACGATGGGGTTGAGCAAACGACAACAGCTCGAGCTGGTCAAGCTCCTGCTGGCGCGCAAGGAGGATCTGGACGACATTACCGTGGAGGAGTGGTTCAGTGAAGGCTTTCTGAACACCAATTTCTATACCTTCTGGCGCACCATGTTTGCTTTCCAGAACTGGCATTCGGTGCTTGAAATGAAACTCTATATGCACCGTTTCCTGCACTTGATGGATGGGCTGAACGATATGACTTCGCTCGTTTTCCCGAAATATAATCAATACGATGGTTTTGTGCGCCCGTTGATGAGTTGGCTGAAGGAGCAGGGCGTTAACATACAGTACGACACTATTGTCGAGAACCTCGAGATGAAGACCTTTGGTGACAACAGGACGGTCGCGGCGATTCAGTGCCGTGGTAGTGAGGGAGATAAAACCCTTAACGTCGGTGAGCGCGACCTGGTGTTTGTGACCACCGGCTCGATGACCGAAGACACCGCCTACGGTGATGACAATACAGTGCCGCAACTGAAAGAGAATCATGAGGCCGGCCTCGGCTCAGGCTGGCAGTTGTGGAAAAACCTGGCGCAACAATCCGAGATATTTGGTCGGCCTGAGAAGTTCTGCGGCAACATACCCGGCTCCACTTGGGAATCCGTCACCCTGACCTGCAAACCCTCGCCGCTGATGGACAAACTTAAGGAGCTGTCGGTTAATGATCCATACTCCGGTTTTACGGCAACAGGCGGAATCATTACCTTTACCGATTCCGCCTGGCTGATGAGTTTCACCTGTAATCGCCAGCCCCATTTCCCGGACCAGCCGGATGACGTCGTTGTATTCTGGGTCTATGCACTGTTAATGGACAAACCTGGCGACTACGTGAAAAAGCCGATGCCCGAGTGCACCGGCCAGGAGGTAGTGGCGGAGATGTGTTATCACCTGGGCCTGATCGATCAGCTTGATGAGGTGGCTGCGGCCACCAAAACCCGTGTTGCGCTGATGCCCTATATCACCGCGCAATTCATGCCCCGCGCCAAAGGTGACCGCCCCTGGGTTGTGCCGGAAGGCTGCACCAATCTGGCCTGCATTGGGCAGTTCGTGGAGACCCACAACGATGTGGTTTTCACTCTGGAAAGCTCAGTGCGAACAGCCCGGATTGGTGTCTACAGCTTGCTTGGCATAAATAAACAAGTGCCGGATATCTACCCGGGCCAATACGATATCCGCCGACTGCTTCGAGCAACACGCACCCTGAACAACGACGCAGCGTTTCTGGGGGAAGGCCTCCTGCGTCGCATTCTTGGTGGTACCTATTTCGAACATATTTTACCACTGGGCCCCGACGAGAAACCCGAGGAGTTGAGCAGGCCGGGATTGTTCGAGCAGCAAGTCCAGGCTCTACGAGATCTCGTTGAAGACAATCGCACGCTGGAAGAAGCCAGAGACTGGGTTAAGGGTGTCTTGAGCAAGTTGCGTGGGCGTCCCTGACGCTGGGCGTCCAAAAACGTCCGGTCAAGCATCTGAGGGGCAAGCTCGCTTGTCAAAGTGTGGGCTAATTGATCGGAGGTAAGTTGACTGCCAGGATAAAGAGCAGGGGTTCTCGGTGACCATGCGTTCTATCCAGCGCAATCTCCCAGCTTGTGACGTTGGTGGGTAATCCGTTAGTCCCCAGTGATGGCACACCATGCTCTTTCCGGTAGAACAAATTTATTGCGGGTAATGGGCTACTGAGCGCAATAGGTCGTATTCTTGATTTTTGGCCGGCTTGACAGGAGGCTGTTTGGAACAGGCAACACGACAGGGCCAATTCCGGGTTGATGCTCATGCCGCTGCACCAGACGACTCCTACACTTGGCGGGATATCCTGTCACTGGCGTTAAAACATAGGCCTCGGTTAATCAGGGCTAATGCTTTGGCTATTCTGGCAACCTTGGTCAGTGTGCCGATTCCGCTGCTGCTTCCGGTGCTGGTGGATGAGGTATTACTGGGTGAAGAGGGTCCGGTATTGCCCGTCATGCGGGTGGCTTTGCCGGAACCATGGCACTTGCCAGTGGTCTACATTGGCGTCATGGTATTGGCGGCCTTCCTGCTGAGGCTGCTGGCTCTCGGATTTAACGTTCTGCAGTCCCGTGAATTCTCCAGGATTTCCAAAGATGTTGTGTTTCGCATCCGGTCGCGATTGCTCGGGCAATTGCGCTCGGTCGCAATGTCAGAATTCGAGACCCGGGGTTCTGGTGGTATCACCAGTCACTTCATCACCGATCTGGATACCATCGATCAGTTCCTGGGAGCGACGATCAGCCGCGTGATCGTGGCGAGCCTGACGGTTACGGGTACCGCCTTTGTATTGGTATGGATGCACTGGCAGCTGGGCCTGTTGATTCTACTTTTTAACCCCCTCGTTATTTTTGCAACGATGCTAATCAGTAAGCGGGTGAAAGAGCTCAAGCGTCGGGAAAATAGTGCTTATGAGGAGTTTCAGGGGGATCTGACGGAAACGCTGGACAGCATTCATCAACTTCGGGCTGCCAACCGCGAGCCGCATTATTTGCAGCAGCTGGTCGGCCGCGCCCGCACGGTGCGCGACCATGCTACTCAGTTCGAGTGGCGCAGCGATGCGGCCACTCGCGCCAGCTTTGCGTTATTTCAGTTTGGAGTGGATGTATTTCGTGCTGCGGCGATGGTGACGGTGCTGTTCAGCGATTTGAGCATCGGCATGATGTTTGCCGTGTTTGGTTATCTCTGGTTTATGCTGACTCCGGTTCAGGAAATACTCAACATACAATACGCCTGGTTTGCAGCAAACGCGGCGCTGGGCCGTGTTAATCGTTTGTTGGAGCTGAAGCAGGAGCCATGTTATCCGGCGCTGGAGAATCCTTTCGAGGGCAAGCATACGGTGGGTTTGTCGCTGCGCAATGTTCACTTTAGTTATGGTGAAGAGCGGGTGCTCAGAGGCATCAACCTTGATTTAGCCCCAGGAGAGAAGGTCGCCCTGGTCGGGACCAGTGGTAGTGGTAAGTCTACCCTGGTGCAGGTGATCCTGGGTATGTATAGCCCACTGAAAGGGAGCATATTGATTGATGGGGTGCCGATTCAGCGGATCGGCTTCCCGAACCTCAGAGAGCATATCGCTACGGTGTTGCAGCACCCAGCGTTGTTCAACGATACGGTGCGTCAGAATCTTACCCTGGGCCGGGAAAAAAACGAGGCTCAGCTCTGGGAGGCCCTGCGTATTGCTCAGCTTGATCAAACTGTTGCGGCAATGCCGGATCGATTGGAAACCATGATTGGTCGACAGGGTGTTCGGCTGTCTGGTGGTCAGCGTCAGAGGCTGGCCATCGCGCGAATGGTTTTGGCTGATCCGTCGGTGGTGATCCTGGACGAAGCAACGTCAGCTCTGGATGCCGAAACTGAGTTTCAGTTACATCGGGATCTTGAGGCGTTTCTGAGCAAGCGTACCACGCTGATTATCGCGCATCGGCTCAGCGCTGTTAAACAGGCTGACCGGGCATGTGTCTTTGATGACGGCCAAATTATCGAGGAGGGGCGGCACAATGATCTGATAGCCAAAGAAGGTCTCTATGCGCAGTTGTACGGCAAGGTGCAGAATTGATTATGACGCCCAGAGTTAAGTACCCAAAGGCAGGTGTAAGCGTCAAAAAATTGTCTTAATTTGCCGCTTAAAAATGAAGCCCTTCGCATCATCGATTGTTCGAATTTTATAGAATTTAACAAATTCGACGATAAATTGGTGCAGGCTGGCTATGAAACGCGTCATCAAAGTGTCAAAGGCATGGATAGCCGCGTTTTTCTTCGGGATTGTGCTTGTTGGTTGTGGGGGCGGAGATTCTTCCGGCGAAGGTTCTTCCAGCGAAGGTTCCGCTGGGTTGTCAGGCACCGCCACCGGATCAGATTCCGGTACCCCCGGTGTGGTAGCCGACGTTCCTCGTTTCGCAGTTCTTAGCTGGTCTGCGCCTGCCACTCGCGTTAACGGCGACGGCATTGATATGGGTGAGCTGGACAGCTATGTCATACGCTATGGTAAAGATGTTGAGGATTTGTCAGGCGAAGTGGTGATTGACGGAGCCGCAAAATATCCGGAGATGTCTTACACCGTCGACAATCTGGACGTAGGTACCTGGTACTTTACAATCCAGGTGCAAGATACGCAGGGTCTTGTCAGCGAGCCCTCAGAGCCGGTAAGTAAAACCATCCGCAGCTGACTATTCAACGCCGCCTGCCGATTCAGTTCATCGGATCGGCAATGGGCAGTTTCAAAGTGAAGGTGGTGCCATCGTCGGGTGCGGAGTCTACGGTGATTTGCCCCCGGTGTTTTTCAACCACGGTTTTCACAAACGACAGGCCCAGACCGGTACCGTGATTACCCGACATCTCGCTTCGCTTTTGCCGGTGGTAGCGATCAAACAACAGCGGCAGTTCGTGCGGGTCGATACCGGAGCCTTCGTCAGCAATGGCCAGACAGGCCAAGTGGCCGGCGCGATAGACCTGAACGGTGATGGCGGAACCTGCGGGGCTGTACTGCACTGCATTGGTCATCAGGTTGATCACCGCCCGCTCCAGCAGTTCAGCGTTTCCTTTAAGCCAGAGATCTTCGGTGCCCCCAACTTGTAAACTGATCTGCTTTTCTTGCGCCTGTTCGCAGACGCTATCGCGTGCATTTTCCACGATTGCCAGAAGCTCGCATTCATAAAATCGGGTTTCGGTTAACTGTTCGGCCCGCGCCAGTTGAACAAACTCCTCCGCCAGATGATAGCTGCGCCGCGCCAATCGTCCCAGTTGCTCCAGCTGGCTTTCATCGATGTGGCCTGGGTCCCTTTTAAGCTGTTCGATCAAGGCCAGTTGTGAGACCAGCGGGGAGCGAACATCGTGAGAAATAAAGTCGATTGCTTCTCGGTGTTGTCTTTGTTGCTCCCGCAGTTCTGAAATGTCAGAGATGTTGGCAACAATCCCGGACTGGTCGCTGTCTGGCAGGGCGAACGGCGCCAGGTGAATCAGGAAGTCTTTGTTGTGGATTTTCAGGTCCACCGTTCGGCTTTGCAGGAGGGTTAGTGTCTCGGAGACGGTTTCGTGCCAGGGTGCAGCCTCTCGGGGGTCGTGACCCTCCAGCAGGCGGGTCAGGGGCAGGCCGCTGAGACTGGGCATGGGTTCTTTGAACCAGGCCTCAATGTGCCGGTTTGCAAAGCGAATAACGCCGAGTTCGTCGGTCACGATGATGCCGTCCGGCATGTGCTCAAAGCTGTGGCGAATAAAAGCCTGCATTTGTCCGAGTCGCTCCGTGGCCGTTCGCACCTTCTCGATCCGCTTGGATATGTTCTCCTGAATGCCTGCTTTGGTTATGTGTTGGCAAGAGTCTTCCAGTTTAAGTTTTTGGAGGTAGAGCTGGATCACTTCCCGGCTCAGGTCATCGGGTAAGGTGAGGCCAAGCACATAGTCTTTGCCGCCCCTGACCAGTCGGATCCAGCTTTGATTGCCTTGGTGAACCCATTGCCCGGCCTTGCTGAATTGAGGTGCTTCGTTAAGGCTCATGCCGTTTATCGCCAGGATGTCATTGCCTTCGGCCAGCAGCCAGCTCTGAGGTTGGAGCAGAGAGCGCAAATGCTCCAGCAGTTGCACGGGATGGCGCCGGGAAGGTTCCGGTAATGACAGTTGTGGCGTTCGGGCCATGTCGTCCAGTTGTCGATTCAGGAAGCGGTTGGTCATCGCAAGGCGCAGGCCGCTGGCGAGTGGAAAGGCAATCATTGGCAGCAGCGCGGCGTTGGCGGCCGATAGGTGGGTATGAAAACTGCGCAGAGCAATGAAATAGGTGCACAACACCAGAACGAAGCTGCCGGCGCAGGCTCCGAAGGTTACGGCTGGTTTCAGTCGCGGCAATGTGTTGGTCAGGATAAGCAGTATCATCAGTGCCAGAGCAAGCGAGAGCCATTGAGGGGCCCGGGAGATGAGTGTTGACTGTTGGCTGGCAGAATAGACGTTGGCGTGAAATTCTACACCGCTCATGGGGCGGCTGAGCCCGGAAAAGGGCGTGCTCAAGACATCGCGAAAGCCAGCGGCGGTGGCTCCTACAAAGACGGTTTTACCGGCAAACCGTTTTGGCTCAGCCGGCTGACGAAGCACGTCCACATAGGAGTACGCCGGCAAGGTATCGGCCCCGCCAGCCAGCGGTACCAGCCTGAACTCACTGCGCACATTGGTGTAGGCGGGCGCATCTGCGCTGGCGACGGGTGGCAGGCCCTTACCTTCTGCTGCGAGCGCCAGGGCCGGCCAGCGGTGATGGCCAAGGCTGTTGTAGAGGTAGAGGCCTCGGGCAATGCCGTCTTTGTCCAGCTCTACATGAGCGTGCCCGAGTGCCAGGGCGGCTTCCTCGAGGGGCGGGGCGGGCAGTTGTTCGCGCATCAGCTGCAGGTCGGTCGCTGGCGAGTAATGAATGGGTAAGACCACGCGGCCGTGTCGCGCCATGGCGTCTGCGAGAATCTGATCGCTTGAGGTTGGCTCCGGGAACAGAATGTCGAAGACAATAGTCTGGGCTCCGGACTCGGTCAGGCGGTCGATCAGGCGTCCGTGCAGGCTGCGATCCCATGGCCATTGGCCCAGGACATCGAGACTGTGTTCGTCGATGGTGACCAGAGCAACCTTGGTGTCAATCGGCGCCGGCCAGGTGGTGATGGCCTTATCGTAGAGCCAGGAATCCACTCGCGATGGCAAGGTGGTGGCCTGGGTCAGCAAAAGTATACCTGTGAGCAGAAAGCCCAGAGACCAGGGTGTTGTTTTCAGTGATAACCAATCCCTTCTCATGGGCCGTGCTGTTTACTCATGTGGTGACGTGGCTCAGTCCAGGTACAGTTCCCTCCCCGGGCCCCACCGGCTTGCCAGCGGACCATCAGAAAGCGCTTTAACGCGCACAAAATACCTTCTTCCGGGAATCAGGCGCAAGGCCGCAGTGGTATCGGCAACGTTTGCTTCTTTGATAATGTTGTTAAATGTCGGCTCTTCGGCCAGTTGCAACCGGTAGTCTTTGGCGGTATCAACCCGCTCCCAGAACACGCGCACCTGGCTGTCAATGTAGTTGATGCTGATGATTCGGACCGGCGGCAGGGTACCGTTAACCACCAGGGTTCGTGTTGCTGACGTTGCCACTGAGTTGCCGCCGGCTTCGCTCACCACGCGCCAATAATACTGGCCGGGGCTCAAAGGCCGGGAGGGTAGCGCCCGATTGTCTGGTGCCCATTCGCTCGATGTGATCAGGCGCCGGAAGTCTTCGTCGTCGGCAATCTCAACACGGGCGATTTCATTGGTGCCGTTCAGTTGCCAATGGAACTCGGGCATGTCGTCGTCCACCGCTTGCCCTTCTTCGGGCGAAACAAGATCCGGTGTCCGCGCTTGCAGGTCTACCTCGACCGACGCTATCGCGGGCATTCCGGTGATCCCTTGAGGATCGAGCGCCGCCAGATGTATGTCGTAACGACCGTTATCGAGTTGGCTGATGTCGAAGCGGATGTCTGACAGATCCCTGCTTTGCAGCCAGGCACCGCTGTTCTCCTCGAAAATATCAACCCGGTATCGATTGGCACCATCGGCTTGCCAGCTAAGCTCGGCTGGTAATTGCTTGAGCACAGGTGCGATCGGGTTGAGTACCGGGGCCGGTGGCAAGCGGCGAATATTCATCGGAGCGGAACCGGCGGTGGATACGCTGGCTCCGTAACCGGCGGGAATTCGGCGGGTTTGGCCGGGCCGGCCAAAGTCAACAATGCCTTCGGTGATCTGAACGCTGCTGCCGCTGGCTGTCGCCTGCATGGAGAACACGGTGCCACGCACCGCCGCAACCGCCGATGGTGTTTCTATTTCAAAGCGCGATCCTTGTTCCATCACGGGCTTGACGCGAGTGTGCACTTCGCCACGCTGGAGTCTCAGCCGGGTGTCCGCCATGCCGGCTTTGCCGTACTGGGTGAGCCGGTTAAAGATCAGTCGTGAGTTGGGCGCCATGCGCAGCTCAGAACCATCGGCAAGTACGATGGTGGCAGAGCCCGCGGCGGAGATCACTTCATCGCCTACCCGGATGATGGCGTTTGCAGACAGTGGGGATTTCTGGCCAGTGCTGCCAGATACATGGAGCACATTGCCCGTCACGGAGCTGGCTTTGGCGGGCTCGGGTTGCCGCTTCAACCAATTGAGCGGAATTCTGATCTGGTCACCGGCTGAGGCGGCAGCATTGCTTGCCAGGTTGTTGTATTGCACAAGTTGGCCGAGGCTTGCGTGATCGATCAGTAGCGCCTGGGCAATATCATTGAGGGTTTCGCCAGAACGCAGTGTATAGACCCACTCCGGAGTATTACCGGTTTGTTGGGCGGGTGCAGACGCAGACCCTCTGGTGACGGAAATCTCGGCTACCGCGACTCCTGGCAACAAGCTGAGCGTAAGCAGTAGGAGCAATCCCGCAGTACCATGGCGTTTGAATTCAAGCATTGGTTGCATCGTGTCCGTTGGTTTCGGTTGTTTCGCCTGCGGTGATGGTTTCCAGGCGATAGCCCCGCTGATAGATCGTTTTGATTCGGAACCCGTTCTCAGGATTGACACCCAGGCGGCGGCGCAGTCGGCTCATGTGGGTATCGACGGTGCGGGTGTTGATGTCGCGTGCCAGCCCCCAAACACGTTCAAGCAGCATTTCGCGGGTTAGCAAACGGCCTTGGTTCTGGAACAGGAACAGCGTCAGATCAAAGTCTTTGTCGGTCAGGGTTAATGGCTCACCGTGCAGCAGAATGACTCGCTGTGTGGTGTTTACCTCAAACGGACCGTAAACCAGCACTTCTTTGTCACTGTCCGGATTGCTCCTACGGGCCAGAGCATGGATTCTGGCGATCAGTTCGGCTGCGCGGGCCGGCTTGGACAGGTAGTCATCGGCACCTGCATCCAGCGCGCGCACAATATCGGCTTCGCTGTCGCGCTGGGTCAGGAACACGGCCGGAACTGGCCAGTTGAGCTGGGCTCGCACGCTCTCAAGTACGTCAATGCCGGTCATGTCTGGTATCTGCCAGTCCAGAATGATCAGGTCATAGCTGCGGTGCAGCACCGCGCCCAGAAAAGATTGCCCGGTCGGGAAACTGTCACATTGATGGCCCTTCTCTGTGAGAATGGACTGAATGTGTTGCGCCTGTTCATGTTCATCTTCAAGCAGAGCAATGCGCATTAATTCTGGACCTCGATGGTGCCGCCGGAATTGATTTCGATTTTGGCCGAGTGGCGGCGGATCACTCGTCTTGCAGTTCCATTATCCCAAAAAATGAGCATGTATTCAGTAGTGTTATGTAGAGTTCCGTAACGGCAACGCGGGCTTGCCGTGGTCGTCATTCACTGTTTGACGGCAGCTGGGGAAATTGCTGCAGCCCCAGAACCAGCCTTTTTTACTTTGTCGCCTTACCAGAGGTGAAAAACAGTGCGGGCAGGGGATAGGCTTTTGCCCTGTACCATCCTGCGGCTGAGTGTCTTCGATGGGCCGGGTGCCCTTACACTCCGGGTAACGAGTACAAGCGAAAAAGCGGCCGAACTTGCCATCCCGCGCCACCATAGCCGACCGGCATTTCGGACAGTGAATGTTGTTATCGCCTGCTG
Source organism: Marinobacter sp. (assembly GCF_014859525.1). Taxonomy (GTDB): domain Bacteria; phylum Pseudomonadota; class Gammaproteobacteria; order Pseudomonadales; family Oleiphilaceae; genus Marinobacter. The sequence goes on from NZ_JACUUB010000034.1 coordinate 10,752, forward strand.
GTGTGCTTGTGGCCTGCCCATCCGTGGCCGCGAATGACCGCCGGTTGATAATGCTCCTGATTTCCACCTGCAAGGATTCGAGGAAGGTTCTGGGGTCATCCTCGCCTCGGCGGATCCCTTCCAGTGTGGCCTCCCATACCGCCGTCCGATCGGGTGTCCGGATGGTGTCAGGCAATGCCGAGATCAGCAGTTTGCCCTTGTCCGTTGCGCGAATGTAGCGTTTGTCCCGGTACAGGTAATCCCGCCGAAACAGAATATCTATGATGGCCGCCCGGGTGGCTTCGGTACCCAGACCATCGGTTTCTCGCAAAGTTTTACGCAGTTCGGGTGCTGATACAAAGCGGGCGATGTTGGTCATCGCCGACAGCAGGGTGGCGTCGGTAAAGTGCTGTGGTGGCTGGGTTTTGCGCTCTTTTACCAGGGCGTTGCTGCAGATTACCGGCTCGCGCAGGTCCAGTCGTGGTAACGGCGGCTTGTCGGGCTCTCTGTCGGCTTCTTTGAGTTTCAGTTCCAGTGCTTTCCAGCCCGGAGTCAGGATGGCCGTCTCGGTGGCCCTAAACCGGTGTTCCTGTACGTTCACTGTGAGCTTTCCCTCACGGTGAACGGCGTCTCCGGCGAATTGCATCAGATAGTAACGGCTGATCAGGCCGTAGATCTTTTCTTCAGCGGCGGTCATCTTGCCGCTGGGACTGGTGCGAAGGGTGGGGATGATCGCGTGGTGTGCATCCACCTGTTTGTCGTTCCAGGCAGCGGACCGCCTGCTGGTGTCCAGTTGGCTGGCGAATGTGTTCAGCTCGGGTGACACCCGGCCAATGGCACGGATCACCTGTTCTCGCTGGTGGTAATGCTCTTCCGGCAGGTAACGGCAGTCAGATCGGGGGTAGGTGATTAGCTGATGCCGTTCATACAGGTTTTGGGCGGTGTCTAGAACGTCTTTTGCGCCCATTCTGAACAATCGGCCCGCTTCAATCTGCAGGGCCGACAGTGACAATGGCAGCGGTGGCGGCTCGGGCCGGTCCCGGAACCGGGATTCGGTAACGGTACCGGGGCGGCCACTGACCTCATGCGCAATTTGCTCTGCAATGCTGCGATCGAGCAGGCGATTTTCTTCATCCAGGTAATCCTGAAACCGCTCGCCGGGCAGCCATCGGGCGTTAAAGGGCCTTTGATCGGCCTCGTCTTCACGGGCTTGAAACTGCCCTTCTATGCGGAACCAGGGCTTGGATTTAAAATCGTTGATGCTGTTATCCCGTTCCACCACCAGGCCGAGCACGGGTGTTTGTACTCGGCCAACGGAATAAACGCCTTGTTCCCCCTGCTGCTGGTACGTCAGCGTATAAAACCGGGTGAGGTTGATGCCGTAAAGCCAGTCCGCTCGTTGCCGGGCCAGGGCAGAATGGGACAGGCGGCGGAATTCTTTGTTGTCTCTGGGTGCCTTCAAGGCGCGGGCAACGGCATTGGGCGTGAGGTCGTTAATCAGTACCCGTTTAACGGGTGCTTGCGTGCCCACGAATTTGAGTACTTCGTCCACCAGCAGCTGGCCTTCGCGATCGGGGTCGCCGGCGTGGGTAATCAGGGTGGCCTGGCGAATCAGGGATTTGAGCACGTTGAGCTGTTGTTTTACGCCGTCTTTCGGGGTGAGCTGCCACGGGTTCGGGAATATGGGCAGGTCTTCCTGGCGCCATTTTTTCCAGGCAGGGTTGTAGCGTGCGGGTTCGGCCGGTTCCAGCAGGTGGCCAATGCACCAGCTGACGATGACAGCGTCTTTGCCCCGGCCGCAACGAATCCAGCCCTGGCCTTTTTGATGGGGCTCGGGGAGGGCGGTGATGATGGCTCTGGCCAGGCTCGGTTTTTCGGCGATGTACAGGTGCATGGGTGCTGGGTGTTCGTTGAGTGGCTGGGGAATGTGGCCCTTTGGCGGTTTTGTGTCAAGGGCCTGTTCGGGGTCCGCGGCTTTGTGTAGTAGACTTGTTTTCTTGGGGAGGCGGGTGGGAAGAGCATCTTCACACCCGCCCCAAACTCCGTGCAATTCGCCGCGATTTTAGTCGATGATTATCTCGTGAGCTGGAGCAGAAATTCGATGAAGATTCAGAGTGCTATTGAAACGAAGTTAAAAAATGCCTTCGATGCGCAGGTGTTGTCGGTGGAGAACGAGAGCCACATGCATTCGGTGCCGGCGAACTCGGAAACTCACTTCAAGGTTACCCTGGTGTCTCCGGGCTTTTCCGGTCAGGTGAAGGTTAAGCGGCACCAGGCGATTTACGCGGTGCTGGCGGAGGAGTTGGCGGGGCCGGTGCATGCGTTGGCGTTGCACTTGTACACGCCGGAGGAGTGGTCGGCCAGTGGTCAGGCAGCGCCGGAGTCGCCGAATTGTAAGGGTGGCTCCATAGGGGATGCTGCGATGGCTGCTAAATTGGAACAGGGAGTCAAATAGATGAGTCAGTTTTTTCAGGTTCACCCGGAGAATCCTCAAAAGCGGCTGATACTCCAGGCCGTTGAGGTGTTGCGTAAGGGCGGGGTGATCGCCTATCCGACGGATTCCGGTTATGCCCTGGGGTGTCACTTGGGCGACAAGCCGGCGGCGGATAAGATCAAGCGGATTCGCAAGCTGGATGACAAGCATAATTTTACGTTGGTGTGCCGGGATTTGTCGGACATCGGGGTATACGCGAAGGTGGATAACACTCAGTACCGGTTGTTGAAGACCTTTACGCCGGGGCCTTACACGTTCATTTTGCCGGCCACCAGTGAAGTGCCGCGTCGGTTGATGCACCCCAAGCGTCGGTCGATCGGGGTTCGGGTGCCGGATAACCAGATTGTGCGGGATTTGCTGGGCGAGTTGGGCGAGCCGATCATGAGCAGTACACTGATTCTGCCAGGCGAAACCGAGCCGATGACCGATCCCTACGATATCCGGGACACGCTCGAGCACGAGCTGGAGTTGATTATTGACGGTGGCTTCTGTGGCATGGAGGCGACCACAGTGGTCGATTTTACCGGGGATGCGCCAGAGGTTACGCGGGTTGGTCAGGGTGATCCCACGCCCTTTGAAGTGTAGCTTTCTGGCTTGGCCCGGGATCAGGCCCGGGCGTTGAGGCTGAAGGCGTAGCGCTGTGAACTCACAGCTTCACGTTGGTCGGAACCAGCGGTGCGCTTGAGGCTGTCATAGCGGTGGATAACATCCTGCAGCCCATTGAACTGCTGATTTTCGCTGACCAATGAATCCAGCAATGAGTTGCTCACGCCATAGGCCTGGTTCAGCTTCAGGGCATTGTCCATAAAGTGCAGCGTGGGTTCGGTCACGCTCAGTCGGCTGAACGCGTCTCTGAACCCGCGGTTATTGTTCAGGTCTTTTTCGATCTTGTCTCGCAATTCGTCTGGAATTTTCCCTTCCACCATGGCGCTGCCGCCGTCGCCCTTGCCAACGCTGAGCGCAGTGGCTGGGTGCAGGTTGTATTCGGCAAGTTTGTGCCGCAGCGTTTCCCGCACGAACGACAGGTCTTGCGCCACAGTCTGCTTGTACTGGCCCAGTGGCAATTGTCGAGTTTTCAGGCTGCCCGGATCAGCTTCGGGCTGGCCGGAGGGGGTGAAGCGGTCATCGCCGGGGCTGCCGGCGGCTTCAGGGGTCTTGTCTTGAGCGAGCTGACCATCATTTGGCTTGGCCGCCGGTGCCTGGCGGTTGTCCATGGCTTGCTGAAAGCGTGCGCTGGCTTGTATCAATGATGTCAGCAAAGACATGGTGTGTTGCCTCCTGGGCGGAAATAATCTGCCGGAATTCCGTTAAAAGTTTGCCTGAAAAGGTATTAAGCAGGTTTTGGGCCAGTTTGTTGGCGGTGGCGGGCAGGCGCGGTTTAATAAAATGTAAAACTTTGCAACGGCGGGCAGAGTGCTGCCATTTGACTGATCTGTGTCATAAAAACATTGATGGATATCTATAAAGTTATCAGCCAGACCGCCGTCACATTCTGTGGTTGCACAGTTGATCTTCCGTCGCCGGGGTACCATGAAAAATCATTATTCGATTCGTTTTCTTCTGCTTGCGGCTTTGGCTGTGGCTTTTTCCCTCATTCTTGTGTTTACCGTTATCTACAGCGCTCAGTCCCAGCGCGCGCACCTTGAAGAGTACAGCCACAAGTACGTGGATGGCCTCGCTAAATCCTATTTTGACGGACTGAACACCATGATGGTGACGGGCACCATCAATAACCGTGAAGTGCTGCGTGATCGGGCGCGAGCGTCTGAGGATGTGCTTGATATCCGGGTGGTGCGCAGTGATCAGCTGAACGCCATGTACGGTGCAGGTCATGCGGATGAGCAGCGGCGGCAACCTGAGGATTTGCGGGCATTGGGCGGCGAGCGCGTCGAACAATATTCGGAGAATGACCGGGGCCGGGTCTACACCCTGATCGAACCGGTGATTGCCCAGTCAGACTACCAGGGCGTCAACTGCCTGGGTTGTCACCAAGCTCAGGAAGGCGACGTGCTTGGTGCCATCCGTGTTGATTATTCCCTGGCGCAGAGCGATTCCCGTCTGCAGCAGCAACTGCTGGTGGGTGGTGGTGTTCAGGTGCTGATTTTTGTGGTTATTTTCTTCCTGACCGCCCTGGTGCTTGGCAAGTTGGTGTTCTCGCGGTTGCGCCGCCTGCACGATCGCATGGACGAGATTTCCCGCAATTCGGATCTGTCGATTGAGCTGGATGTAGCCCGCAATGACGAGATTGGCTCATTGTCCCGCGCTTTCAATCGCATGGTGTCGAAGATCCGGGACAGCATGCACACGGTGATGGACAACGCGGCGCAGGTCGAACAGGCCGCCCGTGCCATCGCCAGCAAGGCGGAAACCACCGAGCGCGAAGTGCTTGCGCAAAGGGACAACACCGATCAGGTAGCCAGTGCCACTACCGAAATGGCCGCCTCGGCGGTACAGGTTCGGGAAAACGCGGTCACCACGGCCCGTAAATCGGCGGACACCGCCAAGGCGGCGGAAACCGGTGAGCAACTGGCGCACAACGCCGTGCAGGGCATTGAGCTGTTGAATACCGAAGTTCAAAGTGGCGCGCAACGGATTGAGCAGCTCGACCAGCGCACCACTGAAATGGCCAAGCGGCTGGAACTGATCTCTGAAATTGCCGATCAGACCAACCTGCTGGCGCTGAACGCCGCCATCGAAGCGGCCAGGGCCGGTGAGCAAGGACGCGGGTTCTCGGTGGTGGCCGATGAGGTGAGGGCGCTGGCGTCTCGCACCCAGGTGTCCACCGAAGAAATCCGCCAGACCATTCAGGGCCTCAAGCAAGAGGTGGTGGAGTGCGTGGGCACCATGCGCCACGCCTCGGAAATGGCGCAGCACCAGGTGGATGCGATCCTGAAAGTGGAGAACGAGCTGCAGACCATTGCCAGGGCCGTGCGTGAGATCACCGGCTTGAACGAAGAGATGGAAAGCGCCGCCAACGAGCAGAGCGACGTGTCGGAATCGATCAATCACAACGTCATCGAAATCAGCCGTTCCGCGGAGCAGACCTCCAGTGACGCTCAGGAAACCGCTCGCATTGCCGGAGACCTGCTGGCGATGGCGGAAACTCTGCGCAAGACCATCGAGCAGTTCCGCCTGTCCCGGAACGGGTAGCCCAGGCGGAGACAGCGCCGGGGTGGTTAGCCCCGGTGGTCTGAGACAAACGGATTGGTGGCTTTTTCCCGGCCGAAGGTCGACATCGGGCCGTGACCGCAGATGAAGCTGACGTCGTCGCCCAGCGGGAACAGTTTTTCACGAATGGAGCGGATCAAGGTGGCGTGATCGCCTTTTGGAAAATCCGTACGGCCGATGGAGCCGTTGAACAGCACATCGCCGACCTGAGCCAGCTTCGACTCCCGGTGGAAAAACACCACATGGCCCGGGGTGTGACCGGGGCAATGCAATACTTCCAGAGTCTGATTGCCAACCGTCACCGTGTCGCCATCCTCCAGCCAGCGATCCGGCGTGAATACCTCGGGTGCGGCAAAACCGAACATCTGCGCCTGCATGGCCAAGCCCTGTATCCAGAAGTTATCCTCCTTGTGCGGCCCTTCGATGGGAATGCCGGCCGACCGGGCCAGCTCGGCGGTGCCGCCGGCGTGGTCAATGTGGGCGTGGGTCAGCAGAATTTTCTCGACGGTGACGCCTTCGGCCGCAATGGCGGCACGAATTTTGTCAAGATCGCCGCCGGGATCGATAACAGCGGCCTTGCGGGTTTCGTCACACCAGATCAGCGTGCAGTTCTGTTGAAACGGCGTAACCGGCACAATGCGGTATTTCAGGGACATAATCGGCCTCGGGTTATGATGAAGGCATTATGGTAATGGTAATTGGCCCGGTGCTCGAGTTTTCAAGCCGGTGAGACCGACAAAGCAGGTGCGCGATTGAACGACTATCTGGAGAAAATCCGCCAAGGGATGCCGATCAACTACACGGCGTTTCTCAATGCTCTGCCAGAGCCTATTCGCCGTCGGCACCGTGACGTTTTCCGAACTCGGAAAGTGTCGGCCAATCGCTGGCTGGTGACCGTGGCCGACGATGCCGCCTTTGCCGAGCTGGCGGCAGACTTGATAGCGCCGGTCAGCCGGATTCAGGCGGCCCATCAGGGCAACTCGCACCGCCACGGCACCGGGGTGAGCTTTCTGTTGGTCTATCACCAGGCGATCCGGTCGTCTCGGCCAGACACGCTGGTGATTACCGATGAGGGCGCGGACATTGGCTTCCGGCCCCGGCCGGATGTTCTGATCATCGAAAACGAGCGCAACTTCTATAGCTACCGGCCCATGCTGAGCTTCGCCAGCGAGGCCACCGGTGTGCCGCTGACCCTGGCCAGCTGTGATGTGATCCTCGGAGGCGGCAACCGCATCACTCAGTCGTCGGTATTGAACTGGCTGGCCGGTTACCAGCGGGTATTCTGCGCCTTTGATTACGATGCCGGCGGACTGCAGATGTTTGCTACCATAGCCGGCACACTGGGTGACCGCGCGCAGTTTGTGCAGCCGGCGGACTGGCAGCCCTGGCTGTCGCAGTTCCGGATGGCACCGAAAACCACGGAACGGTTTACAAAAGCCGTTGCGCTGGCGGAAGATCTTGGCTTTGTGGCTCTGGCGCAGGCCTTTCGGGCCACCGGCAAGTTTATGGAACAGGAGATGATTCTGGATGACTGACTCTCAGGCGAGCTCTAACGCCTTCACCTTTGGCATTCGCCGTCTGGTGCTGGTGGATTCCGCCGGTTTTTGCTACGTGGAGATTCCGGTGAACAACCACGGTCTGATTCTGGGCCCGGGTAACCTGGGCAAATCCAGCCTGTTGAATTCCCTGCGCCTGTTCCTGCTGCCGGAGAACAACTTCAAGAACAGTCGCAAGAAGTTCTCCTTCCGCAACGCCAGTGCGGGCAGCTTTTACACCAACGAAGAAAGCTATCAGCATTACTTCCCCAGCCAGTTCAGCTTTCTGATTGTGGAGGCGGAGAATCCCGCCGGGGTGCACTGCCAGATTCTATACCGGGACAGCGCCAGCCAGCTCAGTTACGGCCGGGCCTTTGTGCCGGTGAGTTACGATCAGTTGCGGCCCCTGTTCTGGAATGGCGATGACGAAGACGGCATTGGTCAGGCGGTACCGGAGCTGTCGTTCAGCCGGCTGTCCGACGCCCTGAAAAAACGGTCGAAAGACACCCGGTTTGTCAGCGACCCTGCAAAACTCAGGGCCATGCTCTACAACAGTGAACTGATGAACGCCGACGCCGTGCGCTACTCGGTGCTGCCGCTCGGGGAATCGGACGAACGCCGGGTGCAGTCGTTGCGCACCCTGATTCTGCTGCTGTTTGAGATGAAGGCTGACGACCAGGCCATGGCCAACGCGGTGGCCAGCATTATCGAAGCCGACAAGAAGTTCGCCGACGACGCCTTCGATTTCAATATCGACGAATTCCTCAATCGCCACGAACAACTCAAAGAACAGCAGGCGCAACTCAACCGGATCGAAAAAGAGCGGCCCCGGTTTGAAAAGCTTAATGGCGATTACCAGAAGTACCAGACCCTGCTGCGCAGCCAGCACGACTTCGCCGCCTTCCGCGATGGCCTGGGTGATGCCCTGCAGGATATCGCCCGGCAACGGCGCATGGCGGTGGATGCCTACACCGAACAGAACGACATTCTCAAGCATGTGGTGCAGTCCCTGAAAAAACTGGAGCAGGACAGCAGCAGCCTGACCGGGGAAATCCGCGCCGCCGACCGCAACCTGAAACGGGCCGAGCAGGATCAGAAAAACGGCGAGCTGTTGACGGCTCAGTACGGCGATATGACCCTTCAGGAAATCGGCGACATTCTGCAGGAAGACCGTGAGGGCAAACAGAGCCATCTGAATGCCCTGAAGAGCGCCGCCCAGGCCGAGATCCGCCTGGCGCAACTGGACAAGAACCGCCAGGAGCTGGAACGCCGCCTGGCCAGCCTGGCGGACCGGGAAAGCAAACAGCAGTGGCAGCTGCAGAACCAGCTGGATGAAGCTGTGGCCGCCCCGCTGCGAGCGCTGGACCCCCGCTTGATGATGGCCAGCCCGGGCCAGACCCTGGACGGCGCCAGCAAGGCCACCATTACCGCTTTCGCCAGGCTGTTTACCCCCTCATCGGCCGGCTTCGACTGGTTTGATATGGAATACCCCGGCCAGCCGGCCCGTCAGGAAGATTTTTCTGAGCAGCGCCGGCGCTTGCAGGGTGAGCTCAATGGCCTGGAGAAAGAACGCGCGGAGCTGGTGGATACCGCGGATAAGGAGCAGGACCGGCCGCGCCTGATCGAGCGCACTGAGAAAGAAGTCCGGGCCATCGAGAAAGAACAGGACACCCTGGCCCGCTACCCGGGTGCGGCCACCACGCTGCGCGACGCCACCGAGGAAAAGGCGGCCGCCGAAGAAGCCTTGGCCAAACTGCAAGAGCAGTCCCGCCTTGAGCAGGAGAAGTTCGACGCCGTCCAGCAAAAGGCCGCGAACGCCCGCGCCGAGAAAGACCGGGTCGAGGAGCGCGAAAAAGAGTTGGCGCAACTGAGCCGGAGCGTAGGCACCGTGGAGCACCGCTTCCAGCACCTGAAAACCCTGCAGTCTGAGCAGCCGTTGGCGATCGACCAGATTTCCGCCGCCGCCTTTGAGGAGCTGCAGAAACACCTGGACGACATGGAAGAGTTGCGCCGCAGCATTCTCGACCACCTGCGTCAGTTTGTGTACCAGGGCGTGTACGAAGATGCCGACGGTGAGTTGCAAAAAGACAGCCCCGCGTCTTCCGTAATCCGCGACACCTTCAAGAATCTGGCCGACCTGTTTGCCGGGCTGGCCGAGCGCTGGCAGGTGCACCACGAGCAGATTGAGATTCACAACGAAACCGTGGCCAGCTACCGCCAGGCCCTGACCTCCAATCACGAGTTCATCAGCCGGTTTGAAGCCCAGCTCAACCGGGAACTGGAAGGGGTGCAGATCAACGATCTGGTGGAAATCCGGGTGGATATCCACACCGACCCGAAATTCCGCAATCTGGTGGAAGAAGCCACCAACATTGACCCCTACGGCAACCAGCTGCAATCCGATGCTTTTTACGATCGGTTACGGGTGTTTGTGGCGGATTTCTTCGGGGACCAGAGCGGCAGCAAGCGCCTGACCATGGACAAGGTGATCACCGGCATTTCCTACCGCACCCGCAAAGAGAACGCCACCGGTCTGGACAAGAAAGGCCAGTCCACCTCCACCACCGCGCTGATCAACCTTGAGCTGGTGTACCGGTTGCTGAACCGGGTGTTGTACCCCGGCATCCGGCTGTCTTTCCCGTTGGTGCTGGATGAGCTGGCCAGTGTCGATGTCAGCCAGATGCCATCGTTGCTGCAGCGATTGCGCAAGCAGGGCTTTAACCTGTTCTCTGCGGCCACCCACAGCGCCAGTGCCGAAGTGATTTACCTGATCGGCCGTCATCTGGAAGTCGGGCAGATGCGCACTGCGCGACCCTACAGCCCCCAGCGCACGCTGGTATTCTGGGGCGGTGCCGAGGGCTTTACCGGCGGCGAGCAGCTGAGCCACTGGGCCGATCATACCCAGAACAGCCTGCTGGAGCTGGCGGATGAGTAAGCGCTTCAGCACGCTGGACACTACCCGCCTGCTGTTCGAACACCCGAAAATCCTGTTCCGGATGATCGAACGCATGGACCGGAACGAGACCCGTTACCTGCGCGAAAGCGATCTGGTGGCGGAGGTGATGGACTACACCCGTACCCTGGGCAAGGCCGATCGGGACCGGGTACGCCTGGCCATGAACACCGACAACCTGTTCCGCACCGGCCTGGTGATCGACATCATCAAGGCCGAGGGCGAACGCCGGCTGGTGCTGCAGGACGCGCTGATTAACCTGATGCGGGCCTGCAATGCGTCCCTGTATCAGGAACTCACCGACGCCCGCTTGCGGGGCCATCTGGTAACCCTGCGGGATGTGCGCAACCGGCTGGAACTGAGCAGCTTCAGTGAGGCCGATCCGGATTTTACCGAACTGCGCGACGACCTGAACGAACGGGTCAGTCAGCTCATTGGCTTGCTGCGCCAGAACGTGCTGCGCATGCAGACCATCAGTGCCCAGCTGGCGGAACTGTCGGGCGATGCCAGCCGGGCGCCGGAGAAGTACCTGGAATTCCGGCACAACTTGTTCGAGCAGATCGTGACCCTGTACGACCGCCACATCAAGCCGACCCTGGTGTTCCTGAATCCGGACACCCGCCTGCCCGACGGCAGCAACCTGTTTGAGACCCTGGAGGCCATGGTGCGCCTGCTGGAAACCAGCGGCGATCACAACCTGGCGGACCAGCTGTTCCGCTCGGCGTTAAGCCTGAACGCCCTGTACAAACCGATTCAGGCGGTGGCCCAGGAAGTGGAGCATTTTCTGCGCAAAACCCGCCGGGGCATGGTGCAGTACAACGCCATGGAGCATTTCTACCACAAGCTGCGGGAGCTCAAGGGCGAAACCGAAACCCTGAGCCTGCGCCGGAAATGGCTGGAAGGCGGCGACTTTGCCCGCAGCACCGGATTTTTGCTGGGTCTGCGTGGCCAGCAGCGGCCCAAGCACTATGCCTTCGGCGCCTCCGCCAGCTATTACCAGCTGCTGTTCAGTGAGCTGGACCTGCGCCTGGCCGATCTGCGCCGCAAAAACGACATGCCGGCCTTGCAGGAAGTAGCGGGCGCCGGTCGCCACAGCCGGATCGACGTGCAGCGCATCAACCAGCTGTACCAGTGGCTGGAAACCCTGGAGCTGCGGCCCACTGCCGATCTGGTGCGCGAACTCCACGGCCGGCTCGAGGGCTTTATCCCCGGTTATCGCTTTCCGGACCTGCTGGCGGCCCTGAACCGGCTGGTGAACACGCCACCGGAGGGCTTTCAAGTAGTCACCACCAACCGCTTTCGGACCCTCGAAACCGAGCCGTCACCGGACCTCAGTGGCGAGCAGTTTGTCTACCGTAAACGCCGCCTGGAACCACACACCGAGAACGCCCATGACTGACCAGACCCTCACCGCCGCCGAGGCGCGGCCCAGCCCGTTTGACGACATACTGCCGGCCCACAGTGCCGCCATCTACCGGGAGTTTCAGGCGGGCCGGGTGATCGTACGGGAGCTGTGGGACAGTCATCGCTCCGAGCTGGTGGCCAACCCGCTGTACAACCTGCTGTACAACCATTTGTCCCACTTCAGAACCTTGTATGAGCATCTGGGCAGCGAGCTGGTGTTCAGTGAGAACGGCGCCTTCTTCTTTCTGAAAGAAAGCAGCGATGACGAAAGCGAAGAGCACGATGAAAACGCCTTCCGGGTGCAGGTGATTCTGTTGTTGATTGGCCGCTATTTTGCCCGCAGCGGCCGCGACCTCGACTATCTGGGCCGGCCCGACGCCGGCTTGAACGAGCAGGACCTGGCCGCAATGGCCGCCGATGAGGAGTATCAGGACATTCTGCGGGCGGCCCGTTTCGACAAGGGCCTGGCCGAGGCGCTGGACTATCTGGACAAGCGTAACCTGGCGTTCCGGGCCGGCGCCGGGCACTACTTTCTCAGCAGCGCAGGCATGTATTTTCTGGAACAGTTGGTGCAGGAGTACGAGCAGGCCTGAGTGGCCTCAGGCGTAAGCCACCGCGTTGCGGCCACCGGCTTTTACCCGATACATGGCGCCGTCGGCGGCTTTTAACAGGTCGTCGGCGGTTACCCCATTGTTCGGGAAAACAGCAACGCCCACCGAGACACCAATCTGGATATTGTGGTTGTGGGTGTGGAACACATCGTTCAGAACCGCGACTATTTTTTCTGCTACCGGGCGAGCATTGTCGTCGCCGTATATGGGCCCGGTAATGACCACAAACTCGTCACCACCACGGCGGCCCACTACATCGCTGCTTCGGATGCAGTGCTTGAGCCTCTTTGCAACCATTCTGAGCAGCTCGTCCCCGACTTGATGGCCGTAAGTGTCATTTACCGGTTTGAATTTGTCGAGATCGAGAAACATCAGTGCGAATTGACTGTTGGCTTGCCGAGCTTGCTCAATAGCCTGCTCAAGGTGGGTCTCAAGCGCGGCCCGATTAGGCAGTCCCGTCAACTTGTCGTAGTGAGCGAGTCGGAGCATTTGCTTTTCGGCTTTGACGCGTTCGGTAATGTCGCTAAACGTCAGCACCAGTTGGCTGAGCTGGCCTTCATTATTGCGGACCGGCGACAGCGTTAGCAGATTTGGAAAGGTGCTTTGGTCTGGCATTTTCAACCAGACCTCTCCTTGCCAGGCGTTCTCTGCAATGAGCTGTTTATGGACATCTTCGGGTATTTGATGGCGTTGCTGGGCGGTGTCCAGAAAGTCCCGCAGGTTTTTTCGCTTGAGAGCCTTTGATGTCATGCCCGCGATGTCGGCAAAGGCAGGATTGGCGCGGATAATATTAAACGAGAGATCGCAAATGACGATTGACTCATGCGTGTGTTCGAAAACCTGATAAGCCAGTTGCAGTTCTTCAGTAGAGCGTGCGATCTGTGACGCCTGCTCCACCATCGCCTGAACGACGGGCCGCAGAGCGCGCCAGACCAGCAAGCCTGCGAGAGCCGATAACAACAGAATGGCCAGAATACTGACAGCGATGTCTCGGGTGACATTCCCAAACACCCGGGTGATTTCGGAGTACATGTGCAACTGCCATTCATAGCCTTGGAGCGGGCGCATGAAGGCGAGAACGCGAGTGCCATCATCCAGTGCCGAACGGAAAAAGGCTTCTGGTTGGTCGGTCGATACGCCTGCTTTGTCTGCCAGGCAGGTGTCGGCGGGCCTGATGTCAAAGGTTTTGGTCAATGGCTCGAATTCAATCCGTCGGGTTCGGTCGGCGTTAATCAGACACATCTGAGTGTGTGACTGAGCCTCGAAAACGCTTGTCATTGAGCTCAAGGAGAAAAGAAGCAGGTCTGTTCCTACCATTTCTCCATCCACCTGGATGGTGCTAATGGTGTGCATTAAGGGTGTGGCGGAGCGGCTGTCGGCGAAATCGTAAATTTGTATATCCAATTGACGGGGAACCGGAATCGTATCGGGCAGCGCGCTGGCCATAGGGCCCACGCGGGCGATTTCGTTGCCATCGGCGTCGTAGCGTATCAGTGCTGCCAGATTGTCGATAAGGCGTGCCGAGTCTTCAAGGCGCGGGATGGAGAAGTCTTGAACTGCATCAACGTTCAGCTGGCCCCGGGCGTATTCACCCAGAACTCTGGCCAGTTCAGAGCGGCTGGCGGTCTGTTTGGCAAGATCCTGGTGTAAATCAAAAATAGCCTGGATGTTCTTGGTTTTTGCGTCTGCCACGCTGACCGCGTCGAGTGCCGCCCGGGTATGCATCTGGTTAATCAGAGGCGTTGCAATGACAACGGCGATGACGATGCCCGTCAGAACAACCGCAACGATGGCCCTGGTGATGATTCTTCTTTCTTGTTCCTGAATGTCCATCAAAAGCGGTCACTAAAATACATAAGATGTTGGTTAATAATATCCGGTTTTTGCAAACAATGAATCTGCTGGGAGCTCTTTTGTGTAACGAGAACCGGCCCTTTCCAATCGTGCCCCAGACCTGGTGTCAGCCATAGCTGCCACCAGTGGCGAGGTGGTGATATTGGCCGCCGGTGTTCGGCTGGTTGCTAGCAATGCCGCTGAACAACCTCGGCCTGTTCCCGGGAATACCGCCGCTGGTGGAGGCATTCCGTGTAGACTAGAGGCTTTCAGGCTGCAGGAGTACTCGATGACAGAGCCCGCGCTGTTCAGAACCCATCGCCGCCGGAGCGTACTCTGGCTGGCGGTTATTGCCCTGCTGGTGGCGGTGCTGGTGGCGGCGCGCTCCCAGCCTCAGCCGGTGGAAGAGCGGTTGGTGCGCCTGCATGCACAAGAGGCATTTGGTGCTCGCTCAGATTTACTGGCCGAACCGCTGCCGGTGCAGGCGCTGCTGCTGGATTATCGAGAGGATGTTCTGCTGTTGCTGAAAGCTCAGGCTGCACTTCAGGTGTTCCCGGAGCATACCCGCCTGCTGATGGAGCTGTTTGGTGAAGAAGCGGAGTTTCAGGAGGCGCTCCGTGCCCACGGCGAATACCTGATTCCACCGGTGATGCACTTTTACCAGAACCCGGTCGGATCGATCGAGATGATGAACCGGGTGGCGGGCACCCGCCAGACCCTTAGCCCGGAAGAGCGCGCCTGGTCCGCCATCAACTTTGCCAACAAAGAAGGCCATGACTTCACCGGGCAGTTTCTGGTGGGGCCGGATGGCAGCATTGAGTGGATCTGGACGGAGCGTGTCACCGAAGGTATCACCCAGTTCTTTACCAGCGGCATCCGCACCCTCGAATCCCGTTACCGCACCGATCAGCCGGTTCGAGCCCGTGATGTCGGCTGGGCGGCCGTGGATGCCATTGTCATCGGCAGTGCCGTGAAGTTTCTGAAAGCGGGCCGGGCGGCGGCAACCACCGCGCGGGCGTCGACCGTCACCGCGCGCTCAGCTGCCTATACCTCCCGCCTGGCCAAGGCCGGGCGTATGGCCTCGGTGATGGTCAGCCATGCCCGCTGGCCGGCGGTGGCGGCCCTGGCCTATGTGGCGGTGCGGCATCCGGTGGTACTGAACGATCTGTTTGCCGGGGCTGCCAAGGTTCTGGGCGTTCCGCCCTGGATGGTGCAGGTGCCGGGCTGGTTTATTATCCTGCTGCCGATTTTGCTGTTGCTGCGCTGGTTGGGCCGGATCTGCCTGTGGTTTGTGCCGGCGCGCCGGTCCCGGCTGCTGTGATGCCGGGGCGATACCGCTCTGTTATGCTGGCGCCACAATTCGCTGTGGGAGTTCTGAATGTCGTCGCTTGAAAGTCTGATCATTGAAACCGGACCCAGCCCGGAGATTGCCGTTATCTGGCTACACGGCCTTGGTGCCAGTGGTCACGATTTCGAACCGGTGGTGCCGGAACTGGCCTTCGCCCAGGAGCGGGCGGTGCGCTTTATCTTCCCGCACGCACCGGAGCTGCCCGTCACCATCAACGGTGGCATGCGCATGCCCGCCTGGTACGATATCCTGGCCATGGACATCGATCGCAAAGTGGATGAGCTCCAGTTGCGGGCTTCTTCTGACGCCGTTGCCCAACTGATCGAGCAGCAACGCGAGCAGGGCCTTCGCCCGGAAAACATCATCATTGGCGGGTTTTCACAGGGCGGCGCGGTCGCTTACGAACTGGCCTTGAGCTACCCCGAACGCCTGGGCGGCCTGTTTGCGCTGTCCACCTACTACGCCACCGCCGGCTCCATCCAGCGCTCCACCGCCAATGAGACCCTACCGGTATTTGTGGCCCACGGCAGCTATGACCCCATCGTTCCCGAAGCCCTCGGCCAGCAGGCGGTGGAAACTCTGAAAGCCCAGGGCTATCAGCCCGAGTACCAGAGCTACGGCATGGAACACAGCCTGTGCCTGGAAGAAGTGCACCACCTCAACGACTTCCTCACCCGCTGCCTGAACTGATTTTGGGGTCAGACCCAAAGACATTTGATGAGATGAAATGTCCACGGGTCTGACCCCAAAATGAGCACCAAGAGTTACCAGGCCAGCCAGATGGTGTGTCTTGCGCCCTTGCCGGGGCGCAGGGCACGAACAACGACCGGTTCCACGGAGAAGCCTGCGCGGCGAAGCCGCTCGGTAAAGGCATGCTCCGGACCCGCGGACCAGTATGCCAAGATGCCGTTCGGGCTCAGGGATTTCTGGGCAGCGGCGATGCCTTCCGGTGAATAGATCCAGTTGTTTTCTTTGCGAGTAAGCCCCTCTGGGCCGTTGTCAACATCCAGCAGGATGGCGTCCCAGTTGCCGTCACCCTCTTTGAGCAGTTCCGCCACATCACCGATGTGCACTCGGGCCCTGGCATCGTTCAACGGGTAGCCGGAGGCGGCGCCCAAGGGCCCGCGATTCCAGTCTTCAACCTCCGGCACCAGTTCCGCCACCGTTACCTGTGCGGTATCGCCGAGAGAAGACAGCGCCGCCGCCAGGGTAAAGCCCATGCCCAGCCCGCCGATCAATACCCGGGGCTCGGGCAGGTCAGCGATACGCTCGCAGGCGAGGGTGGCCAGTGCATCTTCCGAGCCGTGCAAGCGGCTGTTCATCAACTCACCCGGGGCGCCGGCGATCTTGATGGAGAATTCGTCATTTCGTTGCAGCAGGCGCAGCCGGGTGCCGTTACCGGGAATGGTTGCGGTGCCAATTTCATCGAAGCGGGCCATGTGGGGTTCCGGATGGTGGGGTCAGGCCGCATTCTAACCCGACGATGCCGTTGTTTTCAGCCAAATCCCCCTTGAAGAATAGCTGTTAGATTGCAGGTAGCAGCAAACGGCAGTATTTATTCAGAGCCTACCGCACAGGAGAGCCTCGTTTGGTTGCCTGCTCAAACACAGCCTCCACTCGGGCACTGTAGTCAGAACCGGACACCGAAGCCTATGGCGCCATGGTGCGCAAGATGATTTATGAGGCGTGAGGAGGCACGTCCTGGTCACGTAGGTGAATATCCCGCTGAGGGAAGGGGATCTCGATGCCGGCCTCGCGCAGGGTGCGCGTAATGGCGGTGTTGATCTCGTGCGACAAGGGCATGATGTCCAGCGGATCTTTTACAAACACCCGCAGCTCGAAGTCAACGCGGCTCTCGCCCAGCCCGACGCAGAATACCGCCGGCGCCGGATCATCCACGACCCGCTCATTGTTCTGAGCTACCTCGGTAAGCAGCTCCTGCACCCGATCCAAATCGGAGCCGTAGGCAACGCCGACTTGCAGTATGACGCGGGTGATCGAATCCGTCAGTGTCCAGTTGGTCAGGTCCTGGGTCACAAAGGTCTTGTTGGGAATAATCTGCTCCTTGCGGTCCCAGTCAACCAGAGTGGTGGCGCGAATGCGGATACGTGAGACCGTCCCGGTAATGCCGCCGATGGTGACCGTATCACCCACCCGGATCGGGCGCTCGAACAGCAGAATGATGCCGGACACAAAGTTGGCAACGATTTCCTGAAGGCCAAAGCCCAGACCAACCCCGAGTGCTGCCACCAGCCACTGCAGTTTGGACCACTGCACCCCGATCACTCCAAGAAAGACCACCACGCCGATGAATACCAGAGTATAGGTAGTGAGGGTGGTAATGGCATAGCCGGTACCGGGCTCAAGCTTTACCCGGCTGAGCAACATGACCTCCAGGGTGCCGGGCAGGTTTCGGACCGCCAGCACGGTACCAATGCCGACGAACAGCGCCAGCAACAGGTCACCGAGGGTGATGGGCAGCGGTTCGCCGCCGTCAAGGTTGGTGGCGATGGTCCAGAGTGTGACGTTATCGAACAGTTGTAGAGCCGGAATCAGGCTGGCCCAGAGCAGCCAGAGACCGCTAATGACCAGCACGGAAGTCAGGATGCGCAACAGCGCGGTACTCTGCTGATTGATGTCCTTGAGATCCATTTCCGGCATGTCCAGTATTTTCGGTACCGTTTCACCCGAGGGTTCTGCGGCTTCCCTGGTTTCGGCGAGCTTGCGTTCCGCCTCCCGGCGCTCGCGCAGCCGCGCCAGAGTGAGCCGGCGCTCCCTGACGGAAAGTGCCCGGAGCCCCATGTAGTACAGCATGACGTTGAAAGCTATCCAGCAAATGCTGATGAACAGGTTCCGCTCCAGTTCCAGAGCGGTGTAGTGATATCCGAGTAGCGATGCCACCACCAGTACCAGAGGCGTGGCAACGGCCAGGACATGCAGGACCAGCAGACGCTTGCGCTCTGGCCGGTCGGCCCGGACCGCGCTCATGATGCGATGGGCGAACGTCGAAAGCGCGATCGATACGGCGGTGAACAGCAAGCGCCCTAGACTGTTCACAAACTCGGAACCCTCCGGTGTTGCGGTGGTCGGCATGATCACGGTGATCGGGATAATAACCGCCAGTAGAAATGGCAGTTCCCGGCGAAGGGCGCGCAGTGAGTCGATGTGCCAGTGGAAATGGGTGTCTCCCAATCCGCCCTCGCGGGCCACGTTATGAATGACTGCCAGCAGCAGGATGACAACGGCCGCAATGGTCAGGCCATTGGCCAGAGCGGAGAAAAAGTCATTGCCCTCCCTCAGCAAAAGTGCCGCGATGGCAAATACCAGCACACCGGGCAGTGCCAGCAACACGCTGTTGGCGAACGCATACAGCGTATGCTTGATGCGATCATGGCCAACATTCCCGACATACTGATTGTTCGCCCTGAGATTGCGTTTGATGGCTCGTCGTTTGGTGAGCAGCAGCGCCAAAAGGGCCATGAGAACCGCGACGGCCCCGCCACGTTTCTTGACCGACTCAGTAATCGCGGAGTTAAGCGAATCAAGACGAAGCTGTCCGGCAAGCCAGGCTGCCGCGGTGACCAGTTCTGTGAGAGTGTCTGCGCCTGCCACCGGCGCACTGGGCAGCCAGAACAGGCGCTGTTGCAACAGAAGCTTGTAGGCCTCTACGCGTTCCTTCAAGGCGGATACGGTGTTGAAATATTCGTTCAACGCCTGGATGTGTTCGGTGACCGCCTTGTGCAGCTGGCGGATCAGGACCGCTCTCTGACTTCTTAGCTGGTCGCGGGCATCGTCGCCGGGATCGATAATGGCCTCGAACTCTTCCAGTCGAAGTTGCTCTTCGCGCGCTGTCGATAACTGGTTTTCAATATCACGAATCAGATCCTCCGCAATGCCTTGCCGTTGGAGCCGTTCAAGCCGCTGCTGAAGAAGATTGGCGTAATTGCCGGTCAGGTTGAGGCCGGCTTTTTCCAGGCGAAGCTGGAAACTGCTGTACTCATCTTGAAGCCGGTTGAGCAGTGATTCCGCGTAGGACAGGCGGTCGCGGGTCGATTCAACCGCAACCAGGCGTTGTTCCAGAGAGTCTCTCAGGGCCTGGATCTGTTGGCGGATATCCGCCGTGCCGGCATCAGGAAGCTGGATTTGGGGCGGCCCCGGGGTCTCGGCTGCCAGTTCGGGCTGGACCGCAGGCCGTGCTTCTTCAGGC
>NZ_JACUUB010000115.1 GCF_014859525.1 Marinobacter sp.
CAGACTGCTCCACCCCGCATCAAACTGGTTGTTTACCGGGTTGCCCCGATCAACGAGGTGCGCATAATACGGCGTGGATTGTATTCTGTCAAAGGAAATCGCCACATTCCCGTAAGTTACCGCTCCAGAATAGCAGTAACGCCCTGGCCACCAGCGGCACAGATAGAAATCAACCCACGGCCACTTCCCTTTTCCTCAAGCAACTTGGCGAGAGTCGCCACAATGCGGCCACCGGTGGCCGCAAACGGATGGCCCGTCGCCAGGCTAGAACCCTTAACGTTCATTTTGGCACGGTCGATGGAGCCCAGCGGTTTGTCTAACCCGAGGCGCTCCTTGCAAAAGCCAGGATCTTCCCATGCCTTCAACGTAGATAATACCTGGGCGGCGAAGGCCTCGTGAATTTCATAAAAATCAAAATCCTGTAAGGTCAGACCAGCTTTCGCGAGCATACGCGGTACCGCATAGGCCGGCGCCATCAACAGGCCTTCTTTCTTGTCGACAAAGTCAACCGCAGCCACTTCAGAAAAGGTCAACCAGGCTTTCACTTCCATGTTGTTGGCTTTAGCCCACTCCTCACTGGCCAACAAAACGCAGGAAGCACCGTCGGTCAGTGCCGTACTGTTGGCGGCTGTCATGGTGCCATTGTCCCGATCAAACGCCGGCCTGAGGGTGGCCAGCTTCGCCAGGGTGGTGTCCGGGCGCAGGATATTGTCTTTCTCAAGGCCCGCCATCGGCGTGATCAAGTCTCCGAAGAAGCCTTCCTCGTAGGCTTTCGCCAGTTTCTGGTGGCTCTCCCAGGCCAGGCGATCCTGATCTTCACGCGCAATACTCCACTCTTTGGCGGTGACCTGGCAGTGCTCGCCCATCGACATACCAGTGCGAGGCTCACCATTTTCCGGGATTTCCGGTACCAGGTGACCGGGGCGAAAACGACTCAGAATTTTCAGCCGCTCGGTGGTGGTTTTGGCGCGGTTCAGGTCCAGCAGGATGTTCCGCAGGCCCTCACCGACCCCAATCGGGGCATCCGAGGTCGTATCCGTGCCACCCGCGATACCACACTCGATCTGGCCCAGTGCAATCTTGTTGCCTACCAGGATGGCGGCCTCCAGACCGGTACCGCAGGCCTGTTGGATATCGTATGCGGGGGTTTCCGGCGCCAGCCCGGAGCTCAGAACGGATTCCCGGGTCAGGTTGAAGTCCCGGGAATGCTTGATCACTGCACCGGCCACGACTTCACCCAGGCGCATGCCTTGCAGGTTGTATCGATCAACCAGACCGCGCAGCGTGGAAGTCAAAAGTTCCTGATTGCTGATTTTACTGTAGGCGGTGTTGGAACGGGCGAACGGCGTACGGTTACCGCCAATCACGGCGACGCGACGAATGTCTGCGGACGCGCTGCCGGCGCGCTTTTGCACCGGGGCTTTCTTCTGGGGCGTTTTGGGTGACTCAGCCATGATTGATTGTTTCCTTCTGTATGAATAATGCGTGATTAGACAGCATGGTACGCAGTCTAAAGGCAACCAGCCAAGCCTCATTGGCACCTCTGACACCCTACTGAAGGTATTGAGTCAACTAACATGCCTTTTGTCTACTAAACTTCGTTAACACTGAGTTAACATCTAACTTACCTGCAAGAAAAACGAGAATTCATCATGGAAAGAAATAGCCGTGCTGCCTGGCTGGTGCTGGGGCTTCCCCTCGCACTGGGTCTGGCCTGGATAACTCATGGTAACGGGATCATCCAGAATGACTTGGACCGCAACATCTCCATCCCGGAGGAATTGACCATCCCGATGCAAGTGCAAGCTGCGTTTAACGAAACCCACGTGTATTTTCGTTACCGCTGGCCAGCCAGTCGCCCCCACCTCCTGCACGATGTTCTGGTCTATCAGGACGGCGAATGGATCAGAAAAGGCGGCGACATGCCCGGCCCCAACCCGGAGGGCTTCCACGAAGATCGGGTATCGATGATGCTGGACGATGGCAGTGTTCCGGGCTTTGACCGTTACGGTGGCTACATCACGGTTGGCGCCGGTGTCGCCGGCTTTACCAAGGAAGCCCCGGAAGAGGTCACCAAATCCCTGCCGGGAACCCGCCTGGACGTGACTGACTGGGCCAGTGTGCGCTCACCGGACACGCTGACCGCCCAGCGCGAGGCCGGCTATTTCCTGGACCTCTGGCATTGGCGTGCCCATCGCTCGAACCCTATGGACTTGTCGGATGATCAGTTCATTGGCGAACAACGGCGTAGTGACAGCGGCACCAGCCTGTACAGCACCAACTGGAATGGCGAGACCAAAACCCCTAGGTGGATGTTCAACCCGGAAACCACAGGGCAGCATGCACTTCGTCTTGAGGACCTTCCGAACGGCCAGGTCGGCACAGATAGCGCTTACTTCCTGTCAGACACTACCGCCGTGCCCTTTGACCCGAGCCATGCCTGGCAGAATGGCGATGTCATTCCCCGCCGCTACCTTCTGCAGGCAGAAGGCTCCCGGGGCGACATCAAGGTACAGCAGAAGGCCACCTGGAACGAGGGCTACTGGGATGTAACGCTGTCCCGGCTGCTGGATACCGGCTCACCCACCGAAGACAAAATCCTGAAAAACCAGGGGCTCTACTCGGCGGCCTTTGCCATTCACAGGAACGCCACTGGCGGCCGCTGGCATCTGGTGTCTCTACCGGTTTCCCTCGGCATGGGGCGAGAAGCCGACCTGCAAGCCATGGCGTTTAATGGCAACCAGCCCGACTGGGGCAACAACTGGAAAGAGGTCACGCTGTTCTATCCCGGCCAGGTGAACTGGCCACTGTTGATCAGCCAGGCTCATGCCGGCGCCAAGGACATCAAAGAGGGCACGCCGGTGCATGCCCGTCACAGCGAAAGGCAACTGGCCATCTACGGTGTTGAAATGGAATTTAATGACAAAATTATCAACCAGTGGCTGATGACATTAATCGCGGGACTACTGGCTATGCTCGGCGTTACCATCGGCCTGCTTAAGGCATTCCCCACCCAAAACACCAACCCTGGAGGAGAACGCTCATGAGCGGTATTCACCACATGCTCGTCCACTTCCCTCTGGGTTTCTGGGCACTGGCGACACTGATGATCCTGGTTGGCGGCTTCCTCAACGGTCGGTTTGCCGACATCAGCCGTGCGGGACTGCTGCCGATTCTTGTGCTCAGCCTTCTGGCGGCATGCGTCGCCATTGCCAGCGGCTTTTTGGTGTGGACGCTGGACGCAGTCATCTACAGCCCCCTTGCCCGGAATCACGTTCTGACTGCGCTCTGGTCACTGGGCATCTTCTCCATGCTCACCGTTCTGGTTTGGCGCACAGGCAGTCGCGCGTTCGATGGCGCTCGCAAATGGGTGCTGGTTGTTCTGGCACTTACCGGCATGTCCATCTTTGCAACCACCGGCACCATTGGCGGCCATCTGGTTGGCGCGACTACGCAGTTTTCTGACCTGCTGAAACTGTTCGGCTGGGATGTGTACAATACCTTCTACGTACCCTCGTGGGTGGTTGCGGCGCTGGTCGTGATTGGTCTGGTCTGCGCGGTCGCTGGCATCAGGAGCCAAGGGACCAACCGGTAGGCCAGGCCCTTCCGCACATTATCCGCAACACACGGTTTATGCTCCGGATAACGGCGCATAAACCGCTTCCTCCCCGATAACCGCCTACAGGTATTGGCACGCCTGACAACGGCCTACAGGCATTGAGTCAATCCATTAGTCGACAAAATCCTTAACCTCTAGACCATTGCATTCTCACGAACTCACAAGGACGAAATCATGTCTGACATCTACCTGAAACTGGTCAACACCCCCGTTGGTAAAACCGCCGCGCAGTCCCTCGGCTTGCCGTCTCCGGCACCATTGAAGCGCCTTAAGCGAGTAGACCAGCCCTTTATCGAAGGGGACGTACTTGTAGGCGCCGGTGCCGGTGCCCGAGCTATGGCGACGCTTGGTTCGATCATCGGCGCCAGCCCCGCCAACCTGCACCATGCCACTGGCCTCGGCACCCTTGCGGACTCAGCCCTGGCTGGGAACAAAGCCAAGGCCCTGGATCTGTCCGGCGAAGTGACTGGAAAATTCTCGGCGCTTGTCTTTGATGCCAGCGGCCTTAAATCCCCTCAGGAACTGCGCGCACTGTATGACTTTTTTCACCCGACCATCCGCAAATTGGCCGCCAACGGCCGCGTTCTGGTGATCGGGCAAGATCCGCACACCTGCCGGAAAGCCCCCCAGGCTGCAGCCCAACAGGCACTGGAGGGCTTTGTTCGCAGCGTCGGCAAGGAGGTGGGCAAGAAAGGCTCGACAGCCAACTTGCTGTGGATGGCGCCCAATGCCGAAAACCAGCTTGACTCGAGCGTTCGTTTCTTCCTGTCGGCCCGCTCGGCTTATGTGTCTGGTCAGGTGGTTCGCATCGGCAAAGCGGACGAAGCCAAGGCAAGCAACCCGGTCGCGCCGCTGGCTGGCAAGGTCGCCCTCGTGACTGGCGCCTCCCGCGGCATCGGTGCCGCCATTGCTGAAACCCTCGCCCGGGACGGCGCTACGGTGATTGGCCTCGACATACCGGCGGTTATGGCAGACCTGCAAAACGTAACCGATGCGATCAAAGGCAAGGCCCTGGCTTGCGATATCACCGACGAGAAGGCCCCCAAGCTGATTGCAGATTTTATTGCCAAGGAAACCAGTGGGGTAGACCTGGTGATTCACAACGCGGGCATCACCCGCGACAAAACCCTGGGCAATATGCCTGAGCATTTTTGGGACATGACCATCGCGGTCAACCTGACCGCCGAAGAACTGATCGACGAAGAACTGATGCACCGGGAGCTGCTGCGTGACAACGGCCGCATCGTGTGCATTTCCTCCATCAGCGGCATTGCCGGCAACTTTGGCCAGACCAACTACGCCTGCGCCAAAAGTGGTGTAATCGGTTATGTTGAGGCCATGGCAAAACAGCTGAAGAACGGTGTCACCATCAACGCCATCGCTCCGGGCTTTATCGAAACCCAGATGACGGCGGCCATGCCCTTCACCATCCGGGAGGCAGGCCGGCGCATGAACAGCCTCTCTCAAGGTGGCTTACCGGTAGACGTGGCAGAGGCCATCGGCTGGTACTGCAGCCCGGCGTCTGCCGGGGTGAACGGCAACGTGGTGCGTGTGTGCGGTCAGTCTCTGATCGGAAAATAACTACGCTCGAATAACGCAGGGCCGGGCAAAGGTTGCGCCTGGCCTTTTGGTGCTGCTTCGGTGAGGTTACTTTCAGGAAGACAAAAAAAAGCAGATCCAATGGACCTGCTTTTTTTCATATCTGGTGGGTGGTGAGGGGATCGAACCCCCGACCCTCGCCTTGTAAGGGCGATGCTC
>NZ_JACUUB010000035.1 GCF_014859525.1 Marinobacter sp.
ACAGGCCAGAGTGCAGAAACTCAGCGAATAAACAGCTTATAAACCATCCGATGGGCAGCCGTTCCGTGCGGCGCATACACATACTTGCCGCTGTTGAACTTCTGTTTGGTAAAGATTGCCCGGTGATGAGAAAAGGTCAGGAAACCTTCGCGGCCATGGTAATGGCCCATGCCCGAATCCCCGATGCCGCCAAAGGGCAGATCGTCCTGCGCCACATGCATCAGCGCATCGTTGATGCACATGCCGCCAGACAGTGTGTTGTCCACCACATGCTGTTGATGCGACTTGTCGTAGCCGAAGAAATACAGCGCCAGCGGCCGTGGCCGGTCATTGATGTAATGAATCGCCTCATCCAGATTGCCGTAACTGACCACCGGCAGGATCGGCCCGAAAATCTCATCCTGCATCAGCTTCATATCCGGCGTCGTCTTCAGTACCAGCGTCAGCGGAATCTTGCGGGTGCCATCCTTCATGTTCTCATTGGCCGGATTGATCTCGACCAGCTCCGCACCCTTGGCCCGGGCATCGTCCAGATAGCCTTGCAGGCGCTGATACTGACGGTCATTAATGATCGCCGTGTAATCGTCGTTGTCACGGAGGGTCGGGTACATCTCCGCAAACCGGGCGCGGAACTCATCGACAAACCCCTGCACCCGATCCGCCGGGCACAAAACATAATCCGGCGCCACACAGGTTTGGCCGGCATTGAAGGCCTTGCCAAAGGCAATGCGCTGGGCGGCATCTTCCATTGGTACATCTGGTGACACAATGGCCGGCGACTTGCCGCCCAGCTCCAGAGTGACCGGTGTCAGGTTCTCGGCTGCTGCCCGCATCACCAGCTTGCCGACTGTGGTCGAGCCGGTGAACAACAGGTGATCAAACGGGCGCTGGGAAAAGTCCGCGGCCACATCGGCTTCGCCATTGATCACCGCGACCAGATCTTCCGGGAACATCGACTCGATAATTTCCTTGAACAGCGCCGAAGTGTGCGGGGTGAATTCCGACATCTTGATCATCGTACGGTTACCCGCCGCCAAAGACGCCACCAGCGGGCCAACAGCCAGATACAGCGGGTAGTTCCAGGGCACGATGACACCGACCACACCTTTGGGCTGGTAATGCACCTTATTGCTGGCAGGCTGGAACAACATCGAAACATGGCGCTTGGAAGGCTTCATCCAGTCGCTCAGGTGATTTAGTGAGTAATTGATCCCCTGGATGGAGGGCATGACCTCGGCAATCAACGTTTCGTCTTTGGATCGGCAGCTGAAATCCCGATCAATGGCGTCTACCAGACGATCCTGATGGGCCAGCAGTGCGCGCTTGAGGCGTTTCAGGTTTTCCTTGCGCTCGGTCAGAGAGGGCGTTGGATTGCTCCGGAAGGCCTTCTTCTGATTTTCGAATACGCGGTGAGTGTGTTGAATCTGCTTTTTGCTCTCGGTGAGCTGGACGACGGTGGCACCCATGTTTCTCTCCCATCGGCTGTGGGCAAGTTCCCGCAGCCTGTCATTTTTGGTTGGCCAAAATCTGGTCGATTTGCGCTTGGGGCTATTATTAGAGTATATACTCTAGGCAGTCAAGAAATGCCGGTTGGCTCATTGGGCCATCCGTGATGCAGATAACAACAACCATCGGCGGGACGATGAAAACCAGAGACAAGATTCTGCTATCCAGCCTGGAGCTTTTTAACGAGCGGGGTGAGCGTAATATCACCACCAATCATATTGCCGCCCACCTGGCGATCTCTCCGGGCAACCTGTATTACCACTTTCGCAACAAGTCGGACATCATCTACGATATTTTCCAGGAATATGAAAAGCTGGTTGATTACTACCTGGATATTCCGGAAGACCGCGGGCTCACTCTGGAGGACCTGACGTTTTATCTGGAGTCGGTATTTGATGGCCTGTGGAGCTACCGGTTTTTTCACCGGGATCTGGAGTACCTGCTCGACAGCGATCCCAGATTGCGCCAGGACTACCGGGAGTTTACCAACCGCTGCCTGGCGGCCATTGACCGGATCTTCGGCAAGTTAGCAGAGGGCGGTATCATCGCGCCGCAGCCGGAGGAGCTGCGCTCCGCCATGTCACTCAATGTCTGGCTGGTCATCACCAACTGGATGGCCTTCCTGAAAACAGCGCACGCCGCCGATGCTCAGTCGAACCTGACGCTCACAGAGCTCAAACAAGGTATTTACCAAGTGCTGACATTGGAGCTGCCCTACCTGACGCCGGAGTACCGGGAGCGGGTGCTGGTGCTGCGGGAAAAATACCGGCCAACGCTGCCGGTTGCTCAAGATCAAGTGGTCCGTCAGGCAAGTGTTGCGGGCGGGGCAAGATAATAATCTGGTTAAAAATCGATCAAGTTTTGAACTTTTTGTGAAAGCGCGGCTCAAAGTAAGTGACGCAGGGAGCCGGACATTCCCTGCGTCTCCTGAGAGCGTTCTCAGGTACGTCGCAAACCCTGACGTTTCGCCGGTCTGCCTGATGGCAGGCCGGTTTTTTCGTATTACAGGGGGGCGTCTTCTTCCGGGGCTTCCAGCCACTCCGTCAGAGCGTTACGGCAATCGTCGAGGCCCAGCTTGGAGGTGGAGGAAAACATGATCAGTTGTTCCACGCACTGATAGCTTTTTAATTTTTTGGCGATTCCCAGCATGGCGGTCTTGGCCTGGCCAAACTTGAGCTTGTCAGCTTTGGTGGCAAGAATCATCAAGGGCAGGTTGTTATGTTCGCACCATTCCACCATCATTTGGTCGAAATCGGTGAGCGGATGGCGAATGTCCATAACCAGCACCAGGCCGCGAAGACAGCGGCGGTCGTTCAGATAATGGCCCAGATGCTTTTGCCAGTCGTCTTTCATGTCTCGCGAAACTTTGGCATAACCGTAACCGGGCAGGTCAACCAGGCGGCAATGTTCTTTGTTCAGTGTAAAAAAGTTGATCAGTCGGGTGCGACCGGGGGTTTTGCTGGTGCGGGCCAGTTTGCCGTTGACAGTGATGGCATTCAAGGCGCTGGACTTGCCAGCATTGGAGCGTCCGGCAAAGGCAACCTCGGCTCCGATGTCTGGCGGGCACTCGTCCAGCCGGGAGGCGCTGATCAAAAATCGAGCACTGTTGAAGGAAACGCTTTTGGGGGTCAGGTCAGAGTCCACGACGGTTGGTGTTCCTTTGGATTTCAGTTATCGGCGATTAATGTATAATGCTACACCAAATTCAAGTGGGGCGCTGCGCGCTGCCACTGTTAGTCCCGGTTTTGAGGCAGATCGTTCAGTGCCTGCCGGCTGGACCACAAAGAATACTTTCAAGATACAAAGATGAGAGAAGCGGAGCGAGCATGAAAAGACTGATCGCAGGAGTTGTTCTCGGAGTTGGCCTAACAGCAATGGCTCACGGGGCAGGAGATCCAGCAGCAGGTGAACAGAACGCAGCGGTATGCGCGGCTTGTCATGGCGAGGGCGGTGGCAAACCGATTATGGCTGTGTATCCGAAGTTGTCGGGTATTGGTGAAAAGTATCTGTACCGGCAGTTGGTGGATATCAAAACCGGAGATCGTCCGATCGCGGAGATGACCGGCCTGCTGGATAATATGTCTGATCAGGACCTCTGGGACCTGGCTGCTTATTACAATGAGCAGGACATGGTGGTAGCTCAGGCTGACCCGGAGCTGGTCGAGCGCGGTCAGGCGCTGTACCGGGGTGGCAATATGGCGACAGGCGTGGCGTCCTGCGCTGGCTGTCACAGCCCGAATGGCTCGGGTAATGAGCCTGCCGGTTACCCGGCACTCGGCGGTCAGAATGCAGCGTATGTTGAGAAGCAACTGAAAGCCTATCGTGATGGTGAGCGTGCCGCCGGCGCGAATGCAGCGATCATGATGGATGTTGCGTCAAGACTGAACGATGCCGAGATCAAAGCGCTGGCTAACTACGTTTCTGGCCTGAACTGAATCCGGGTTCGCAGTTGGACATAACAAAAGCCCCGCCTTAGCGGGGTTTTTGCTACTTACCTTTCCGTAATTATTCCTCTTGCACCGGCAGTGGAACTTTTCAGCGTTGCCGGGTCATAATCTTTCTGATAAACAGAATCCAGGACTCGGAGATCCCCGATGATAAGAACTCTAGGCACAATTGTAGTTTTGGTCGTTTCAATGACTTTCGGTGCGCTTGCTCAGGCTCAATCCTGGCGAGACGGCACACATTACCGCACGCTGGAAAATCCGGTTCGCACCGCCTCTGACAGTGGCGTCGAGGTTGCTGAGGTGTTTTGGTATGGCTGCCCTCACTGCTACGCGTTTAAGCCCCTGATTGAGTCCTGGAGTGGGCAAGCGCCGGATAACGTCAACTTTGTAAAGCTGCCGGCCGCGTTGGGCCAGAGCTGGGAGCCCCATGCCTACGCCTTCTACGCGCTCGAAGCCATGGACGAGCTGGATAAAGTGCATGATGCGTTGTACACGGCCCTGGCCGGTGAGCGTCGGCCGCTGAATACACCAGAAGCTCTGGCCGATTTTGTCAGCGGGTACGGCGTGGACGCCGAGGAGTTTCTGAACAATTATCGGAGTTTTGGTGTTCGGGCCCGGGTACAGCAGGCTCAAGCAAAGATTCGTGGTGCGCGCATTACAGGCACGCCGACTATGCTGGTTAATGGTAAGTATGTGGTCAGCGCTTCGATGGCCGGTGGTCACGAAGCCGTTCTGGACATTCTCGATTATCTGGTTGCGCAGGAAAGTGCTGCGGCCCGCTAAGCGAAGCCGGTCGCGGATGGGCGCGTTCAGTCTCGGCGTGGGAATCCCTGGCTATGTATAAGCGGATCAGAAGTCAGCTCAATGGAATCCTGAAAGGGCAGGACGGCCCTCGTGGGTCCAGCTCGGGCAGCGAACATGTGCCCGAGTTTGAGGCTCACCGTCACATCCGGTTGCTCACCTTCAATATCCAGGTGGGCATCAACACGTCGTCTTATCATCACTATCTGACCCGCAGTTGGCAGCATTTCTTGCCTAATCGCCGGCGCATCGAGAACCTGGACCGTATTGCGACCCTGCTTCGTCAGTACGATGTGGTGGCCTTGCAGGAGTGCGATGGTGGCAGTCTGCGCAGTGGCTATATCAATCAGGTCCAGTATCTGGCTGAAGCGGCCGGTATTCCCTACTGGTACCAGCAGTTGAACCGCAATATGGGGCACATAGCCCAGCACAGCAACGGCCTGTTGAGTCGTTACCGGCCGCTGGATGTGACGGAGTACAAGTTGCCGGGCCTGATTCCGGGGCGTGGCGCCATTATTGCGCGCTACGGAGCGACGGACGATCCGCTGATACTGGTGCAGATGCACCTGTCGCTTAACAAGTCGGCACAGCAGAGGCAGCTGGGCTATATTCGTGATCTGATTTCTGACTATCAGCACGTGGTGTTGATGGGCGATATGAACGCCCATGCCGAGCAGCTTCTGACGCAAACGCCGTTAAAGGAGAGTGGCTTGATTCCGTTGCCCGGAACGGCGCACAGCTTCCCGAGCTGGCGGCCGGAAAAGGCGTTGGATCATATTCTGGTCAGCCCCTCGCTGGAGATCCGTCGTGCGGAAGTGGTCAGCTATCCGGTGTCGGATCATCTGCCGATCGCAATGGATATTGCGTTACCCAAAGGCTACCTCGAAGCCTATTAAGTTATTCGAATATACAAAAAAACCCGGCTCACTGGCCGGGTTTTTTTGTGGAGGCAGGATCAATTACTTGATCTTGGCTTCCTTGTACGCAACGTGCTTACGGACAACCGGATCGTACTTTTTGATCTCGATTTTTTCCGGAGTGTTACGCTTGTTCTTGTTGGTCGTGTAGAAGTGACCAGTGCCTGCTGAAGATACCAGCTTGATTTTCTCACGCATGATGCGGTTCCTTATACTTTCTCGCCGCGGGCACGAAGATCGGCCAGCACAGCGTCAATGCCTTTTTTGTCGATGATGCGCATGCCCTTTGTGGATACGCGCAGCTTCACGAAACGCTTCTCGGTCTCAACCCAGAAGCGGTGGTTCTGCAGATTCGGCAGAAAACGACGACGAGTGTGATTCATCGCGTGCGATACGTTGTTACCAGTGACCGGACGCTTACCGGTAACCTGACAAACTCTGGACATACTTGCCTCCGACCTGAGCAATGGTCTATCTATACGAATTCGTTATTTAATGCGTCTCTGGTTGCACAAGGGCAATAACTGCCCAGGTTCACGCCTACAAACTGAGCGCTGCTCGCCAGACGCCGCCAGAAAGGGACGCTTTTATACCAGAACTGGCCAGCCAACGCAAAAAATTGTTGGGATTTTGTCCAGTTTGCCGGGGTCATCTCCAGGGCAGCTACATCAATCCTCGTTCAGCGAGGGATATTACCTCACCGTGACCAATAACCATATGGTCAAGAACCCTGATATCGACCAATCCGAGGGCTTCTTTTAATCGACGGGTTAATGAAATGTCGGCCTGACTGGGTTCGGCGACGCCGGATGGGTGGTTGTGAGCAAAAATAACCGCAGCCGCGTTATCCTCCAGGGCTTGCCTCACCACCTCCCGGGGATAGACGGCGGCGCCATCAATGGTGCCCCTGAACAATTCGCGATATTGGATCACCCGATGTCGATTATCGAGAAACAGCCCCGCGAAGACTTCGTGAGGATAGGTGCCCAGGCGACTGGTGAGAAATCGCCGGGTATCGGCCGGAGATCGCAGTGGATCGCCCTGTCGTAATGGTTCGTCCATCACCCGTCGTGCCATTTCCATAGCGGCCTGTACCTGGGCATATTTGGCGGTTCCCAGGCCTTTAACCTCGCAAAATTGCCGGCGAGAAGCGGTCATCAGGCCGCGCAGGCCGGAAAAGTCGCTGACCAGTTGTCGGGCCAGCTCCATAACCGGCAGGCCGGTAGTGCCGGTGCGCAGGAATATCGCGAGTAATTCGGCGTCAGACAGCGCCTCAGGCCCGTGGGCAAGCAGGCGCTCTCGGGGCCGTTCATCGGCGGGCCAGGCAGAGTTGTTCATGGTGTGCTTCCTTGCAGATGGGTAAAGTGACGGTGCATCCCGCACCGGGTTCTCAGAATTACAAAGGTTACTCTAAAAAGTAACATTTGGTAAACGAACGGATGGCGGTACAGGCTGCCTGCCGGGCACGGGCGTGCTATCTTATAACTCTTTCATTTTACGGGAATACGGAGCCCCCATGGCTGCCAAACGAATTCTGCTGGGAATCACCGGCGGCATTGCTGCTTACAAGAGTGCTGAACTGGTTCGGTTGCTGAAAAAAGCCGGGTATGAGGTGCGGGTTGTGATGACCCCGGGTGCAGAAGCCTTCATGACGCCCCTGACCTTCCAGGCGCTCAGTGGCGAGCCGGTGCGTACCTCGTTACTGGACCCGGAGGCGGAAGCCGGAATGGGTCATATCGAATTGGCCAAGTGGGCCGATCGGGTGCTGATTGCGCCGGCCTCGGCGGACTTTATTGCTCGCCTGGCCCAAGGCATGGCCGACGATCTGCTAACCACAGTGTGCTGTGCCACCGAGGCGCCGATCGTTGTGGCCCCGGCGATGAATCAGGCCATGTGGAAGAATCACCGGACCCAGCGCAATATGCAGCTGCTGACCGATGATCCACAGATTTCCATCTGGGGCCCTGATCAGGGTGAACAGGCGTGTGGTGATACCGGTCCGGGCCGAATGCTCGAGCCCGCGACGCTTGCAGAGCGTGTACAGCAAGTGTTTGGTAAACAAGCAGAAGGCGCTCTCGCTGGCCAGCGATTGGTGGTTACCGCAGGCCCAACCCGTGAGCCGATTGATCCGGTCCGTTACATTTCCAATCACAGCTCCGGAAAAATGGGCTATGCCATTGCTGGCGCGGCGGCCCAGGCCGGGGCCCGGGTGACCATCATCAGCGGCCCCGTTAACCTGACGGCGCCCAAAGGTGTTGAAGTGCGTTCGGTAGTGACCGCGGAAGACATGCTGCGAGAATCGGAGCGCGCGGTCGGTGAGGGCTGCGATATCTTTATCGCCACGGCTGCGGTGGCGGATTACCGGCCGGAGTCCTGTGCCGGCGACAAGATCAAGAAAACCAGCGATGCGATGTCTCTGGCGTTGGTACGTAATCCGGACACGCTGGCCACCATCGCTGCCAGGCCAGATGCGCCGTTTACCGTGGGCTTTGCCGCTGAGACGACCGACGTGGCGCGCTATGCCACCGATAAACTGCAACGCAAAAAGCTCAACATGATCGTCGCCAACGATGTCTCCGCCCCGGGGCTTGGCTTCAACAGCGACCAAAACGCCGTCACGGTGTTCTGGCCGGAAGGTCGGCAGGCTATGGGCCCGGACAGCAAACACGCCATTGCCGCGCATTTGGTGGCGCTGATTGCCGAACACTCGAAGAAGGTCGGGAACTGATGAATCGAAAAAAACTGCAGGTAAGAATTCTGGATGATCGTATCGGTGGTGTGATTCCGTTCCCGGAATACGCAACTGAGGGCTCTGCAGGCCTGGATCTGCGGGCAGGACTCAAGCAAGCACTGACCATCGCACCCGGGGAGACGCACCTGATTCCAACGGGGCTGTCCGTCCACATTGCTGACCCGTCGTTGGCGGCGATGATTCTTCCCCGCAGCGGCCTGGGCCACAAACATGGGATTGTGCTTGGTAATCTGGTGGGGTTGATCGACTCCGACTATCAGGGTGAGTTGATGGTGTCTTGCTGGAATCGGGGGCATACCCCATTCACCATCGATGTGGGTGAACGGATTGCGCAGCTGGTGCTGGTGCCGGTGGTGCAGGCGGATTTTGAGGTTGTCTCGGAGTTTGATGCCAGTGTGCGGGGCGATGGCGGCTTTGGCTCAACAGGTATCAGCTGAGCCAGCCGGCAGCGTTTCAGCAGACCGGCGTCTATACTTTGCGGATAACCGATTGTCCGGGACGTAACAATAAATGCGGGAAGCACTATGAAATTCGGTAAAAAGAAAGCCCAGGAACCGGTGGCAGACGACAAGGCCAAAAAGAAATCCGGTAAAGGTGGCAAGCGGACCGCAGAATCCGCAGGCACCGGCCTCAAGCAACTCAACTCGGTGGCTATGAATCAAGCGCTGGCTGTTGTTCTGGCTGGTGTGGTGGCGGTGTTGTTGCTGCATTTTCTGGTAGTGGAACCGGCTGCCGAGCGCAGCTATCAGCAAGCCCGTGTGGTTGAGGCGGATAGCGCCCAGCAACGACTGAATCAATATTTCGCCGCCCAGCAGGAGCAGGTGCGTGCCTTGGCCAGCCAGCGCTATGTGGCTAACCAGTTATCGGAGCAGGGTGACTTTGACGCATTGTCTCGTCAGCTGCAGGCGGCCTTGCCGGGAGCCGAGGCGGTGTTTGTGTTCCGTTATCGGGCGATTCCCCGGACGGGAAACAATGACAACCTGTTGGGTTTTGCCGGCCTTGAACTAGCTCGACGTGCTGAGAATGGCCAGTCACTGCTGCCGGACGCTTTTCCACGGAATGACCAGTGGTATCTTCAGTTTGCCGCCCCGGTACGGCATCCGGTCAGTAACGCGGTGGTGGGCAGTGTGTTGGCGGTCTACGACGCCGCGCATCTGCAGTCACGGCTGTCGGTCGCCAACGGCCAGTTGGGCGGGCAGCTGTCGTTGCAACAGGCGGCTTCTGGCGCTTCCCGTACGGTGGTCAGCTCCGGTCGTGGTTCCGGTCCTGCCGAGGCCAGAACGTTACTGAATCCGGACTGGTCGGTGGTTTATCAACCGGCGTTCGCGCCGGCTTCTCTGATCGATCCACTGGTCATGGCGCTGCTGATCGGAGTGCCGGCGCTGGTTGCTGCGGTGGTGGTCTGGATGCTGCTCAGCGGTGCGCAGCGAGCCATTCGTCAGGACGTAGCGTTGCTGATCCAGTGGTCCCACAAAGTGTTCGGTGGAGAGCGGGTTAAACTGCCGACCTTCCGGTGGGATATGGTGGCGTCCACCGGCGAAGTCTTGTACCGACTGTCTCAGATGGTTGAAAAACGCCTGGCGAAGGCCGCCGAAAGTGCCCGGCCGAAATCGTCTTCTGGCTCACCCAAGGGCGCGACAGCGCCAGCCGAAGAGCCCTTGTTCCAGGACAAGGATGTACCCGACATTGATATGTTGGACGGTGATGAGGATGTTCTGGGCTTTGGTGGGTCTGAGGACTCCCTGTTTGATGAAGACATCCCGGACGTTGAAGAAACGATGTTGCCTTCGGTTGATGTCTCGCCGGAAATCTTCCGGGCCTATGACATCCGGGGCATTGTCGGCGAAACGCTGTCGGCCGAGGTGGTCGAAATTATTGGTCGGGCCATTGGTTCAGAGGCCTCCAGTCGTGGCGTGAGTTCACTTTGCATTGGCTATGATGGCCGCCATTCCAGCCCCGAGCTGGCCGATGCGCTGGCCAGAGGCGTCATGGCCACCGGCTGTGATGTGATTCATGTGGGAGCTGTGCCGACACCGGTGCTGTACTTCGCCACACACCATTTGCAGACGGGTTCCGGGGTGATGGTGACGGGTAGCCATAATCCGGCTAATTACAACGGCCTCAAAATCATGCTGGGCGGAGAAACTCTGTCTGGTGAGGCGATCCAGGCGCTGTATCATCGCATCCAGACCGCCGACTTTACGTCGGGCCGGGGCGCCCAGTCGAGAGAAGACGTACGCCGTGCCTACCTGGACCGGATTGTCGGTGATATCGCTGTGGCCGCGCCGCTAAAAGTGGTAGTGGATGCCGGTAACGGTATCGCTGGCGAGCTAGGCCCGATATTGATTGAGGAACTGGGCTGTGAAGTCACGCCCTTGTACTGTGAGATCGACGGCGACTTCCCGAACCATCACCCTGACCCGGGCAAACCTGCCAACCTGCAGGACCTGATCGCCAAGGTTCAGGAAACCGGGGCCGACATCGGTCTGGCGTTTGACGGAGACGGTGACCGCCTGGGTGTGGTTACCAACACCGGCAAAATCATCTGGCCTGATCGGTTGTTGATGCTGTTTGCCCGGGATGTGGTGTCTCGCAACCCGGGGGCGGACGTTCTCTATGACGTAAAATGCAGTCGTCGCCTGGCCGGCGTGATCTCTGAGGCCGGCGGTCGCCCGCTCATGTGGAAGTCCGGGCATTCGCTGATGAAGGCAAAAATGAAAGAAAGCGGTGCCCTGCTGGCCGGTGAGATGAGCGGC
The DNA here is from genome assembly GCF_014859525.1 of Marinobacter sp. Lineage (GTDB taxonomy): Bacteria > Pseudomonadota > Gammaproteobacteria > Pseudomonadales > Oleiphilaceae > Marinobacter. The sequence continues at coordinate 11,180 of NZ_JACUUB010000035.1, forward strand.
CACATCTTTTTCGGTGAGCGCTGGTACGGATTCGATGACGGCTTATACTCGGCCGCCCGACTGCTTGAGATTCTGGGCATTGAAGATCGCCACAGTGAGGATGTTTTCAATGACTTCCCGGAAGATATCAGCACCCCTGAGCTGAATGTCGAGGTGACGGAGAGCGAGAAGTTCGCGATCATTGAGCGCCTTGGCCAGTTGGGCGAGTTTGGCGACGGCAGCATCAGCACCATCGACGGTATTCGGGTGGACTACGCTGATGGCTGGGGCCTGTGTCGTGCCTCTAATACCACGCCGGTTCTGGTGCTGCGCTTTGAAGCCGAAACCGAAGACGCACTGGAACGGATTAAAATGGTGTTCCGGGAGCAATTAACCAAAGCCGCTCCGGATCTCGTTGCGGATTTCTGAGAAGACTCATTTTCTGACAGTAAGGAATAACACATCACCATGGCGCTGGATCGTGAAACAGCAATGCAGGTGGCCTCGGTACTGAGCCGCGGCCTGCCCTATATCCAACGGTTTACTGGCAAGACCGTCGTCATCAAGTACGGCGGTAATGCCATGGAGAACGAAGAGCTGAAAAGCAGCTTCGCCCGCGATGTGGTACTGATGAAGCTGGTGGGCATTAACCCCATCGTCGTCCACGGCGGGGGGCCCCAGATTGGTGAGCTGCTGGAGCGGCTCAACATCCAGTCCCGTTTCGTCAATGGCATGCGGGTGACGGACTCGGCCACCATGGACGTGGTGGAGATGGTGCTTGGCGGCCAGGTTAACAAACAGATCGTGTCTCTGATCAACGCTCAGGGTGGCACTGCGATCGGCCTGACCGGAAAGGATGCCAACCTGATCCGCGCCCGCAAGCTGGAAGTGGTGAACCGCTCACCGGAACTGGAGCGCCCGGAAATCATCGACATCGGCCACGTCGGTGAAGTGGCCAGCGTGAATGTGGATGTGATCGACATGCTCACCCGCAGCAATGTGATCCCGGTGATCGCGCCGATTGGTGTCGGGCCGGATGGCGCTTCGTACAACATCAACGCCGATCTGGTGGCTGGCAAGGTGGCCGAGGCCATGAAGGCCGAAAAGCTGATGCTGTTGACCAATGTGTCTGGCCTGAAGAGCAAAGACGACAAGGTTCTGACCGGGCTCACGGCACAGCAGGTTAACGACCTGATTGAAGACGGCACCATTCACGGTGGCATGTTGCCCAAGATTCGCTGCGCTTTGAGTGCGGTGGAGAATGGTGTACGCACGTCACACATCATTGATGGCCGTGTTGCCCATGCCTGTTTGCTTGAAATCTTTACCGATGAGGGTGTGGGTACCCTGATCTCCCGAAACTGATTAACCTGACCGGGAGCAACCGGATGAAGCGCCTGCTGTCATTGCTGATCATTGTGGCAATTGTGACTTTTGCCGGCTTTAAGGCCGGCGTTTGGTGGTTGACCGATCAGCGCATGGCAGAAGTGCGAACCGAATTCGCCGAAGCCGGCGTGCTTGAGCGTGGCAGCATTGGGTCCTCCATGGATGGCCGGGTGATTCTGAAACAGTCCCAGTGGCAAAACTTTCGGCTAACCCAACCGTTGGTGCTGGGGGTGGTGGAATTTGATGCCGGATCGCCACTGGCCTTGTTGACCACACTGGCAAACCCCAGCCCGCTGCCCGCCTCCTGGCGGTTGGTGGTCGAGCAAGCGAGCATGGTTCTGGAGCCGACCATGTTCCGGAACTGGGTGACCGCCGGGGCCGAAGCCGAATCCCGATTATCGCCCTTGGTAGCCCTGGCTTGCGCGCCGGACCCACGCCAACAACTCGGCAGCGGTGATCTCATGCGCATGGGTATTTCGGCCATTCGGGGCGACCTGTTGCTGGAGCAGCAAGCGAGTGGGTTGCGGGCGGAAATTAACACCGCCGCCACAGGCAGTCTGGAAGTGACGTGGCCAGGTGCCCGCGTGGCGCTTTCCGGTTTGTCGACCACTTTATCGAGCAGTGCAGAGCCAGTCAGTGTCACTTTTCGCGATGCCGGTCTGATGCGTCGACTCTCGGCATACTGCGCCAGGGAAGCCGGGCAGGAAGTGAGTGAGTGGGCAGCGAACGCTGTAAGCGCTCTGCAGGCGGGCCTTCAGGCCCGAGGCTTCCAGGGCAGTGATCAGTTGCTGGCGCTGTATCGCCAATGGCTGATGGAGGGTGGTGAGCTGATCTTTGCCCTTGAGCCAAGCTCTGCCACGCTTGGTATACCGGTGCGCTCTGAATCAGAGCCCGCGTTGGCCTGGCCAGTATCCTATAACGGAGCCGGTGTGCCGGATGTCTATCTGACGGAAATTGAAGCTCCCACTCCGCAGCTGCCTCTGGAAGTGATGGAGCCGGTGGTGCCTCGGGAAGATCCGGGTGTTCAGCGGTGGTATGCTGAGGAGCTGGAAAATGCTCAAACCTGGATCGGTCGGCAGGTCCGTGTCACGCTGGCCAACGACAATCAGGTTGTGGGCCGCCTGGTCAGTGTCGGCGAGCGTGAGCTGGAAGTGTCACGTACCGTGGCGGGTGGTGAAGTGGCGTATCCGATGCTGATCCGGGCGATCAGGCAATTTGAAGTCTGGCGGCGCGGCCGTCCGGAGTGAAGTTAAAGGCCGGGAGGTTGACATGGTGCACGGCACTGACAAGCTAAACGCCGTACCGGGTGTTCGGGACATGTTGGCCCGGCTGATCTCTTTGCCTTCCATCAGCAGTGCCTCTGCGGACTGGGATCACAGCAACGAAGCCGTGGTGCGCACCCTGGCTGAGTGGCTGGAGCCGATGGGATTCGCGGTAGACATCCTGGACGTGCCGGGCATGCCCGGCAAATACAACCTGATCGCCACTCTCGGTAGTGGCTCAGGGGGACTGGTGCTGTCTGGCCATACAGACACGGTTCCGTTCGACGACAAACGCTGGCAGAGCGACCCCTTTACCCTGACCGAAAAAGACAATCGCTGGTATGGTCTGGGCACTTGCGACATGAAAGGTTTCTTCCCACTGGCGATCGAAGCGGCCAAAGCGTTCGTGGGTCAACCGTTGCAGCAGCCTTTGATTATCCTGGCGACCGCCGACGAAGAAAGCTCGATGAACGGGGCTCGTGCCCTGGCCGAAGCCGGTAAACCCAAGGCTCGTTACGCGGTGATCGGTGAGCCTACCAGTCTCAAGCCCGTGCGCATGCATAAGGGCATCATGATGGAACGGCTGCGCTTTGACGGCCACTCCGGCCACTCCTCGAATCCGGGTCTCGGCCGCAACGCCCTTGAAGGCATGCACGAAGCCATGGGTGAACTGCTCAAGTTGCGGGGCGAATGGCAGGACAAATACCAAAATCCCAACTTCAAGGTACAAGTGCCCACCCTGAACCTGGGCTGCATTCACGGCGGCGACAACCCCAACCGGATCTGCGCCCGGTGCGAACTGCACTTTGACCTGCGGCCGCTGCCGGGCATGAACATGGACACCTTGCGCCAGGCCATTCTGAGCCGGATGCAGCCGCTGGCCGAGCGCCGGCAACTGAACCTGACTTTCGAGCCCTTATTCGACGGTGTACCGCCGTTTGAAACGCCGGCCGATGCGGCACTGGTTAAAGCCTGTGAAAAACTCACCGGCCACACCGCCCATGCGGTCGCCTTCGCCACAGAAGCACCCTGGTTGCAGAAACTGGGCCTCGAAACTCTGGTCATGGGCCCGGGTTCCATCGACCAGGCCCATCAACCGGATGAATTTATCGATATGTCGCAATTACAACCGACCGTGGATATCTTGCGCGGACTGATCAAGCAGTTTTGTCTGTAAAGGAAAGGGAGAAAGGTTTGAAATCGAACGACTGGCTGCACGGATTCCGCCACTCATCTCCGTACATCAACGCTCACCGCGGCCGAACCGTCGTTCTGACCATGCCTGGCGATGCCATCGAGCACCGGAACTTCATCAACATAATTCATGATATTGCCCTGCTCAGCAGCCTGGGTGTGCGGTTAGTGGTGGCTTTCGGTGGTCGCCCCCAAATTCAGTCACGGCTGGATGATGCTGGCCTGGAATCGACCTTCTCCCGTGGTCTGAGGATCACTCCGGACGACCACTTGCCACTGGTCATGGAGGCCATTGGCGGGTTAAGAGCCTACCTGGAAAGCCAGTTGTCCATGGGTCTGGTCAACTCTCCCATGCATAACGCCAGAATCCGGGTAACCAGTGGTAATTATGTCACCGCAAAACCGGTTGGCGTGCTCGACGGCATCGATTTTGGTTATACCGGCAAGGTCCGGCGGGTCGACACTCGGGGCATCGAGCAATTGCTGGAGCTGGGTCACATCGTGCTGCTGTCTCCGCTTGGCTACTCGCCCACCGGTGATGCCTTCAATCTTTCTTACGAGGACGTGGGGAGCCAAGTGGCCGCTGCCTTGCAGGCCGAAAAACTTATTGTGTTCATCGACGACGAAGGCCTGCTCGACGAAGACGGCTCGCTGATCCGCGAGCTGTCTGCCCGCCAGGCTTCCGAACGGCTGAACGACAACACAGTAACCGGCCATGATGCCGCGTTACTGAAAGCGGCTTGTGACGCTTGCGTGAAGGGCGTGCGCCGGGCCCACATCATCAGTTATGCCGAAGATGGCGCCCTGCTTGAAGAAATGTTTACGCGAGATGGTTCAGGCACCCTGGTCAGTGGTGACAACTATGAGCAAATTCGACAGGCCCGGGTGGAAGACATCGGCGGCATACTGGAACTGATTCAGCCTCTGGAAGAGCAGGGCGTGCTGGTGCGTCGTTCTCGGGAGATGCTGGAAACCGAGATAGATCGCTTTGTGGTGGCTGAGCGGGATGGCACCATCGTTGGCTGTGCCGCGCTCTACCATTATCCCGACGATGGCACTGGCGAGCTGTCTTGTTTTGCCGTTGATCCGTCCTATCGGCGTGCTGGGCGTGGGGACGATATTCTGTCAATGATTGAAAAGCTGGCCCGTGGTCAAGGCATCCTTAAGCTGTTTGTGCTGACCACCCAGACGGAGCACTGGTTTCGGGAGCGCGGCTTTTTGCCGACCGACGTGCAAGACCTGCCTGGTCCCAAACTGGCGTCCTACAACGCTCAGCGCAATTCAAAGGTGTTCTACAAACCTCTGTGACAGAGCGGTGAGTTGTTGCTCCCGCTCCGCCCGTTCCCGTCTGGACAGAGCCTCTACCGCTTCGTAAAAGCGAGCGAAGTCTTCGTTGTTGTCTCGCAGTAATTGCCGGAACGCCGGCACGTGCTGATTGTACTGCTGGAACAGGGCGACGTTGGCGTTATTGAGTTGTACCGGTGGCGTCCCGAACGGACCTGGCTCCGGGTAGTCTTCAGAGAGGGTGGCATAGTGTTGTGCCAGTTCGTCCAGAATCAACGTTTTTTGGTGTCTTAAGGTGTTCGTGTCGAGGGTGTCTTGTTGCCTGTAGAGCGCTTTTAGTTGGGCGCTGCTGTGGTTGACCAGGTCCAGCGTCCGGTTGCGGTGGTCCAGTCGCCGCAATGCCTGCTCAAAGCCACGCGTCGAGTTTTCCCGCTCCAGCCACAGCCTCAGACCCTCCAACTCCACAGCGGTTGCAAAGCTCTCATTGAAGGCAGTGTCTTCTTTAATATAGATCACGCGATGGGCCAGCTCATGAAACATCAGCGCGACCATTCGATCGTCGGAAAGGTCGGTGAATCCGGTGTGCAGTGGGTCGTTGAACCAGCCCAACGTGGAGTAGGCCGTCACAGCCCCTATGAGCGTGTCGTAACCACGATCGTTGAACCGGGCCTGCTCCTTGCGCGCCCGCTCAAGGTTGAAGTAGCCTCGATAGGCTTGGCAGCCAACCACAGGGTAACACCAATGGTGAGGCGCCAGCTCGAATTCGGGGACGGCAACCAGGTTGACCACCACCCAGGGACGATCAAGCTCGACATACTTGGTGAACGCATTGCCGACCGGCAGCTTAAGGGTCTCCAGGGCAAAGCTACGGGCGGACCGTGCAACGGCCAGTTTACGTTTCAGTTCGGGGTCGGTTTGAGGGTCAGCTGCCACAGACTGTAGCGGTTCGCCACGCATCATCAGCGACAGATGACCACCGACAGCCTGGCCATAGTAGCCAATGGTCGTACACCCCTGGAGCCCGGTTAACAGTAGCAAAAGAAGATAGATCTGACTAAGCTGTCTCATGAATCAAAATGTTATGATAGTTGTTCTTTCCGGCCTTCGGCTCGGGTGTTTGTCAGGCTGCGTTAGCCCTCTTGTTCACTGCGCGATTCTTGACGTTCATTCGTATCATAGCAGGTGGTGAAGACCATAAAATCAGGGATGCTCGCCGATGTCTTCCTGTTGGCGGCCAAGACGGCTTATAAATTGATCAGGTAGTTCATGGATCCGAGAGAGCGCCGAACCAGTGTCAGACAGCCTATAAAACTCGCCGCGCAGCTCGATGCAGGTCAAGGCAATGCCTGGCCCTGTCAGATTGCGGACTTTTGTGGGGACGGTCTGTTTATTCGCTATTCCGGGGAAACCTCCCGAAAGCTGGACCGGGCTTTCGAAAACCATCAGCCCTCTGAGCTGGTGGTTCGTTTTCGGGGTGTTGATGGCCAGCGCCGATACGAACTCCATGTGAGCCCGGTGCGGCGTATTGATGGCGCTATGGGGGTCAACTTTACCCGCTCTAATCCGGATGCCGTGAGTGCGATGCTCCAGATGTGCGCAGGCTCAGTCGATCAGTCCCGTTCATCTCTCAGGGCTCCCAGCGAGCGCGTTCAGTTTGTCCTGCACCAGTGTGCCAAGACGGTGACTCGATTTATCGAGCCATTGATGGATGCCTGTTTCGTGCAAACCGCAGAGGCACTCCGAAAAGCAGCACAGAAGGCACCGAACGATCAGCTGGCCAACGAATACATGGATGCTTCAGGTCAGCTGCAGGCCCGCCAACGAGTGCTCTGGCACCATATGGGCCGTTATCTGGAGTCACCCTTGAAACCGGCTCAGAAAGGTGTACCGGGTGCTGAGTTGTCGGTGGTCGACAAGAACGAATTTGAGGACTGGCTGACTATTCGGGTGATGGTCACTCGGGCCGATACCCTTTACCGGGGTGACCTGCTACAACTGAAGTTACGACTCGATAAACTAAACATTGCCAACCGCACCGGTCACCAGAACCCGCTGGGACCGGCTCTGGTGTGCGAAGCTTTCCATCTCGCTCTGGTGCAACTCAAAGCTACCCGAGACGTGGAAAAAGTGTGTCTGAAGACGTTTGAGCAGGCGGTGCTCAAAGAGTTGGCCCCCCTGTACCGCGAACTCAACAACATCCTCATCCGCCATGGTGTTTTGCCAGATCTTGATCTGTCGAAGTACCTGAGTGAACACCCCCAACCTGAATCGGCTGCCCCCGCGCCAGAAAAGACGCAGCCTCGGGCGCAGGTTCAGTCTCGTCCTGCGCCAGTGGATAGCCCGGCCCGGGAGTCGATCAGCCCTGATGCACCTGCGCGAACGGTGAAAAACCGGTTGTCCGGGGAGTTTCGAGGCTATGCCCGGGCCGCGCAAACGGCTTTTGCCACGGTGCGGAACCTGCTCAACACATTGCAAGTGAGCAGGCTGGAGCAGGGTGGTAGTGAGCCGCCGGCTTTTGCCGTCAATGCCCGGCCACTGTCATCCGGAGAGTTCCACCGGGAGCTTCAAGAGCTGCAGCTGCGGGCTGCAGGCCCGGAAGAAGCGACAACACCCCTGAAAGAGCGCGTGGTTGAGAAGGTCAAAGAAGCCGGAGACACTCGCCTGGATGATGAACAGCAACAAACTCTCGATGTTGTTGATCGCTTTTTCAAGAGTGTGGTGGAAAGCCCTAAACTCAGCGACTATGCCCAGGCCAGAATGCGCCAGCTGGAAGTGCCGGTATTGAAAGTTGTGATGCGGGATCCGGCGTTTTTTGAGGACCAGGACAGTCCGGTTCGTGGTGTGATGAATCGCCTTGCCCAGTTGGGTACCCGGGGTGGTCGTTTGAACCCGGTGGTTCAGCGCCGGGTGGATGAGTTGATTCATCGAATTGCCACCGAGTTTGAGCAGGACACTGGTGTGTTTGAACAAACGCTCGGTGAACTGGATACTCTGATAGACCGCCAGAACCTGGTCTATCGGCGCAATGTGGAACGGGTAACTGCCGCGGCGGAAGGCGCTCAAAAAGTCGCGGAATCCAAGGCTGCGGTGGCCCTGGCAGTGGATCAGAAGATCGCGGGTCGAAAAGTGCCTAAAGCATTGCTGAGCCTGCTCGAGGGTGGTTGGAGAGATCTTCTGTCACTGACCTGGATCCGTCAGGGGCCGGATGGCCAGCTGTGGCAGGATTACCTGACGGTGATTGATTCGTTGCTGGCCTTTGCGGATGATCCAGGCAGTCGTGTCAATTTGCCGGAATTGTTGCGGCTGATTCAGGATGGCCTGGCATCGATTTCGAGCAATCATATGCCGTCATCCCAGATCCGGGATGAGCTGAAGCAGTTTTTGGTGCGTCGTCCCGATCAAACTTCTGAGATGGTTGAGATACCTGCGGCCAATCCGGCCAAGACCGACCAGCAAACACTGAGTGAACGAGAGCAGCGCAGCCTGCAACGCTGGGTCAACCGTGCTCAGCAGCTGCGCACCGGGGATTGGTTGCGAGATCAGACCCGCCCCAACGACCCCCAGTTTATCCGTTTAGTCTGGGTGGCTCGTGGCTTTGGTCGTTTTGTGTTTGTAAATCACCAGGGTATGCGAGTGGTGGAGCTCGACCTTGAGGCCCTGGCCCGGCAGATGCGTAAGGGCATCATTGTTCCGGATAGCCAGTATGAGCGACCTCTGGTGGATGAAAGTATTGATCGAATGGTGCGCAATGTATACGACCAGTTGTCTTGGGCATCCACTCACGATGAGTTGACCCGCCTGCTGAACCGCCGGGAATTCGAGCGGATGTTGGAGCAGCAGCTGGCCCGTCGTGAAGACAGCCGGGCTTTGTTGCATCTTGATTTGCGAGGTTTCCGTCTACTCAACGATACCGCCGGCTCCCAGGCTGGTGACGAGGCTCTCAGACAGGTGGCCGAGGTGTTGTGTCAGCATGTGGGCGATGGCATGCCGGTTGCGCGCCTGGGCGGGAACGAGTTTGCCATGCTGGTGGCGGCGGAGCAGGGCACAGACGTTGCCGAAGCGGTGATTGGTGCGGTCGAGTCTGCGGAGTTTGCCTTTGGCGGTCGTTCGTATCAGCTGTCTGCCAACGTTGGGCTTGCGCCGGAACTGCCGGCCCTGGTAAGTGCTGAGCGCTGGCTGAGAAGTTCGGAGCAAGCCCTGTCCGCCGCAAGAAAGAAAGGGCCCGGCAAGCTATCGGAATATGCCTTGGGCGCCGATGATCAGGCTCGACAGGAACAGATCGCAGCCCGGGTGGCCAGCCTGTCGGATCCGGATGAAGAGCGTATGCTGCTGCGTTGCCAGAAAATCATTCCGCTCCACGCTCAGGCCATTATGGCCGCACAGTATGAAATTCTGATCAGCATGTACGATGACAATGGCCAGTTGATCACGGGTCACGATTTTGTGCGCATGGCGGAACGGTACGACCGGATGCAGGCGGTCGATCGATGGGTCGTTGGCCATATGCTGGACTGGCTGAGGGATCGGGGTCCGGACCCTCGCCATGTTGGCGGTGTCTGCATTAATCTGTCAGGGCATTCGTTGAACGACCAGACCCTGCTGGAGTTCATCTATGAAAAGCTCAGCGAAAAAGACGCGCCTATCGAGCGCTTGTGGTTTGAATTGACCGAAGCGTCCGCCATTCATGACGTGCAGGCCGTGGCGGATTTCATGTTGGAGATGAAAGAGCTGGGGTGCCGGTTCTGCCTGGGGAATTTTGGCAGCGGGCCAAACTCTTTCCAGTTCATGCGAACATTGCCGGTGGATCTGATCAAAATCGACAGTGCGTTTACCGGGCAACTGATGTCGAGCCAGACCGATCAGGCCATGGTGAAGTCCATGGTTGACATGGCCCACTACATGAACCGGGAAGTCATCGCCTCTCAGGTTGAATCCCGTGAGGTTCTGGATATGCTGAGACAACTGGGCGTGGATTATGCTCAGGGCTTCGTGGTTGAAAAACCGCGACTACTGACCAGTCTCAACTGACCCAGGACCCTTGCCTGTTATGTCCAAGCGCCATCCGATCATCGCAGTTACCGGCTCTTCTGGTGCCGGTACCACGACCACGGGCCAGATTTTCAGCCGGTTGTTTGCTGGCGAGAACCTTCATGCGGCGATGGTCAGCGGTGACAGTTTTCATCGCTATACCCGTGAACAAATGGCCAGATTGGCCGCCAAAGGCCAATTTGGCGAACGCAACCATTTTGCGCTTGTCGCCAACCACATCGATCGCCTTGAAGCCCTGTTCTATGACTACAGTCATACCGGCAACGGCCGTTATCGGCAATATGTTCACGACGAGGATGTGGACTTGGTTGCGGCTGGCCACAAGCCCGGCACGTTCACACCCTGGGGGCCTTTACCGGCAGCCACGGATTTGCTGTTTTACGAAGGTCTGCACGGTGGGCTCATCAGCGATAACGTCAATATCGCCCAGTATGTCGACTTGCTGATCGGCGTGGTGCCCATTGTGAATCTGGAATGGATCCAGAAAATTCATCGGGACACCAATCGGCGAGGTTACACTCAAGAGGCGGTGGTCCAGACCATCATCAACCGGATGGACGACTATGTGCATGATATCGTGCCGCAGTTTTCCCACACTCACATCAACTTCCAGCGCATTCCGTTGGTTGACACGTCCAACCCTTTCATCGCCAGGGACGTACCGACGGAAGATGAAAGCCTGATCGTGATCCACTTCAGAGACAGTTCAGAGGTGGATTTTGCCTGGCTGTTGCAGGTGATTCCTCAAAGCAGCCTGTCGCGTCACGACACCTTGGTAATTCCGGGGCCGAAAATGGCTCTGGCCATGGACCTGATTATCAGGCCCATGGTGCAAAAACTGGTGGCGGGTAAAACCTTTGCGTAGGGGTCAGGCGGTCAGTTGCCCGGTCTGATAGTCGCGCAGCGCCTGCTCAATCTCGTCCCGAGTGTTCATCACGAACGGGCCATACTGAACCACCGGTTCACCAATCGGGCGCCCCGCGATCAGTAGCAGTCTGGCGCCAATCTCACCCGCTGCCACCACTACCTCGTCGCCGTCTGCCAGCACGTTGGCAGCGGACCGGGTCAGTCCTGTGCGCTCATCACCGGTGACCAGGTGAGCGTTGCCCTCATACAGATAGAGCATGGCATTCAAGGGTTCTGCGACGGGTAGGCACACCTGTGCATTCGGCTCCAGGTGGATGTCGGCGTAAATGGGCTGGGTACTGCCGCCGACCACCGCACCCGAAATCCGGGCACCGCTGACCGTCATTTCCCCGGCAATCAGTTTTACCGACGCGCCGGGCGGGTTGAAGACCGGAATGTCCTCCGGCTGGATATCCTGGTAGCCGGCCGGCTTCATTTTTTCAGCAGCGGGCAGGTTCAGCCAAAGTTGAAACCCGCGCATTACGCCGGACTCCTGCTGTGGCATCTCGGAATGGACGATGCCCCGGCCAGCCGTCATCCATTGCACGCCACCGTTACGCAGATTACCCCGGTTACCCAGGTGGTCCTCATGCAGCATGTGACCTTCGATCATGTAAGTAACCGTCTCGAAGCCGCGGTGCGGGTGGTTGGGGAAGCCGGCAATGTAATCCTGCGGCTGGTCTGATCCGAACTCGTCCAGCATCAGGAACGGGTCCATGCGGACGCTCTGACGTTGGCCAATAGAGCGTTTAATGCGTACACCGGCACCGTCTGAGGTATCCAGTGCGGGGATGATCTGTTTCAGGGCGCGGAGCGTCATATCGTCCTCCTTCAGGTTGCGATAAGGCTATTAAAACGGGCGCAAGCCGAGGATGAAAACGCAGAATTCTGGCGGGGCACATCAAAAAAACTGAAGGAGAAGCAGCGACCGGTGTCGGCCGCCGCTTCAAACGGCTTATTCCACGTTACGGGAATAGAAGATTTCGAGCATCTCCCGGCGTAACCGGTCTTCGATGGACTGGGCTTCCGAGGCGTCCAGGTCGCTGGCGTTTACGCCGAACACGTAATTATTCAGGTTGAATTCTTTCAGCATCATCTTGGTATGGAACATGTTCTCCTGATACACGTTCACGTCGATCATTTGATAGGCGTTCTGCGTGTCTTCGGTCAGATAGTTCTGGATCGAGTTGATGTCGTGATCAATGTAGTGCTTGGTGCCGTCCACGTCGCGAGTGAAGCCGCGCACACGGTAGTCGACCGTGACCACATCGGAGTCAAAACTGTGGATCAGGTAGTTCAACACTTTCAACGGCGAAATCAGTCCACAGGTGGATACATCAATGTCAGCCCGGAAGGTGCTTACGCCATCATGGGGGTGGCTTTCCGGGTAGGTGTGAACCGTCACGTGGCTCTTGTCCAGATGGGCCACGATGGTGTCTGGCAGCGGGCCTGGAGATTCCTCGTTATCGGTTTTGCCGTCGGTCACCTCATGCTCTGCAATCAGCATGGTGACAGAGGCACCGTGAGGCTCGTAGTCCTGGCGGGCGATGTTGAGGACGTTAGCGCCGATGATCTTGACGACGTCAGTCAGAATCTGGGTCAGGCGTTCTGCGTTGTACATCTCATCGATGTAATCAATATAGGCTTCGCGCTGTTCTTCGGTCTGTGCGTAACAGATGTCGTAGATATTGAAGCTCAGAGACTTGGTCAGGTTGTTGAACCCGTGCAGCTGTAGTTTGGATTCCATAATAATTGATCACCTTTTACGCAGACCGGCAGAGAAAGTTGCGTATTATGCATACCGTGTGTGTCAATGAATAGTATTTACAATGACATTTTTGGTAACAACGGCGTTGGCAGAAAACTGCCAACGCCGGAGGCCCGGGTTTGTTAGCCTGCGTCGCGAATTTCGTGACTGTGAGTAATGTCTACACCGGCTTTACCCAACATGATAGAGGCGGAGCAGTATTTCTCCGCAGACAGACTGACCGCCCGTTCTACCTGCTTGTCTTTGAGGTTGTGGCCAGTGACTACAAAATGCAGGTGAATCTTAGTGAACACCGCGGGTACTGCGTCGGCGCGCTCGGCCTCCAGTTCGGTATGGCAGGCGGTGACCTCTTGGCGGCTTTTCTTCAGAATGCTCATGACGTCAAAGGCGGAACAGCCACCCACACCCATCAGCAGCATTTCCATAGGACGTGGCCCGAGGTTCTCGCCACCGTGGTCTGGCGGGCCGTCCAGTTGCACGCTATGGCCACTGCCACTGGTGGCTTTAAAGCTGGCATTCCCGGTCCAGTCGATGGTTGCTTTCATTGGGATCTCCCATGGATGGTGGTCGGTTGGCGGGCGATTCGAGGCTGCCTCGAAGTAAACCCCGGGATGCTAGCACAGTCTTGCGGTGTCGGCAGCCGGTGCCGTGAGACCAAAGAGGTATTGCTCTGAGATACAAGTTGTATCCGCTTTCGAGTTGCCCAATTGAGACCTTCTTGTTATAAGTTATTGGCCATATATATAAGAAGCATGAAACCTGCAGGGAAATGCGGGGCAGAAAAACATCAGGAACCGCTAGACTCTGAGGAGGCACGTCTCGCATTATGGCTACCATTATCAAGCCGGTTGAGCAGAAGACCAAACACCTGGATTACTTTCTCTCGCAATGTCACCGTCGGCGCTACCCCGCCAAGAGCACGATTATCTACGCCGGTGACAAAAGTGACTCCTTGTTTTACATCGTCAAGGGTTCCGTCACCGTCATAATTGAAGACGACGATGGCCGGGAAATGATCATGGCATATCTGAACGCCGGTGACTTTTTTGGTGAAATGGGGCTGTTCGATAACATGGATTCGCGCAGTGCCTGGGTCAAAGCCAAGACCGAGTGTGAGGTGGCAGAGATCAGTTACACCAAGTTCCGGGAAATTGCGCAGCAAGATCCCAGGGTGCTTTATTTTATTGGCGAGCAAATGGCGTCGCGTCTGCGCCAGACCACCCGTAAAGTGGGCGATCTGGCGTTTCTGGATGTCACCGGCCGGGTTGCCCGTACCTTGCTGGACCTGTGCAAAGAGCCAGACGCAATGACCCACCCGGACGGCATGCAGATTAAAATTACCCGTCAGGAAATTGGGCGCATCGTTGGTTGTTCCCGGGAAATGGTCGGCCGAGTGCTGAAAACCCTGGAAGATCAGGGGTTGGTGCGGGTGAAGGGTAAAACCATGGTGGTGTACGGTACCCGTTGATTGAAAACCAGTTTAAGCTCGCTAAAAAGGCCGCTGTGTAACAGCGGCCTTTTTGCGTTGTGGCGGAGCCATCAGCATTGGTGATGCGCGCTGACAAATTCCCGCACCGAGCGGGCGACGGCCTCGGGTTCAGTTACTGGTGCCCAGTGCGTTGTATCCAGCTCCTGTAGCGTCAGTTTTCCGGTCCATTGCGACAGTTGTTCGGTCAATTGGCGGCCAACATAGGCGTCGCGGGTCGGAATAATGACCTGCACAGGACACGATGCTTTGCGGGGTTCGGGTCGCAGTAACTTGGACAGAAAGTTGGCTCGGTACAGGTTGACGCCGTATTGACCATCCGCCTTCTGCATTGGGCTGAACTGCGCTTCAGTTATCTCTTCGTGCTTTCTCAGGTAGTCCGGCCACAGTCGGTCAAGGCCCGCTCGCCAAAGGCTTTCCGGAAGCATGGGAACCTGAAACATCATGACGTACCAGGAGCTGGCAAGTTGCCGCAGCACTTTGCCGGTGCCTCCGGAACGGAATGCTGTGATTTGGTCCCTGATCCAGTATCCAACGTGATCCAGGCACGGGCCAGAAATTGCCGTGTAGGAGCGTATGCGACCATCCAGTGCCCCGGTTGTGACCGTTTCCCAGCTTTGAATAGCGCCCCAGTCGTGGGCGACAAGGTGGAAGGGTTGACCGGGGATTATCGCATCGACCACCGCCTTCAAGTCCCGGGCCAGCCATTTCATTCGGTAGGCGCTTATCGTCGACGGCTTGTCAGAGCGACCGGCGCCACGGACGTCGTAGCGAACCACAAGATAGTCTTGCTTTAGCTGCTCGGTCACTTTGTCCCAGACGGTGTGGTTGTCTGGATAGCCATGAACCAGCACCAGGGGCGTATTGCCGGGGTTTCCTTCGGCTTTGGCGTACAGAGTCAGATCACCGCTGGTGATCCAGTGTTCACGTTCAATGCTCACGCTCATTACAACCTTGTAGACGGATGAAGCTCGTCAGATTAGCGGCATCGAACGGTCGACTCAGCGGCTAAACAGGCCAGAAACCATGCCGGTGGTGTCAGCTTGCGATTGGCTGGCCAGGGTCGGTGAAACACTCGGGCCAGGCAGGCATTGAAGAGGGTGTAGCCAGACATCGTTGGCGTTGGTCTCGTTGAGCATTTCGTGGCGGCCGCCATCAAACAGTCTGAGTGAAACCGCAGTGAGGGTCCGCCAGATCGGGTTCGGAAACCGTCACGGTCATTCGGTGATGGTCAGTACTGGTCAGTTGCAGAGTCTGCTTGTGCATGGTCCGGTCCCGGCTCCTTTGTGGCCGGGCGTTGCCACTCCGGCGGTTTCCACAGGTGTTTGAGTCGAGACAACAATCCGCCGGGTTGGGCCATGTCGCGGAACAGGTCCACGTATTCGTGAGTCCAAAGCACAATCAGGTTATTTGACGCCACCGGGCGGGTAATGCCGTATTCGGGTGGTTCTTTGGCGTCTTCATCGGCAAAGGTGCCGAACAGGCGGTCCCAGAGGATCAGCGTGCCGCCGTAATTACGGTCGATGTAACCGGGGTTGCGGCCGTGGTGTACCCGGTGGTGGCTGGGAGTGTTGAATATCGCTTCGACGGCAACGGGCAGGCGCCGCACCAGCGTTGTGTGGATGAAAAACTGATAAACCAGGGAGAGGGCATAAGCCACACCAATCCAGACCGGATTGAAGCCAAACAGCGCCAGGGGCAGATAAAACATCCACATACCGTTGAATATGTTGGTGGCATTCTGGCGCATGGCGGTGGAAAAATTCATACGTTCAGACGAGTGGTGTACCACATGGGCTGCCCAGAACCAGCGCACGCGGTGGCTGGCCCGGTGCATCCAGTAAAAACAGAAATCGACACCGATAAATGTGAGCAGCGCCGTCAGCCAGTTCAGTTCCAGCTCAAACAGACGGTAGTGATAACACAGAGCGTAGAGCGGAAACGCGATGATGCCGGCAAACAGCAGTTCTGTGGTTTGATAACCGGCGCCGAGGATGAAATTGCGAACCGCCTCCCGGGTATCCATCAGAGCGGGGTCGTGGCGGATTTTCAGGTATTCCCAGACGGCCACGCCAACAAAAACCGGGGTGGCGACCACAAAGATCAGCTGCCGTTCGTCCAGGGCCAGCCAGGGTGCCAGGGTTTGCCAGAGTGTCAGCAGGCCGCTGTCTTGCAGCACTGCCTGCATCATATCAATTAACGCCATAGGTGAGCCCGCTGCTATTCTTGTTCAGCGGTTATCATGGCATAGCCGGCACAGAACACACTGTCCTATTGCGCCAGCAACACTGGCGGTTTCCGACAGCGATGGTCAGTCAGCGGTGCTGCTGATAGAGCTTGGCGATGGGTTCCAGTTTGGGCTGCCAGTTTTGCAACCAGGCTTGCACCGGTTTGGGAATTTTTGCCGGCTTGGGCCAGGGCACCGGGTACTGGGGCGGTTGGAATAACGGTGCCAGCAGTGCGCCTGCGGCCAGATCCGCCCGGCTGAATTGTTCGCCAACCAGGTAAGGCTGCTGACGGTAGATGGCTTCCAGTTCGGTGATCAGGGTTTCCAGGGTTTGCTGCGCAGCGTCGGCGGTTTTCTGATTAATCTTCATCCAGTTGCGCATGATCTCATCAACCCGGCTGAATGCCAGGCTGAGCATAAAGCGGTTATAAAAGGGCGTTCCCGCCGCCAACAGAGGGATCACCACCTTGGGCCGCTGCAGGAAGTAATGGTAAACCCAGGTGCGAATGGCGGGCCCTGCCAACTCATCCAGTTTTGTCTCCCAGCTCAGAATCTGCTCTCGCAGTGCCGGATTCTCTGGGGTAAGCGGGCGCTCGGGGAACGCCTGCTCCAGATAATCGAGGATCTGTGCCGAGCCTTGAATAACTTGGCCATCGTGATCCAGCACGGGTACAGAGGATTCTGCCCGGGTTAGCTTCTTGATGGATTTTACGTGTTGGCCCGGCAGCAGATTGACGGTATCGTAGTTGATGGCCTTGTAATCCAGCGCCCAGCGAACCTTCTCGCAGTAATGGGAAATACAGAATTGATAAAGCTTGACGGTCATGGCGGAGCTCCCGGTTTCTGAATGACGCAAGATTAACGCTAATGTCACCGAATTCCCAACCGGTGAGGCATAGACTGCGAATAATATTCATTATTACAGGGGGGTTATATGAATCTTGCAAAAAATATCCTGGCGATGCTGCTGGTCACAGGAACGCTTTGGGGCTGCTCGCTATCCCAGGAACGAGAGGCGGGAAAATGGTTCGACCTGGCGGGAAGTGACTGGCAAATTCAGGATATTGACGGTCAGCCGGTTGAAGTTGACAGTGAAGTCACTATCCGTTTTGCGGAAGAGGGTCGGGTATATGGCAACTCCTCCTGCAATCGCTATCACGGTGGCTGGAGTGCCGAGGGCAGTCAGCTGGAATTTTCACAAATGGCAGCCACTCGAATGGCCTGCCCTGACAATTTGATGCACCAGGAAAACCGATTTCTGAGATTGCTGGGCGATGTCCAGAATTACCGACTTGAGGCAGGTGGACGGTTGGTGCTTGAAACCGTGAATGGAACGAGGATTACCGCGGTGGCCTCCGACAGCGAACCGGAATAAACGCTTCTTGCCGGTGCCGGCGCTATTTTTGCGCCGGCGGCTGTCAGCGTGGGTCTCTGTGGTGACAAGCGTGGTTTATCGGTTGCAGAATCTCTAAACTAGCGATCTGTAGTCTCGAACAACAGAGGATGTGTTCATGTTTATGCGACGAGTTTTGCCGTTGTCCGTCGTGGCCTCAATCGGCCTTGGGTTGGCGGCCTGTGCTTCTAATCCCCAGACTGCGGGTCTTTCTGAATACGATAGTTATCGCTGTGGTCAGTTGGACGTCCGTATCACCGGCTCTGAAGGCAGCGATCTGGTGGGACTTGAATACCTGAATCGCCGAGTCCTTTTGAAACCTGCGGTGGCCGCCTCCGGCGCGCTCTATGTCGCGCCCGGTGATCCCGATACCCGGTTCTGGGGTAAAGGCGAGCGGGGAACCCTGACCCTGCGCGGACAGACCTATCCTGAGTGCCTTGAGCCCGGGGCTATCGAAACGTCGTTTCGGGCGATTGGGACAG